>DASXKT010000292.1:0-12592 GCA_036496685.1 Phenylobacterium sp.
CGAAGGCGGCCATGGCGGCCTCGGCCTGCGGCGTAGCCTGCAGGAAGGCGCCGGGCGGCACGGCGACCATGGCCGGGCCCAGGCGCAGCTGCGGCAAGCGCGCCAGGTAGGCGACCTCGCCGTCGAGGGTGACGCGCGCGAAGTCCGCCTCGGCGGCCCGCTCGGCCAGCTGGACGCGGGCGTCCGCCGACAGGCCGCCCGACTTCCGCTCCACGCCGGAAATGTCGACGTCGAGACCGCTCGCCGTCAGCGTCACGTGCAGGGTGGGCGCCGATTTTGGGTGCTCGAAAAGCGGCGCCGCCAACCGTTTCAAGGCCGGGATCGCCGCCTGGATCGCCGGGTCGGAGATCGGGCACACGACGATGTCCACCAGGTCCCAGGACTTGCGCGTCTTGTAGCCGAGCCGGGCCGCCTCGCGACTTCCGCGCCGCGCGTGCAGCGCTACGCGCCGCCGCGTCTCCGGAGCCGCCGCGAACGGCGCGAGGATCTCGGTTTCGATCTGCTGGCGCGCCAAGGTCCCTGCGAGCCGCTCGACCTTCCACGCCAGGTAGGGCTCGTGCGTCCAGTGCTGCAGGGCGCAGCCGCCGCATGTCCCGAAATGTGGGCAGGGCGCTTCGATCCGCTCAAGGCTCGGTTCGAGGATTTCGAGCAACTCGCGCCGCTCGCCCGATCCTGTGGCGCGCACGCGCTCGCCCGGCAGGGTGAAGGGGACGAAGGCCGGCCCGGCGGCCACGCCGTCCCCCTCGCCGCCCATCGAATCGATTTGAAGCTCGACCGGCGGTCCTTCCGGACGCGTCGGGCGGCTCGGGCGACCCTGGGTTCGATGACGTCGCGCGCTGGATTTCATGGGAAGGGCTGTCCTAGCCCGCGCGGTAAGCAAAATGAACGAAGATGAACGCCCAACTCAAACTTTGTTCAGCTTGGCCGCACAATAAACATCCTCACAAGCCACCGAACGGCGGCTCAAGGATATTGAGTGAGGGGATCCCAATGAACATGTCTTCGACCTTCGCCAAGGGCGGCCTGGCCGCCGCGGCCGGCCTCCTGGCGCTCGGGATTGCGGCCTCGGCCTCGGCGCAGACCTACGGCGGCCCGGGCTACGACCCCTGCCATCGCGACGCCAACAACCGTGGCGTCACCGGCGCCATCGTGGGCGGTGCGGGCGGCGCGGTGATCGGCTCGCAGGTCGCCGCGAACGGCCACCGCACCGACGGCTCGCTGCTGGGCGGCGTGATCGGCGCCCTGGCCGGCGCGGCCATCGGCCACTCCTCGGCGGCCTGCGACAACGTCCCGCCACCGCCGCCGGTCTATCGGGAGGCCCCGCCTCCCCCGCCGCCGCCGCCCGTCGCCTATGAACCGGCGCCCCGCGCCTACTACGCGCCACCGCCGCCCGCCTATGCGGAACGCGATGCGGTCTGGGTGTACGGCCGCCACGGCATGCGCTTCCGGGTGATCGAAGATCGCGTCGAGCCCGATGGCTGCACCCTGGCCGAAAGCCCGGTCTATCTGCCGGACGGCCGCGTCGATCGCCGCTTCGTCCGCGTCTGCCCCGACCACCGCGGCCGCTATCACATCGTCGACTAGGGCCAGTCCGCCAAGTCCACGGCCGCCCGCCTAGCGCGGGCGGCCGTTCTTTTGCGCCCAGACCAGGTATTCGCGCGCGCCCTCGCCGCCTTCGATCGGGCTGTCGGTCGTCGCCCGGATCGCCCAGCCTGCGGCTTCCAGGAAGGCCTTCACGCCCTCCAGCGCCTCGGCCCGGGCGGCGGCGTCCTTCACCTGGCCGCCCTTCCCGACGCGTTCGGGCCCCACCTCGAACTGCGGCTTGACCAGGGCGACCAGATCCGCGCCCTCGGCGGCCAGCTCGAGCGCCGCCGGCAGCGCCTTGGCGAGGCCGATGAAGCTCACGTCGCAGACGACCAGTTGTGGGGCTTCCGGCACCACGGCCTCGGTCAGGTCGCGCACGTCGAACGCTTCCAGGCTCACCACGCGCGGATCATCGACGAGACTCGGATGCAGTTGGCCACGCCCGACGTCCACCGCGTAGACCCGCCGCGCGCCGGCCGCCAGGGCGACCTCCGTGAAGCCGCCCGTCGAGGCGCCGACATCCAGCGCCAGGCGGCCCTCGACCACGATCGGCCAGGTGGCCAAGGCATGTTCCAGCTTGAGCGCGCCGCGCCCCACCCATGGATGGGCCGGCGTGACGTCGAGGATCGCGTCCTCAGAGAGCAGTTCAGCGGCTTTCAGCACCGGCCGCCCATCGGCCAACACGCCACCGGCTTCGATGGCGGCGCGGGCCTTAGCGCGGCTTTCGACGAGACCGCGCGCGACCAGGAGGAGGTCGGCGCGGGACTTCAGGCCGGCGCCTGCTGATCTTCGAAGAGCTTTTTCAGTTCGCTCTTCAAGATCTTGCCGTTCGGGTTGCGCGGCAGCACCTCGTGCCAGAACTTGATCTTCACCGGCACCTTGAAGGCCGCCAGGCGCTCGGCCACGTGGGCGCGAAGTTCGTCCTCGGTGGCGTGCATCCCCGGCTTCAGGGTCACGACCGCGCCGGGCTCCTCGCCGAGCGTCCGGTGCGGGATGCCAACGACCGCCGCGTCCATCACCGCGATATGGTCGTAGAGGGCGTTCTCGACCTCCACGCAGTAGATGTTCTCGCCTCCGCGGATCAGCATGTCCTTGGCCCGGTCGATGATGTAGCAGAAGCCCTCTTCGTCGAGCTTCGCCAGGTCCCCGGTGCGCACCCAGCCGTCGACGAAGGTCTCGGCCGAGGCCTCCGGCTTGTTCCAGTAGCCCTTCACGTTCATCGGGCCGAAGGACCATAGCTCGCCGACCTGGCCCGCCGGGAGCACGGTCTTGCCGTCCGCCGGGTCGCGGATCTGCAGTTCCGCCACCGCCGCGGCCACGCCGCAGCTGTCGGGCCGGTTCGCGTAGTCCTCGGCGCCGTTGGAGGTGACCGTCGCGCAGGTCTCGGTCATGCCCCAACCCTGGCCGGACTGCGACTTGGGGAAGGCCTCGCGCAGCCGACGCACCAGCTCAGGCGCCGAGGGCGCACCGCCATAGGCCACGGACTCCAGCGACGAGAGGTCGTAGTTGGCCCGCGCCGGATGTTCGATCAGCTGCCAGGCGATGGTCGGCACGCCGCCGGCCGATTGGATCTTCTCACGCTCTATCAGCTCGAAGGCGCGGATGACGTCCCACTTGTGCATCATCACCAGCTTGGCCCCGCCGAACAGGCTGGGGTTGAGGACGGCCATGCATCCGGTGACGTGGAAGAAAGGCACCGAGATCAGCGACGAGCGCTGCGGCCCGTCCGGATCCGGCGTGGGCGGCGCCTCGCCCTTGCGCAGGAAGGACCGCGCCCCGGCCGCCGCCGCCGTGAGGATGTTGGTGTTCACGCTGCGCTGGGTGGCAAGCGCGCCCTTGGGTTTGCCGGTCGTGCCGGAGGTATAGAAGATCGTGGCGTCGTCTTCCGGGCCGATTTGCGCGGGCGGCGGATCCCTCGCGGGCAGGTCCTTCCAGGTCTCCGGCGCGCCGATGACATCCTCGAGCTTGGTCACCAGGGGATGGGCGATCTCCTCGCGCGCCCGGCTGACGTAGACCCGCGCCAGATCCGGGCAATTCGGCAGATGCTCGACCATGCGCTCGTAGCGCTCGGCGTCCATCAGCGCGATCTTGGTCCCGGAATCGGTCAGGCCGTATTCCAGCTCCGGGCCTGTCCACCAGGCGTTCAGCGGCGTCACCACCGCGCCCAGCGAGGCGGCGGCGTAGAAGGCGGTCACCCACTCCGGCAGGTTGCGCATGATCACAGCCACGCGATCGCCCTTGACGACGCCCTGGGCGGCCAGCTCCGCGGCGAGCGCCGCGACAGCCCGGTAGAAGGCCTCGAAGTTTACGCGCTCGTCCTCGTAGACCAGGAAGATCCGCTCGCCGTGGGCGCGGCCCGCTTCCACCACCGCACGCAGGCTCGGCGGCAGGTTCTTCCAGACTTTGGTCCGTATGCCCCGGATATCGACTTCTTCGATCTCAAGCGGCGAGCCGGACTGCGTCAGCATCGCGTGCGCCTGCGCAATCGACATGGCCGGCCAGCCAGCGGGCAAAACGGCCTCTGACATGCGTACTCTCCTATGTTCGCACGGGTCTTCTGCCCGCGCGGCGTCGTAGGTGAACAACCATAACCCAGCAGCGGATGCTAGGTCAGTGAGCCCCGAAAACCGCCATGACGTCGGTACGGAACGACGCCTGGCTCCCGGGGCGGCTGTAGAACATGTGGCCGCCCGGGTAGATCGCGAGCTTAACCCGGCCGGGGTCGCCGCTGATCGGCATCTGGTCGATGACCAGCCGCGAGACGAAGTAGGGGCAGGACAGGTCGTCGTAGCCGTGGACGATCAGGACCTTCATCTTCGGGTCGGCCGCGATCGCCTGGCGCAGGTCCGTCGTGGCTTCGGTGAGCTCCACACCCTTCTCCCAGTTCTCGCCGACGTCGTAGCTCAGCGCGTTGAACCGGCCCTCGGCTTTCCAGCCGACGACGCGGGTGTCGAAGTCGACCATGGCGCTGGTGGTTGGCGCGATGATCGCATCGAGGATCGGGTCCCCGCGGCGGCCGTCCGGCGCCCAGGGGAAGGGATCCTCCTGGGTGACGTTGCTGTCGTACACGCTGGCGATCCTGCCCTGCCCCCGATAGAGCTCGCGCAGGAAGGCGCGGGTGTCGATGCGACCGCCAGAGCGCTTGACGAACTCCTCGTTGAGCCCGGTGTATCCGGTGACCTTGCTCACCAGCCTGTTCACGGAATCAGCGTCACGGCGGCCCCGCATCAGGTCGGTGACGAACTCACCGCGGGCGTAGTCCTCCACTTCCCTCATCTGCGCCGGCGATAGGGTTTTGCCCTGGCGCTCGTAGTTGGCCGCGGCCATCGACGGCAGCGTCGTGACCCAAGGCATGGGCGAGAAGTCCGGCGCCTGGTCCATCGGCGGCTCGAGGTAGGGCGAGACCATGACCATGCCGCTGATCCCGACGCCGAGCTGGGTCTGCAGGACGTAAGTGATGCGCGGCACGCGGTAGCCGCCGTAGCTCTCGCCGGTGATGTACTTCGGGGAGGCCATCCGGCCGTTCTTCAAGAGCCAATCGTAGACGGTCCGCGACAGGTATTCGATGTCCGGCTTGATCGAGTAGAAGCGCTTTTTGGTCTCGTCCTTGTCGACCAGCGAGCGCGAGAAGCCGGTGCCGACCGGATCGATGAACACCAGGTCGGTGGCGTCGAGCCAGGTGCCGGGGTTGTCCACCAGCTTGGCCGGGTCCGAGGGGCTGTCACCCTGGGCTCCGAACTGCACGCGCTTGGGACCGATCGCACCGAGGTTCAGGTAGACCGAGGCCGCGCCCGGCCCGCCGTTGAAGGCGAAGGTCACCGGCCTGTCGGGGTTCTTGGGGCCGTCGAGGATGTAGGCGGTGAACACCACCTCGGCGATCTTCTTGCCCTTCTCGTCGCGGACCGGCAGCGAGCCGACGGTGGCCGTGTAGTTCAGGGTCTTGCCGGCGACATGGGTGACCTGCTTGACGGACGCGTCGGCGGGGAACGGCGGAAGCTCGATCTTGTCCTTGTCCTTGTCCTTGTCGGCTGACGACTTGTCCTTGGCGGCGTCAGCCTTGGCCGGTTCGTCGTCAGCCCACGCCGGCGCGACAGCCGAAATCCCAAACGACAGCACCATCGCGGCCACCGCCGCCGTCACCATCTTACGCATGCGCTTAGTCCCCTGACCGATGCGCGCCACATTGGCCAGGATGGCGCAGGTTTCAAATGAAACCGAAGATATGTTGGAGCGGCCGCGAGCCGCACCTGCTCCTACTCGGTGGCGAAATAGAACTGCCGATGCTTGTGGCATCCCGGGTTGAACGATGCCCGGCAGTGGGGGCACTGGCTCTCGCAGCCCAGGTAGGTCGCGACGCTGAGCTCGGCTCCGCAGGCCCCGCAGAGGATGGCGAGTTGGTCGAACTCTTCCGCCGGCCACACGGCCGCATCATGGCCCGCCAGCTCGTCGTGGCATTCCCGACAGGCGTAGTAGGTCCCGCAGCACCGCATCTTGATGGCGATGATGTCGAGCTCGCTGCGCCAGTGGGCGCAGCGAGTCTGGGGGTCGAGTGAGAGTCCGCGGACAGGCGGGCGCACGGTCAGCTCCGGGTCTAGGTGGCGCGCGCCGTCATGGCGCGGCAGGCTTCGTCGTTTCGGTCATCGCCGCGTCGGTGGGCAGTGTCGGGAACGGCGCGTGGGGCTCGGCCTGGTACCAGTAGGCGACGGAAGACAGCTCGTCATGCAGCGGCAGATAGGTCCCATCGCCGATGATCCGGGTGAGGCTCGCGCCCTTCCAGCCGAGGTTCTGGATCGTCACCTTCAGGTCGCGCTGGAACCGGATCGGGTCGACGATGTGCCAGCGGTATTCCCCATAGCGGCGATCGCCGTCCGGCTTGAAGTAGTCCGGATCGATGTTGCGCGGCTGGGTCGCCAGGAAGCCGGCATAGGTCGAGGAATAGGAGGTCTCGACGTAGGGCCCCTTGGGATCGTGCTTGAAGTAGGAATAGGAGCCGAGGAAGTAGTCCTCCTCGCCCGTGCCGGAGATGGTCGGGAAGTCCTTGTCGCCGTCCATGTAGAACTTCACCTCGCCCTCGCCCCACCAGCCGGGGCTGAGCGCGCGGTGGCGCAGGTAGGTGCCGACGTACTGGCCCTTGCCCTTGACCCCGTCGAGCAGGGTGTAGGCGCCGACTGTCGGGTCGGCTTTGCCCATCCGGAACTGGGCATGGAAATAGCCGGCGTTGGCCGGCACAGCCGCCTGGGTGAGCGCGATCTGGTAGTAGATGGTCAGCGACTTCGTGCTGCGGTTCTCCAACGTCAGGCGCGCCTGCTTGCGGAACGGCATCTGCCAGAAGCTGTTGAAGGCGCTTCCCGGATTGACCGCCACCACCGCCGAGTTGATTACCGGCTCGAAGCCGCGGCCCCAGCCCGCGGCGAAGAAGTCGCCGGCCGGCGTCTCAACCGAGGGCGTCGCTTCGCCGTCCCAGTAGATCCGCAGGATCGCCGAGCGGTAGTCGGCCGCCCCGCCAAGCGTCATCCAGATGTGGTTGATCACGCCTGGCCCCTTGGCGTCGCCCAGGGTGAAGGTCTTGCCCGCTGGGATCACGATGTAGGGATTGACCTTCCAGCCACGGCCCAGGTCCTTGGCGGCGTACTTGGCGCTGCCGTCCTTCAGCTCCGTACGCGCGCCCATGCCCGGCTCGCCGGTCAGGTTCTCCGGCCCGATCGACCGCGACTTGGCGTCGGAGAGCAGGAAGAGCGTTTGGACGCCGGAGGCGACCGGCGCTGTCTGCGCAGCGGCCGGCAAGGCCGGGATCAGAGCCGTCAGGGCCACCATGACGGCTGCGCCGGCCACCGCTCGCCAGAGCCGCGTTAGAGACCACCCGCCCATCGCCCCGCCCCTGTCCTCTTGAGCGGCCTGGCCGCCTGGAAGGACGCTAGACGACCGCGCCCAGCCTCGCCAGCGCCGCTTCCAGCTTGGTCTTGGCGGCCTCGGCTTCGGTGAGGCGTTCGCGGTTCTCCTCGACCACCTCCTGCGGCGCACGGGCGACGAAGTCGGCGTTGGCGAGCTTCTTGGCGGTGCGCTCGATGTCGGCCGCGAGCGAGCCCACTTCCTTGCCCAGGCGCGCACGTTCAGCGGCGACGTCGATGAACTCGGCGACGGGCAGGGCCAGGGTCGCGCCATCGACGACGTAGGGGATCGCGCCGGGTGGCGGCGCCTCGACCACCTCAACCTCAGCGACCCGCAGCATCTGACGGATGAGGGGGGCGGCGTCCTGCAGGACCTTACGCTGGGCCTCGTTGGCGTCGACCACCAGCAGGGACGGACGGGCGGAATTGGGCACGTTCAGCTCAGCGCGAACCGAGCGGCCCTCGGCGATGGTCTCGACGATCAGGCCGATGACGGCGTCGGCCGCAGGGTCGATCAAGCTGTCCGGCAGGTCGGGCCAGGGCGCGATCATCAGGAAACCCTTGTGATCGCGCGGCGCGCCGAGGCTGGCGGTCTGGTCCCAGAGCTCCTCGGTGAGGAACGGCATGACCGGGTGCAACAGCTTGAGGATCACGTCCAGCACCCAGGCGGCTGTGGCGCGGGTCTCGTCGCGCGCCGCCTCGTCGGCCGATGGTTCGTCCGGCTTGCCGAGCACCGGCTTGGAGAGCTCGACGTACCAGTCGCAGTACTGGCGCCAGACGAAGCGATAGAGGGCGTCGGCGGCGGCGTCGAAGCCACAGGTGTCGAGCGCGGCGGTCACCGCCTTGGCGGTCCGCGTAGTCTCGCCCACGATCCAGCGGTTGAGCGGCAGCTTCACTTTCGCCGGGTCGAAGCCCTCGGCCCTTGCGGCGCCGTTCACCTGGGTGAAGCGCGTCGCGTTCCACAGCTTGGTGCCGAAGTTGCGGTAGCCCTCGATCCGTTCACGGGAGAGCTTGATGTCCCTCGCCTGCCCCGACATGGCGGTGAGCGTGAAACGCAGCGCGTCCGCGCCATAGTCGTCGACCAGTTCCAGGGGGTCCATGACGTTCCCCTTGGACTTCGACATCTTCTTACCCTCGGCGTCGCGGACGAGGGCGTTGATGAAGATGCGCTTGAAGGGGACCTCATCCATGAAATGCAGGCCCTGCATCATCATCCGGGCGACCCAGAAGAAGATGATGTCGAAGCCGGTGATCAGGGTGTGCGTCGGGTAAAAGCGCGCCAGGTCCGGGGTCTTCTCCGGCCAGCCGAGCGTTGAGAATGGCCAGAGCGCGGAAGAGAACCAGGTGTCGAGCACGTCCTCGTCCTGGCGCAGCGGCTCTTCGCGGCCGTAGTGCTCATAGGCCTGGCGCTTGGCCTCCTCCTCGGTCTCGGCGACGAAGATCTTCCCACCGGGTCCGAACCAGGCCGGGATGCGGTGTCCCCACCAGAGCTGGCGCGAGATGCACCAGGGCTGGATGTTCCGCATCCACTCGAAGTAGGTCTTCTCCCAGGCCTTGGGGACGAAGACGGTGTCGCCCTGCTCGATCGCCTTGATCGCCGGCTTGGCCAGCTCCTCGGCGTTCACGTACCACTGGTCGGTAAGGTAGGGCTCGACGACAACGCCCGAGCGGTCGCCGTGCGGGACGGTGTGGCGGGTCTTCTCGACCTCCCGGAGCAGGCCCAGCGCCTCGAACTCCTCGACCACCTTCTTGCGCGCCGCGAAGCGGTCGAGGCCACGATACTCCGGCGGGACATTGTCGTTCAGCCGCGCGAAGTCGTCGAAGATGTTGATCATCGGCAGGTTGTGGCGCTTGCCGACCATGAAGTCGTTGAAGTCGTGCGCCGGCGTGATCTTCACCGCGCCGGATCCCTTTTCCGGATCGGGATATTCGTCAGCGATGATCGGGATGGGCCGGCCCGCGATCGGCAGGCGCACGGCCTTGCCGATCATCCCCTTGTAGCGCTCGTCGCTGGGGTGGACCGCGACGGCGGTGTCGCCCAGCATGGTCTCGGGACGGGTGGTCGCGACGACGATCTCACCGGAGCCGTCTTCCATCGGATAGGCGAAGTGCCAGAAGTGCCCGTCGACCTCGCGCTGCTCGACCTCGAGGTCGGAGATCGCGGTCTGGAAATGCGGATCCCAGTTCACCAGCCGCTTGTCGCGGTAGATCAGCTTTTCTTTGTAGAGCGTCACGAAGACCTTGCGGACGGCGGCCGACAGACCTTCGTCCAGGGTGAACCGCTCACGGCTCCAGTCGCAGGAGGCGCCCAGCCGCTTCAGCTGGTTGACGATGGTCCCGCCGGACTTGGCCTTCCATTCCCAGATCTTCTCGACGAAAGCGTCGCGGCCAAGGTCACGGCGGCCTTGATTCCCCGCCTCGGCCAACTGGCGCTCGACCACCATCTGGGTGGCGATGCCCGCGTGGTCGGTGCCCGGCAGCCAGAGCGCGGCCTTACCCCTCATCCGTTCGAAGCGGATCAGCACGTCCTGCAGGGTGTTGTTCAGCGCATGGCCGATGTGCAGCGAGCCGGTGACGTTCGGCGGCGGGATGACGATCGAGAACGGCTCGGCGGCCGGATCGTCGGTCGGCGCGAATCCGCCCGAGGCCTCCCAGGCGGCGTAGAGGCGCGGTTCGACGGATTTCGGATCGAAGGTCTTTTCAAGCATCGTGCGGTGCATACACATCCGCTTACCCGGGCGAAAGCCGGGACCCGAGCGGCGTCTGCGCGCGGCGCGCCCGTCGGCGACGATCCTTTGGCTCAGACTGGCTCCCGGCTCTCGCCGGGATCAGCGGAATCCGGGATCTAGCGCGCCCGGCCGCGGGCGATGCGTTCGACCTCAGCCTCGACAGTCTGCTGCACGATGGCCGGCAGGTTCTCGTCCAGCCACTCCTGCAACATCGGCCGAAGCATTTCGCGCACGACGTCTTCGAGCGTGCGGTCGGTCTTGGGCATGCCGATCGCCGCCGAGAGCTGGCCAAAGGACGAGGCGGCGGCGCTGGCGGCGCGTTCGCTCACCAGGCTGTGCAACGGCTCCGGCTCGAAGCCATGTGGCGCCGCGGCGGGCGATACGACGTCAAGATCACCGTGGGTTTCCACCTTGTCCGTCAACTCCAGCGCCTCCTCTTCGACCTCGGGTTCGGGCTCGGCGCGCGCGACATGCGGCGCCGGTTCATTCGCCGGCTCGGGGTCGGCTTTCAGGGCGATGGGCTTGTCGGCCGGCGCGGGCGCGGCCTCCGCTTCCTCGGGCGCGTCATCTTCAGAGATGATGCGTCGAATGGAGGCGAGAATTTCCTCCATGGTCGGTTCTTGGGAAGTCTGTTCAGACATGGGCCGGCCGCCAGGCGTGAGGATGAATCTATAGCTTAGCCTAGACCATTTTCAGCCGAAGGGGAGGCCTGCTTCAACCCGCTACTTCTTAGTCGCAGGCGGAGGAGCCGGCGCGGCCGCCGGGGGCGGCTGAAGGCCGGGTTGGATCGCAGCTTCGCCTGGCCTTTCGGCAACTTGCGGAATGGCCGGCACGGCCAGCGCGCGGTCGACCACCGCGATCGGCTCCTCCCACGGCACATAGCCCAAGCTGAACCGTAGCTTACGGTAGTTTGTTGAGGGATCGTATTGGGTGGTCGCGGGGATCAGGTTCTTCCCTTCCAGCCGCCCCATGGCCGACAGGACGGTGGCCGCCGCCAGGTATTCGTCGTGCTTGGCGGCTACCGCGCTCAGTTCGTCGTTACGCAGCTCCTGCTCGGCGTTCAGGACGTCGAGCGTAGTGCGTAGACCCACCTTCTGCTCCTGATTGGTGCCTTCTGCGGCGATCTGGGCAGCGCGCACGGCCTCGTCGGTCGAGCTGATGTTGGCGCGCGCGGCGACCAGCTGATTCCAGGCCTGGGTGACGAGTTGCAGCACCGCGCGGCGCTGGGTCTCGATATTGATTCGGTCGGTGTTGTTGCGCTCCACCGACTGGCGGATGCGCGAGGACGTCAGGCCGCCGGTGAAGATTGGCACCGTGACCACAGCCTGGCCCTGGATGTTCGTCGACCACTTGCCGCTGTCGAAGGGTTCAACGCCCCCGGCGAAGCCGTAGAAGGCGCGCAGGGAAACGCTGGGCATCCGCTCGGCCCGGGAGGCCTCGACGCGTGCCCGGCTCGCCTGCTCGGCGTACTGCTGAGCGCGAAGCACGGGGCTGTACTTCTCGGCGATCCCGAACGCGTCGTCAGCGTTGGTCGGCAGCAGGTACGCCAGCGACGGCTCAGGGGAGAGCTGGCCGGGGTTCTGACCCACGACCGCGGCGTAGTTGGCGCGGCTGACGCCCAGCTGGGCGATGGCGCTCTGCAGCAGCGCCTGGGCGCCGGCGAGGCGCGACTGGGACTGGGCGACGTCGGTGCGGGTGATCTCCCCGACGTCGAATCGCGCCTTGGATTCCTCGAGCTGCTTCTGCAGGACCGAGACGTTTTCCTGACGGATGCGGACGCCTTCCTGATCGCGGCGAACGTCCACATAGGCCTGGATGACCGTCAGCAGGATCTGAGCTTCCACGCGACGAAGGTTTTCGCGACCGGACAGGATGTCGCCTTCGGCGGCGGAGACCGCCGCGGCGGTGCGTCCGCCCGTCCAGATCGGCTGGGACAGGCTCAGCCCCACGCTGCCGGAATTGCTCTCCTGCGTGCCGGAGCCAAAGATCGGGGCCTGGGTATCGGGAATGCCGTCGCCGTTGGTGTCGATCAACGAACCGCGGGCGGCCTTCGGCGTGCGGGTCTGCAGATAGCTGGCCGAGCCCTGGAGGTTGAGCTGCGGGCGCCAGCCGGAGCGGGCCTGGACGTAGTTCTCGTCCAGCGCCCTTTGGGTGGCGCGCTGCGCCTGGAGGCTGGGGTTGGTATCGTAGGCGAGCGCCAGCGCGTCGGCGAGAGTCTCGCCGCTCGCCGGCGCCGCAAAGGCCGCCGCAACACCTGCACTAAAGGCCGCGGCGAGCAGGCGTCCGCGAAGCGTCTTCGACATTCCGTATCCCCGAAAATAGGCGAGAGAGACTTGTTCTATAGGCTGACGTGTGGCGCCAACACCTACGCCACGTCACCTTAAGCTTTTT
>DASXKT010000293.1:0-19527 GCA_036496685.1 Phenylobacterium sp.
CAAGCCGCTGTTCGTCCGCTACCGCACGCCCAAGGAAATCGAGGCGGCGATCAAGGACGACCACGCCGACCTGCGTGATCCGGCGACGGACGAAAGCCGTCACAAGCCCGGCAAGGCGCAGTACCTCGTGCTGATCGGCACCTGCACCCACCTGGGCTGCGTGCCGACGTTTGGTGGCGGTGATTACGGCGGCTGGTTCTGCCCCTGCCACGGCTCTGTTTACGACACCTCCGGCCGTATCCGGAGAGGCCCCGCGCCGCTGAACCTGGTGGTTCCGGAGTACGCCTTCCTGTCGGATTCCAAGATCAAGGTCGGCTGAGCAGATGAGCGGACATTCAACCTACGAGCCGAAGACCGGCTTTGAACGCTGGCTGGACCTGCGCCTGCCAATCATCCGGATGGCCAACGACACCATCCTGACCTTCCCCACGCCGAAGAACCTCAACTATTGGTGGACCTTCGGCGGCGTCCTTTCGCTGATGCTGGGCATGCAGATCGTCACCGGGATCATCCTGGCGATGCACTACGTCCCGCACGTCGACTACGCCTTCAATTCGGTCCAGCGGATCATGCGCGACGTCAACTATGGTTGGCTGATCCGCAATCTGCACGCCAACGGCGCGTCGATGTTCTTCCTGGCGGTCTACATCCACATCTTCCGCAACCTCTACTACGGCTCCTACAAGGCGCCGCGCGAAGTGCTGTGGATCCTGGGCTGCATCATCTACCTCCTGATGATGGGCACCGCCTTCTTCGGCTACGTGCTGCCCTGGGGTCAGATGAGCTTCCACGGGGCCGTGGTGATCACCAACCTGATCGGCGCGCTGCCGGTTGTCGGGCCTTCTATCACCACCTTGCTGTGGGGCGGGTTCGCGGTCGACAATCCGACGCTGAACCGCTTCTTCTCGCTGCACTACCTGCTGCCGTTCGTGATCGCCGGCGTCGTCGCGCTGCACATCTGGGCGCTGCACGTGCCGGGCAACAACAACCCGACCGGCGTGAACGTGAAGTCCAAGGAGGACACCGTCCCCTTCCACCCGTACTACACGGTGAAGGACGGGTTCGCGATTTCGGTCTTCCTGATCATGTACGCGGTCTTCGTCTTCTACATGCCCGACGCGCTGGGTGACGCGGTCAACTACGTGCCCGCCAACCCGCTGGTGACCCCGCAGCACATCGTTCCGGAGTGGTACCTGCTGCCGTTCTACGCGATCCTGCGGGCCGTCCCGAACAAGCTGATGGGCGTGCTCCTGATGTTCGGCGCCATCGGCACCCTGTTCGTGCTGCCCTGGCTCGACACGTCGAAGGTGCGCTCCATGCGCTACCGCCCGACGGCGCGGATCTACTACGCGATCTTCTTCATCACCTGCATCGTGCTGGGCTTCTGCGGCGCGCGTTCACCTGATGATGCGGTCATCCCGGCGCTTTCGGGTCCGCAGTTCCTGGACGCGAACCTCAACAGCTTCGTGTGGCTGTCGCGGATCGCGGCCCTCTACTACTTCGTCTACTTCTGGCTGATCACGCCTCTCCTGGGCCTCACCGAGACCCCGCTGGCGGTGCCGGAGTCGATCTCCACACCCGTCCTGTCGCATCCCGCCGCCGCGCCTACTGGCGCCGTGGCGTCGCCCGAAAAGAGAGGTTGAGCCTGATGCTGCGTAGAGGTTTTGCGTTCGCGGCGCTCGGGCTGGCCCTCATCGCTGGCCCGACGCTGGCGGCGACGACCGAGGAAGAGCCCAGCAACGTCCAGTGGACGTTCGACGGGCCGTTCGGCAGGTTCGACAAGGAACAGGTTCAACGGGGCTACAAGGTCTATCGGGAGGTCTGCTCGGCCTGCCACTCGATGAACCTGCTGTACTTCCGCAATCTCGGTCAGAGGGGCGGACCGTTCTTCGATCCGCGCTACCCGAACCCGAATGACAATCCGTACGTGAAGTCCCTGGCCCACGACATCCAGGTCAAGGACATCGATACGGACACCGGCGACACGATCTCGCGGCCCGGCACTCCCGCCGACCGCTTCCCGGCGCCGTTCCCGAACGAGTACGCCGCGCGGGCCTCGAACGGCGGCGCGCTGCCGCCCGACCTGTCGGTGATCGTCAAGGCGCGTGAGGGCGGGGCCGACTACATCTTCTCGCTGCTCAGCGGGTTCAAGAACCCGCCGGCCGGCCTGACCCTGCCGCCTGGCAAATACTACGATCCCTTCTACCCCGGCGACCTGAGCGGGAATTGGCACGGAACCGGCGCAGCGCCGAAGGGCGGCGCGATCAGCATGCCGCCGCCGCTGGCCCCCGGGAAGGTGACCTTCGACGATCGCACGCCGTCCACCGTGCAGCAGGAAGCCAAGGACGTGGCTGCGTTCCTCGCCTGGGCCTCCGATCCCAAGATGGAGGAGCGCAAGGCCTTCGGCCTCGGCGCGATGATCTACCTCCTCATCTTCTCGGGCCTGCTCTACGCCAGCTATCGCAAGATCTGGAAGAACGTCGCCCACTAGGGCGAACGCCATAGAGAAGTACGGATGAGGGCCTCGGTTAAACGCCGGGGCCCTTTCCACATGAACAATCCCTAAGTTGCCCCCTGCAGCTGGTGCGGCCATACGGCGCAGCTCCTGGAGGGCCAAGGGATAGCCATGCCGACCCGCTCCCGTCTTCGCAGGCCCGCCGTGCCCGGCGCCTGGCGCTGGCTCGCCGGCTACCTCGCCATTTGGGGCGCGGCGACCGCCTACCTCGCGTTCAAGGGCGCCGACTGGACGTTCCCGCTGATCTCGCTCGGGATCTTCGGGGTGGCGCTGACCGGGCTTGGCCTGGTCCTGACCCGCAACGCCCGCCCGCCGCCGATCCCTGTGCTCCAGCCGACGCTCGAGCTGGCCGCGGTCGTGGGCTTCCTGGTGATCTACGCCGTCGGGTTCCTGGGCTGGGGGATGGGGGCGGTGCGCCAGGTGTTTCCGCCGGGGCGTGAGCAGGAGCTGCTGGTCCTGGCCGTGAAGCTGGTCGTCCACGTGGCGCTGCCGGCCGGTTTGCTGGTCGCCCTGGGCGCCCAGGTGCGCCCGCTGTTCCTGGCCCGGGCCAACCGGCCGGGCTTCTGGCCGCCGCTGATCGTCCTTGGCGCGATCATCCTAGGCCTGCTCTGCGTGGTGAGCCCGGCGCTGAAGCAGATCGCAGCACTGCACGCTTCGCCGGTGACCCTGGCCTGGGCGGCGCCGGCCGCCTTCGTCTGGCTCGCCCTCGAAGCCGGGCTCAGTGAGGAGTTCCTGTTCCGCGCCGTTCTGCAGACCCGCCTGGCGGCCGTGCTGAAGACCGAGGTTGGGGCGGTGGTCATCGGGGCGCTGATCTTCGCGCTGGCCCATGCGCCTGGCCTGTTCCTGCGCGGCAATCCGGAGGTCGACGGCTACTCCACGGACCCGGTGCAGGTCATCGCCTTCACCATCGCCACGCTCTCGCCGCTCGCCCTGCTGTTCGGGACGCTGTGGGCGCGGACCCGCAGCCTGCTTCTCGTCGTCCTGCTGCACGCCTGCGTCGACATCCTGCCGAACCTGGCCGACTTCGTGCGGACCTGGGCGGGCTAGCGGAGAGGCGCCAGCCGCAGCTTGCCGGCAGGAAAATCGAAGCGCAGGCGATAGTGGGCGAGCAGGGGCGCGCCGAGTTCGCCGGTCAGGTCCGGGTCTTCGGCCTTCAAGAGGCCCGCGGGTAGGTTCTCGGAGAGGGCGCCTGCGAAGGACAGTCCCCGCAGGCGCGGCCGCAGCACGCCGTAGGGGTAGAGCTCGTTCGGCTTTGCGGCGCCCGGGGCGCTCGCCACGGCGTCGCTGAGCCGCACGGCGGTGTCGGCCCCGGTGGCCGGGGCGAAGGCGCCGATGCGGGTGCGCGAGCCGTCTGAGGCGGCGGCCGTCACCACCGGCCGGTCTGCGACCCAGCGCAGGGGGAGCGTCGTCCCCGAAGGGAAGGCCGGCGCACGCCCGGCGCGGGTCAGCACCACGCGGCAGGGCTCGAAGCTCACATCCACGATATAGGCCTTCAGTGCATCGGCCCCGATCACGCCGGCGATGGGGGTGGGCAGGGCGCCGGTGCGCATGTCGAGGTCGGCTACCGCCACCGGCTCGCGCTCGATCGTCACGCCGGCAAGCCGCACCGCGCCGGTCAGCGCCGTCTCGGCAAAACCCGCAGTCTGGGCCTGGGTCTCGGCCAGCAGGGTGTGCGGGGTCGCGGTGTCCAGGATGTAGTCGCCGGGGACGCCCATGACCTCGGCGCTGACCACCACCACGCCGTTCTCGAACCAGCACGGGGCGGCGCCCGCTGCGGCCGGGGTCGCGGCCAGCGTCAGAAGCGCGGAAAGGGCGAGGGCGGTGCGACTCACAGGCGGTTCACACGGGCGAGCATAGCCAAGCCTGATATCGCGGGCGACGGCGCCTTACGACCGCCCAAAGCCATCCTACAATCGGGTCCATGAGCTTCACGCCCGCCTGGCGAAACTTCAAACGAATGCAGGATCTGACGGTCGCCGCAGCCTGCCTGATCTACGCCGCAGCGGTGATCGACGCGCTCGGCCGGCTGCCCGGGGGACCCGGCATGGTGCTCCGCTGGACCGTGCTGTGGCCGGCGGCCTACCTGGGCTTCTCGCTGGCCATCCCGCTGCTGGTCGCGCCGTTGAAGCGCGGCCTCGCCAAGTATGTCTGGATGAGCTTCCAGGCCGGGTTCGGCCAGTCACCCGGTTCGGTGGTCATCGGGATGGCGCTGTTGCTGGGCGCAGGGCTGTTCATCTGGGAGGAGGTCGGCCGCGCCTCCCGCGCCGGCCAGGTCGGGGCCAACGTCTTCTCCGCCTACGCCGCCGGCATCGGCATCCTGGCCGCGCAAGCGATCCTGGTCCGCGCCCTGGAGTCGGTGCCGGATATTCGCAAGCGGATCGAGGAGAAGCCGCCTCTGGACCCCTAGACCTCGCCGCGCACGCCGCTGTTGCGGGAGAAGTGGGCGAGGGTGCGGAGCTTGGAGAGCCGGGCGGAGTCTTCGTGATAGCCGTTGGGCGCCACGAAGGCGTGGCCGGCTTCGTACATGTAGACCGGCAGGTCGGGGTGGGCTTCCCGGATCGCCTCGACGTCGGCGGGCGGGATCAACTCGTCGGTCTTGCCCAGGTGCAGGATCGTCGGGACCTTCGGGGCCTCGGTCACGTAGTCGATGATTTGGCCGCCATAGAACGAGGCCACTGCCGCCAAGCCCGAGCAGCGCGCGGCGGCGAGCCAGGCCGTCGTGCCGCCGAAGCAGAAGCCCATGGCGAAGACGGGCGGCTTCAATGCGTCGATCGCCGCCTGCACGGCGTCCAGCACGTCCGCGCCCCAGTGGGTCTGCTCGCCGAAGCCCATCTGCCGGGCCATCAGCGCCGGGTCGCTGTTGCGTTCGGCGAAGCCCTTCTGGAAGCGGTCGAACAGGCTCGGGACGAGGCTCTCGTAGCCGAGGTCGGCGTACTCGTCCGCAAGCTCCCGCAGGTGCGGCGTCACCCCCCAGATGGCGTGCAGGATGACCAGCCCGCCGCGCCGCGCGTCGCTGACGCGGGCGTGGTAGGCGTCGTACTGGAAGCCGTCCCTGGCGCTGGTCAGGCGGACGGTCTCGCCCATCGGATCAGGCCTTGTCGAACAGCTCGAGGGTGCGGTGGCGGGCGAGATCGGAAGCCTCGGCGTTGTAGCGCTCGGGGCTCTCGTTGTTGAAGCCGTGGCCCGCACCTTCGTAGATGTAGACCGGCACGTTGGGATGGTGCTTGGCGACTTCTTCGGCGACTTCGTCGGCGGGGATGCCGGGGTCGGTACGGCCCAGGTGGACGATCACCGGGCAGGCCGGCTCCAGGGCGGCGTTGGCCTTCACCAGGCTGCCGTAGTAGCTCGAGGCGGCCGAGATGCCCTCGACCTTGCCCGCCGCCAGCCAGGCCAGCGAGCCGCCATAGCAGTAGCCGACCACGCAGACCTTTTCGCCGTGCGCCTTCAGGAAGTCGCGGCAGGCGGCGATGTCGCCCAGCGCCTGGTCGAGCGGCGTGCCCATGGCGTGCGCGACCCCGGCCTTCAGGCCTTCGGGATCGTGGCCGGCGGTGAACCCCGGCTCGCGGCGGTCGTAGAGCGAAGGCGCGATCGCCTCGTAGCCCATCTTCGCCCAGCGCTCCACGTCGGCGCGGACGTGCTGGTCGATGCCGAAGATCTCCTGGATGACGATCACCCCGCCCTTGCGGGGGGTGAAGGCCGGCTCGTGGTAGGCGGCGAATTCGAACCCGTCCGCGCCGGTCAGCTTGATGGTTTCGGCCATGGCTCGTTCCCCCTTAGACGTTGAAGCGGAAGTTCATCACGTCGCCGTCCTTGACGACATACTCCTTGCCTTCCTGGCGGAGCTTCCCGGCGTCGCGGGCTCCGGCTTCGCCCTTCAGGCGGACGTAGTCATCGTACGCGATCGTCTCGGCGCGGATGAAGCCCTTCTCGAAGTCGGTGTGGATGACGCCGGCAGCCTGGGGAGCGGTGTCGCCCTTGTGGATCGTCCAGGCGCGAGCCTCCTTGGGGCCGACGGTGAAATAGGTCTGCAGGCCAAGCAGGTGATAGGCCTCGCGGATCAGCTTGTTCAGGCCCGGCTCGGTGAGGTCGAGCGTCTCCAGGAATTCGCCGCGCTCCTCGGCGTCCAGCAGGGCGATCTCGCTCTCGATCTTGGCGGAGATCACCACGTGGTCGGCGCCGTCGCGCTTGGCCCGCTCTGCGACCTTTTCCGAAAGCGCGTTGCCGGTGGCGGCGGAGGCCTCGTCGACGTTGGAGACATAGAGCGCGGGCTTGGAGGTCAGGAGCTGCAGCATCCGCCAGGCTTTCTCGTCCTCGGCGGCGACCGACGCCTTGCGGGCGGGATGGCCGGCGTTGAGCTCGGCGAGCGCGAGTTGCACCAGGCGCAGGGTCTGGGCGCTTTCCTTGTCGCCGGTCTTGGCGCGTTTCTCGAGGTTGGCGACCCGCTTCTCCAGGCTCTCGAGATCGGCCAGCATCAGCTCGGTCTCGATGGTCTCGAGGTCGGCCAGCGGATCGACCTTGCCTTCGACGTGGGTCACGTCGTCGTCGATGAAGCAGCGGGTGACGAAAGCCACCGCATCGGTGTCGCGGATGTTGGCCAGGAACTGGTTGCCGAGGCCTTCGCCCTTCGAGGCGCCGCGCACCAGGCCCGCCACGTCGACGAAGTTGATCCGCGCGGGGATGATCTCCTTCGACGGGATGATCGCGGCCAGGGCGTCTAGGCGCGGCTCGGGCACCGCCACGTCGCCGACGTTGGGCTCGATCGTGCAGAACGGATAGTTCGCGGCCTGGGCGGCGGCGGTCTGGGTGAGCGCGTTGAACAGGGTCGATTTGCCCACGTTGGGCAGGCCGACGATGGCGACTTTCAGGGCCATGGTTGCTTTCTGGAGGTCTTTCGGATCGCGAGAGGCGGACGGTCGGGCGACCTAGCACGAGCGGGGCGATTGCGACAGGGTGGCGAGCGAGAGGGCGCGCTCTGCCGGCAGGATCGCCCGCTAGGAGGAGTGCGGACATGGCCACCGGGTGGTTGTCGATTCCGGCCGCGGCGATGGGGGAAGGCGGGACCGCCGACCATGCGGCGGCAGTCGGGGCTGACCTTCACGCGCAGTGGCGCGACGGGGACGGCAAGCCGCTTGGCGCATCGATAGCCCTGGGCCCGATGCGCACCGTGCTGCTGGAGCACCCGGGAGCGGCCGGCGCGATCCAGAGCAGCCGTGTGCCCCTGCCGCCGATCCTGCCTGACCAGGCGCCGGAGGGCGCAAGCGCGCTCAGCCTGCACCATCAGGGCCAGATGCTGGGGGTCGCGCCGCAGGCGGCGCTATGGTCGGCCCCGCACCACTTGGGGCCGCCACGACGCAGCCGCATCGGCGCGGCGGCCGCGGCCCTTGTCCTGGCGGTGGTGGGTGAGCGGTTCGACGATGCGGCCGCCTTCGAGAGCTGGGTGCAGGCGCTCCATGACTGGGTGATGGACCAGCCGCCGTTCCCGGACCTCGTTGGCGCTGTCGCCTTCGAGCTTTTCTACTGGCGGTCGGATACCGCGAACGGGATGTTCCACACCGACGACAGCAAGAGCATCGACGGCCGCCTGTTCTACGGCGATCGCGAGCTGGCGCGACAGCTCCTGCAGCCTTTCGTCGGCGGCTATCCGCTGAGCCTGATCCTGATCAACAGCACGAAGCGGGGCGGGGCTGGCGGCCAGCCGGGCTATTCGGCCTGGGCCTCGGTGTCAGCGGCGCCCGGAGAGGCCTGGCAGGCGATCGTCCTCCACGAGATCGGCCACGGCTTCGGTCTCGCGGACGAGTACGTCGACGACAACCACGCGTCCGACCCGGTTCCCGCCCACCTGGAGCCGAACGTCGCGGCCGATCCAGTTCCATCGTTGGCGCCCTGGGCGGACCGGGTCGATCTTTCCGACAACCCGGCGCCCAGCTGCGACGTGAACGGGCACGGCGCGACCGCGGGTATCGGGACGTTCCAGGGGGCCCGGTACCGTCGGGACTTCTACCGGCCAGGCTTCACCTGCCTGATGCGCGACACGCGCGAACCGTTCTGCGCCGTCTGCTGCGATCACATCACAGCCCGCGTGGGAAGCTAGGCGGCCCCTTCAGGCGCACATGTTCAGCGCCGCCGCGACGGTCTAGGCTCCCTGCAACAACAAAACTTGGGGGACGTCATGGTTCAGGGCAGGGGGCGTTGGGCGGCGGGGTTTGCGGTCGCTCTTTTGGGATTGAGCCTAGGGGTTGGCGGGCAGGCCAGCGCGGCGGTGGCGCAGCCGACCATCGCGCCGGCGCCGGCCGCGGGCTCGCCGTTCCTCGGGCTCGGCGCCTTCGATCTGGGGGAGCAGGGCTACGTGGTCGAGGAGTATTTCATCTCCGGGAACGCGACCTCCTACAAGCTGACGGGCGAGCCGACGTCCGACGGCGCCTGGACGGCGCAGCCGGCCGGGACCGCGCCCTATGCCACCCGGATCTTGGTGGTGCGCCCGAAGGACCCGAAGACGTTCAACGGTACGGTCGCGGTCGAGTGGTTGAACGTCACCGGCGGTCTCGATGCCGGACCAGACTGGACCTACAGCCACCGCGAGATGCTGCGCAGCGGCTACGCCTATGTGGGCGTCTCGGCCCAGAAGGTGGGCGTCGAGGGCGGCCAAAGCCTGGGCGGCGCCGGCATGCCGCTCAAGAAGCAGAACCCGGCGCGCTACGGGACCCTGGTGCATCCCGGCGACAACTACGCCTTCGACATCTTCTCCCAGGCGGGCGCGGCGGTGAAGAGTGGCAAGGTCCTGGGTCCGCTGAAGGCCAGCCACGTGCTGGCCACCGGCGAGTCGCAGTCCGCGGTGTTCATGACCACCTACGTGGACGCCATCGATCCCTTGGCCCGGGTCTATGACGGCTTCTACATCCACTCGCGGTTCGGCGGGGCGCCGCCGCCGGACACCGCGTCCATGCGCGGCGGGCCGAACACGCGCGGGGCGCAGGGCGTGAAGATGCGCGCAGACCTGCGCGTGCCGGTCATGACCCTCATCTCCGAGACCGACCTGATCGGCAGCAACCTGAGCGGCTTCTGGACCGCCCAGCAGCCCGACAACGACAAGCTGCGCATCTGGGAGATGCCGGGCACGGCGCACGTGGACAACTACATGTTCTTCGTCGGCGGTTTCGATTCCGGCAGCGCGCCGATGGACAAGATCGCCCCGCTCTGGAAGCCGACGGACGCCCTGTTCGGCGCCAAGATGGCCAAGCCGATCAACTCCGCCCCGCAGCACCATTACGTCGCCATGGCGGCGATGTCGGAGCTGGAGAACTGGGTGCGCACCGGCAAGGCTCCGCCCAAGGCGGCGCGCCTGGAACTCGAACCACCCGCCAAGGCCGGCGAGGCGCCCAAGCTGGTCGCCGACGCCCAAGGCAACGCCAAGGGCGGCATCCGCACGCCTTGGGTCGATGCGCCGACCGCCAAGCTCTCCGGCTTCGGCAACACCGGCGGGCCGTTCGGCTTCCTGGTGGGCTCGACGGAACCGTTCGACGCAGCGACGCTCGCCAAGCTCTATCCGGGCGGCAAGGCCGACTATCTCAAGCGTTTCGACGCCTCGCTCGCTAGCGCGGTGAAGAACGGCTTCATCCTGAAGGCGGACGCGCCGGAGATCCGCGCCCTGGCGGCGGCGAACTGGACGGGGAGTTAGGGCGAGGGCGGGGGGCCGGCTGACCCCAGCCGCGCCTCTGCCTCGGCGATCAAGGCCTTGAAGCGCGGGTGGTCGCGAAGCCGCTCCATGTCCGGGTCGATCGCGATGTGATTGAGCTCGCTGCGGGTCACCGACGGGAAGTAGGGCGTCAGGAGATCGATCGCGCCCTCGGAGTCACCGAGGTTGAGCGCCAGCGCGCAGGCTAGGTTGTAGCGCATGCTGCGGTTGTCCGGGTCGATCCGTAGGGCGCGGGCGATCCATTCCCGGGTCCGCGCCTCGTCGCCCAGCGTCGCCATCGCGCCGGCGACGAAGCCCATCGCCTGCCCGTTGCTTTGGTCCTGCGCCACGGCGCGCTCGGCCCGCTCGAGCGTCATCCGCGCCGCGCGCTCGGCCCCCCGATCGTCGCCGATCGCGACGAGGCAGGTGGTCATCATCGCCGGCGCGCTGAAGGAGGTGTCCATGAGCGCAGCGGCGGCTTCGAAGTAGCGGGCCGCCTCGGCTAGGCGCTTCTGCCGGAAGTTCACATAGCCGGCGTTCAGATTGACGTCGTAGGACGTCGGGTCGAGGCGGAGCGCGAGGCCGATCTCGGCGTTGCCGTCGTCGAACCGCTCGTTGGCGGTGAAGTAGATGGCCTTCACGGCATGGGCTTCGGCCAGGTTCGCGTCGAGCCGAAGGGCGTGGTCCGCCGCCGCCTGGCCCGTCTCTTGGGCGATCCCGTGTCGGAGATGCAGGGTCATCTGCGCCAGCGCCATCAGGACCCAGGCGTAGGCGTAGGCCCCGTCGATCTCGGTGACCCGCTGGCACAGGCGCACGATCTCTTCGAGCCCGCGGCGATCGCTGTTGCCGCTGATCCAGAGGTTCCGCGCCTTCAGGTAGAGGTTGTAGGCGTCCGGGTTCGAGGTGCCCCGCCGCTCGATGGCCGATTTCTCGGCCGGCAGCAGCTTGAGGCGCAGGGCGGCGACGATCGCCTGGGAGATCTCGTCCTGCACGGCGAAGATGTCGGTGAGGTCGCGGTCGTAGCGCTCGGCCCAGATGTGGCTGTCATGGGTCGCCTCGATCAGCTGGGCGGTGATCCGCACCCGGTTCCCCGCCTTGCGCACACTGCCTTCCAGGACGTGGCTCACCCCCAACTGGCGGGCGACCTGGCGCAGGTCGACGTGCTTGCCCTTGAACTGAAAGGCGCTGTTGCGGGAGACGACCGATAGCGCCGAGACCTTGGAAAGGTCGGTGATGATGTCTTCGCTGACCCCGTCGCTGAAGTACTCCTGCTCGGGGTCGCCGCTCATGTTGGCGAAGGGCAGGACGCAGACGGACAGGGGGCGGGCCGGCATTGTCGGCTCGGCAGGCTTCTCGGCCGGCGCCTGGGCGGACTGCTTTGTGAGGTCAGCGATGCTGCCCAGCACCTTGAGCCACCCGGGCGCTTGCGTGTCGCCTGTCCAGCCCGTCAGGTCCGCGCACTGGATCTGATCGAAGGGCATCGGCAGCTTGGCGCCGTCGACGGTGAGCTGGACCAGCTTGCGGTCGCCCCGCGCGCTCTCGGCTTCCGAGCGGACCCATTCCGACTTGGCCGCCTCGGCCGACCAGACGACCACCACGGCCTTGGCGGCGTTCAGCCGTTCGGCGATGACGTCGGCATAGGCCCGATGGACCGGCAGCTCATCATCGCGCCAAACGCCGTAGCCCAGGGCGCGCAGGGCCTCGGCCACCTGACGCGCCTGCGCCTCCGTAGAGCGGGCGTAGGAGATGAAAACGTCCGACATACCGCAGAATGGCCCGCCCTGATCCCCGCCGGAACCCTAGAGTCCGGGTTCTGCAATCGGCAAGGGTTTGTGGGCCAGCTGGCGCAGTCGGTGGCGTCTAGGCTACCCGCCCAGCGCCTGCGCGGCGAGGTCGCGCCAGGCGCGGCCCTCCTTGCGGAACTGCGGCTTCAGCTTGTGGAGGCGCTGGTCCATGTCCGCGACGGCCTCGCGGGCTTGCTCGCGGCGGCCATTGCGGGCCATGAAGGCGGCATAGCGGGCCATGCCCTCGAAGCCGGGCAGGTGTTGTGATGCCCACTGCAGCGCGGTGTCGGCCTCCGGGATGCGGCCGAGTTCCTCATAGGCGCGGCCAAGCGCCAGCGCCGCGACCGGCGTGCGGCCGTGGGCCTCGTCGTTGCCCAGCCGCTCCAGCACCTCCAGCGCATCGGCCGGCCGGCGCAGTTCGAGGAGAGCGTTGGCCAGGCCCAGCAGGAGCACCGGGTCGTCGGCGTGCACGCCCTGGGCGGCGGTGCGGTAGAGCGCTTCGGCCTCGGCGGGCCGGCCCAGGCGGGCTGCGGCGGCGGCCAGGCGCGACTGGTTGCGCACGGTGGGCGTATCGTCGCAGGCGGCCTTCGCGTCGCGGTATTCACGATGCGGATCGAGGGTTTCGCGCGCTGCGCGGCCGATGCGGCGGGCCGTCGTGCCCCCCGTCAGGCCCGGCAGGACCTGGGTCAGGAAGTAGACCAGGCCGCCCAGAGGCTGGAACATCAGGATGATCCACAGCCAGTAGGTCTCGCGCCCGGTGCGCACGGCATGAACGCACAGCGCAATCGCGGTCAGCAGGGAGAGTACGAAGAGTGTGGGCATGCTCGGCATCCGCCGCTCAGTTGAGAATGTTCGGGCGCGCGTTCAAGGACATCGGCCGGCCCTGCGTCAGTCCGCCCCGCGGGCGAGCTTGCGGGGGTCGGCCTTCTCGGCCGGCGCGAGCCGCATGACCTCGGTCTGGTACTTTTCGTCCTCGCCGGCGGCCAGCAGGGGGGCGGCGTCGGCGCAGGCCTGGATCAGCGGCTCGACCCACTTCAGGTCGGCCTTGTGGAAGTCGGAGAGGACGTGGCCGTGGACCAGGTCCTTATCGCCCGGATGGCCGGTGCCGAGGCGCGCGCGGCGGAAGTAGGGGCCGACCTGGGAGGTGATCGAGCGCACGCCGTTGTTGCCGGCCGCCCCGCCGCCGGCCTTCATCCGGAAGCGTCCGGGGGCTAGGTCGATCTCGTCGTAGAACACCACCAAGTCGGCGGGATCCATCTTGAAGAACTTCAGCGCTTCGCCGACCGCGCGGCCGGCCTCGTTGTAGAAGGTCTGCGGCTTGAGGATCAGGGTGCGCACAGGGCCCGCCGGCGTGTCGATGGCGCCCTCGGAGACGAAGCTCTGGAAGCGTGAGCGCGGCTGGGCGAAGTCCCACCGGCGCGCGATCTCGTCCACGGCCATGAAGCCGATGTTGTGACGGTTCTTCGCGTAGGTCGCGCCGGGGTTCCCCAGGCCCGCGATGAGCAGCATTCGGACGCTCCGATCAGGACCGGAGCGGCGGGACTACTCCTCGCCGCCTTCGGACGACGCTTCTTCAGCCGGCTCGGCAGCTTCGGCTTCGGCGGCAGCTTCGCCTTCGGCGGGCTCTTCGACAACCTCGGCCATGGCGCCGGCGATGGTGGCGACCACGGTTTCGGCGTCGATGGCGAACTCGACGTTGGCCGGCAGCTTCAGATCGGAGACGCGGATGGTGGCGCCGATGTCGAGGCCGGTCAGGTCAACGACCAGGTCTTCGGGGATGTGGTCGGCCGTGCAGGAGACCGGCACGTCGTGCAGCACCACGTTGAGCGTGCCGCCGCGCTTGATGCCGGGGGCCTCGTCCTGGTGGCTGAAGTGCACCGGCACGTTGATCTTGATCTGCTGGTGGACGTCGACGCGGTAGAGGTCGAAGTGCACCGGCTCGTCGGTGACGGGGTGCATGTCGACGGCCTTGGCGATGACCGACTGGGTCTCCTTGCCGTGCTTGAGGGTCACCAGGTGGCCCAGGAGCTTGCCGGTGTAGAGCGCCTTGCGGAACTCGTTGGCCTTCACCGAGATGGCCACGGGGTCCTTGTCGCCGCCGTACAGCACGCCCGGGACCAGGCCAGAGCGGCGGGTGATGCGCGCACCACCGGTGCCGGTCTGTTCGCGCACTTCAACGTTCAAAACGATCTCGGCCATGGCCTTGCCTCAAAACGAAACCGCCGCGCGAAGCGTGCGCGGCGACACAGGATGCGACCACTGGTGGCCGAAAGGTGCGCGTAGATACACAAAAGCCTCCGCCCGCGCAACGGGCGGAGGCCTTAAAAGCTTAGCGCTTCTTGGAACGCTTGGGTGGGGTCTTCTTCACGGGCTTCGCCGCGGCCGCAGCTGCGGCGTCTGCCAGGGCCTGGGCGCGCGGGTCGACCGGCTCGGCGACGCCCACGCCCTTCATCAGGCAGTGCCCGGTGTCGATCAGGATGTGCTGACCCAGGCAGAAGACGTCCTCGTAGTGCGGCTTGGCCACCGCCAGGCACTGGTAGAGGTTGAGCTTCGACATGTTGAGGCAACTGGCCGAGTTCGGCTCGGCGAGGATCGGCATCAGCTGCGCCATGCTCGCATCGTCGGCGTAGCCCAAGGCGGCCAGGGCGGCGATCGCCAGGCTGCGGATCACCAGGGGGGTGTAGGGCGGGTTGGCGGCGTCGCCAGCGACGCCCATCTGACCCGGCCCGGTGACGGCGGTCTGCAGGCGCGCGGTTTCCTCGACGTCGCCAAGGCCAGGCGTGCTCGACAGTTGCTTGGCGAGCGCCAGGCGTTCCACGCGCCCCGGCACGTCGCCCTTCGACCAGGCCTGGTGCTGCACGTCATAGGCCGCTTGCTTCACCGAGCGGCCGGTCAAGAGCAGCTTGCGGCCGTCCTCGCCGAGCACGTTCATCACCAGCCCCGCAGCGCTGGAGGAGCCCGAGATGCCGACGACGTAGGCGTTGTCCTTCATGATCTCGTAGGCGACCGTGCGCCGTTGCTCCGGATCGGCGACGAACTTGCGCACGCCGGCCACGAAGGCGGGGTCCTGCAGGGCCACGACGGCGCCATAGGCGATCGCGCCGCGCAGCAGGTGCTGCGGCTCAAACGATTCGGCGGTCTTCAGGCTGTCGGCGACCTCGCCGCCGCCGGAGAAGTTCGGCGAAATGCGGCTCGCGCGATTGATGTAGGCGCGATAGGCGGCGGCCTGCTCGACCAGCTTGGGCGACAGGTAGACCTGCGGGATGACCGCGACAGGCGCCGGCGGGGGCGGCGGCGGAGGCGCGGGCGCGGCGCAGCCGGCCAGCACGGCCGTGAGCGCCAGGGCCGCCACGGCGGCGGCGGTCCGCCTGTGCGGACGAGGGATGGAGACAACGGAGCTCATAGGAAGGCCTTCCCCACGGACGCTTTGGCGTCACTCTAGCATTTCGTCCCCCGACAAGCGTTGGAGTCGCACGGCAACCCCCGGCGGAGCAAGCTTGACTGGACCGAAAAAGCCCTAAGGCCTTAGTCGAAAAGTTTCGACACCGACTCTTCGTTCGCGATGCGGCGGATCGCCTCGCCGATCAGCTTGTCGCAGCTGACGTAACGGATCTTGCCGCCGTCCATCGCCCGCTCCGGCGGGGAGATCGAGTCGGTCATCACCAGCTCTTTCAGGATCGAGGCGTTCACCCGCTCGACCGCGGCGCCGGACATGACGCCGTGGGTGACGTAGGCCGAGACCTCTGCCGCGCCATTGTCGACCAGCGCCTGGGCGGCGTTGGTGAGCGTGCCGCCCCCGTCGATCATATCGTCGAACAGGATGCAGCGGCGGCCGGACACGTCGCCGATGATGTTGGCGACCTCGCTCTTGCCGGGGCCGGAGCGGCGCTTGTCGACAATGGAGAGCTCAGCGTTGAGGCGGGTGGCGACCGCGAGCGCGCGCACCACCCCGCCCACGTCCGGCGAGACAATCATCAGCTCGGAGGTCTTCTTGTGGTTGTCCTTGATGTCGGCCGCCAGGATCGGCGCGGACAAGAGGTTGTCGGTGGGGATGTCGAAGAAGCCCTGGATCTGGCCGGAGTGCAGATCCATCGTCAGCACCCGATCGGCGCCGGCGCGGGTGATCAGATTGGCCACCAGCTTGGCCGAGATCGGCGTGCGGCCGCCGGTCTTCCGGTCCTGCCGGGCGTAGCCGAAGTAGGGCATCACCGCAGTGATCCGCTTGGCCGAGGCGCGCTTCAGCGCATCGATGCAGATCAGCAGTTCCATCAGGTTGTCGTTGGCCGGGTAGCTGGTCGACTGGATCACGAAGACGTCCTCGCCGCGGACGTTCTCGTCGATGGTCACCCAGACCTCGTTGTCGGCGAAGCGCTTCACCTGGGCCTTGGTCAGCGGCAGGTCGAGGTGGGCCGCGACGGCCTCCGCCAGCGTACGATTCGAGTTGCCGGCCAGCAGCTTCATCGGAGCCCCACGAGACGAGTGCGCTATGGCCCGGGCTTGTACCAGCGGAGGGCCGGGAGTCTATCCCCCCTTGATCCCGGTCCGGCGGGCGGGGTCAGGGGGTCAGGGTGATCGCCGACATCAGCCGGCCGAAGTCGGGTTCGCCACGGAGCAGGGCGCGGCGGTTGGAGAAGAAGTCCTCCGACTCGGCGCAGGTGTCGCGGCCCAGCCACTCGCTGACGCCGACGCCTGCGACCGCAAGTCGGCCGAGCACGAAGGCGGGCAGGTCGAACATCCGCTTGTCCGGCGAGGCGCCGGCCGCGAAGAAGCCCTCGTAGGCCCGGTTGGCCTCGACGAATCGTTCGAGGAACTCGAGGCCGACCTCGTAGGAGGCCGGCCCGATGCAGGGCCCGACCGCGGCGCGCAGGCGGCTGCGCTGCGCCCCGAGCTCGACCATCCGGGCGACCGTCGCCTCGACGACGCCGCCGAGCGCGCCCTTCCAGCCGGCGTGGGCGGCCGCGACGATTCGCGCCTGCGGATCGGCCAGCAGGATCGGCGCGCAGTCGGCGGCCAGCGCCGCGCAGACCACGCCAGGTGTCGCGCTGACCACGGCGTCCGCCTGGGGCGTCTCGCCGGGCCATGGGCCACCGGCTGTCAGGGCGGTGGCGGAGTGGACCTGATAGGCGGTGACGACGGCTTCCGCGCCGAAGTAGGCCGCGCATCGGCGGCGGTTCTCTTGCACGTTCCGGGGGTCGTCCTTGGAGCCCAGCCCGACGTTCAGGCTGCGGTAGATGCCGTCGGAGACCCCGCCGGCGCGGGTGAAGAAGGCGTGGCGCACGCCTTCGGCCGCTAGCAGTCGGGAGGTCAGGACGGGCGGCCAGCTCATGCAATCTCCTCAAAGGCGGGGGGCGCCCAATCGGCGGAGTGGATCGCGCAAACCTTGAAGAGTTCGCCCATCTCGTCGGCGGCGATCAGACGGTTGAGCTGGCGGCCGATCAGCGCGGTTCGGTCGGGCGCAGCCCGGACCAAGGCCTCAGCGCGCTCGCCGATCCCCATGCGCGCGAGGAACGCCGTCTGGGTGAGGATCGCAGCCTCGGCGCCTTGTGCGCACGCCGCCGCCATCACGGCGGGGAAGTCGGCGTGGATGGTGAGGTCGGCCTCGCCGGGGCTGGCCAGCGGGTCCACCTTCTCGTGGCGGCGCAGCGCCTGCAGGGTGTCGCCGAACCCGGGCTCGGCGCGGCCGTAGTCGATCAGCAGCGCCGCGCCGCCATCGGCCGCCAGCCGGCGTCCGAGCTCCGCCCCGAGCGCGGCCTGGGCCGCCGACTGCTCGTAGACCTGGCCCGGCGCAGCCTCTGGCAGCAGCCCAGCGACCGGTGTCGGCGACAGTCCGAAGGTAAGCGCGCCGTGGGCGTCGAGGCCGACGACCTGTTCCGACCAGCCGATGGCGGTGCGCACGAACTGGCGGGCCGGCAGGCAGTCGAGGAGTTCGTTGGCCACCAGCAGCAGCGGCGCCCCGTCCGGGACCTCCTCGAGGCTCGCCGCCCACCGCACGTCCTCGGGCAGCCGCTCGCGCTGGAGCGTGCGCAGCGGCTCGGAGGTCTCCACCAGCCACAGGTCGGCCGCGTCCAGGAACCCTGCCGCATGGCGCACAGTGCGCAGGACATCGCTCATCAGTGTGCCGTCGCCCGGCCCCATCTCGACCAGGCGCACAACATCCGGACGTCCCATCAGCTCCCAGGCCGAGGCCACCCAGACGCCGATCATCTCGCCGAACATCTGGCTGATCAGCGGCGCGGTGATGAAGTCGCCGCCCTCGCCGAGCGCCGGCCGGGTGGCGTAGTAGCCGAAGTCCGGATCGTGCAGGCAGGCGGCCATGTACTGGGCGACGCTGATCGGGCCGCCGGCGGCGACCTGCGCCGCCAGCCGATCACGCAGGCTCATCGATGCCCGGAGCCGGGGCGAGGTGGGCCTCCTCGATCGCGATCGCCGGCGGCAGCGGTTCGCGCAGGCCCCGCCAGATCAGGAACAGGCCGATCAACACCATGGGCGTGGAGAGCATCATCCCCATGGTCAGGCCGAGCGGGAAGTGGGGCATGTAGCTGTCCGGCTCGCGGACGTTTTCCAGCGCGATGCGGAACAGGCCATAGCCGGTCAGGAAGACGCCCATCACCACGCCGCGGCGGTTCAGCCACTTCTTGCCGTGGGTCGCCCAGCGCAGCACCAGGAACAGGATGACGCCCTCCAGCGCCGCCTCGTAGAGCTGGCTCGGATGGCGCGGCAGGGGGCCGGCGTCTGGAAACACCATGCCCCACGGCGCGGTGGTCGGACGCCCCCAGAGCTCACCGTTGATGAAGTTGGCGATCCGCACCAGGAAGCCGCCGATCGGCTCGGCCGCGACGATCAGGTCCCCGAGCCGCAGGGCGTCGATTTTCTTGGCGCGGGCGAAGGCCAGGCCTGCGACCAAAACGCCCAGGGCCCCGCCATGGAAGCTCATGCCCCCGTGCCAGGTTTTCAGGATCTCGAGGGGGTCGGTCCAGATCAGGGCGGGCGTGTAGAAGAGCACGTGGCCCAGCCGTCCGCCGACGATCACGCCGAGCGTCAGCCACAGGATCAGGTCGTCGATCTGATCGACCGTCGCAGGCGGCGGGCGGTGGGTCCAGAGCCGGACGTTGCGAACATTGTTGATGGTGTAGCGCCACCCCAGGAGAATGGTCGCGACATAGGCGAGCGCGTACCAGCGGATGGCGAAAGGTCCGATCTGGATCAGCACCGGATTGATGTTCGGGAATGTCACGGGTCAGTGGGCTCCGGTCGGCTCGCAGCACACGCCTTAAAGGAGAAGCCCTTCGCTTTCACCCCTTTCGGGCCATATAAGACCTGACGGCGGGCCTGTTGTTCACCGACCAGAGTACGAGATGCAGACACAGAATCCTTTCCTCGACGAAATGGCCAAGCTTTCGACCGCGGCCATGGGGCTCGCGCAGGCGGCAGGCGAAGAGGCGAAGGCCGCGTTCCGGGCGCAAGCCGACCGAATGGCCGCCGAATTTGATCTCATCCGGCGCGACGATTTCGACGCCCTGAAGGCCGAGGTCGCGGCGCTGCGCGCAGAAGTGGAG
>DASXKT010000294.1:0-1915 GCA_036496685.1 Phenylobacterium sp.
AGCTTGATCACCTGGTTCGGGTCAGGTCGCTTCAGCCAGATTGGGTCGTAGACCTCGCCAGGGGTCGTGCCTTGGCTGGTATCCCGAAAATCGAACGGCACGTCCACTCTGACGTTGGCCAGGTGGTCCTTCTTCGGATCGACGTAGGCCCGGAAGTCCTTGGAAAGCGCACGCGCGGCGCCGGCGAAACCGCGAGACGAGGGCGTCTCGCTCAGCGTGTCGCAGTCGCGCAGCGAACCGTCGTTTCGGATCCCACACCGCAAGACCACGTGACCGCTCTCCGCCTTCCCAACCGACGACTTTGGAAACGCCGCCGCCATCGCCTCAGCGGTCGGCGTGCTCATCCAGGGCGCCGCGCGCAGGACTGTGATCCGGCCTTCAACCGGGCCCGAGTACCCCTCGCCAAAGTTGATTGGGATGATCACGCGCGCCCCACCGACTGGGAGGCCGTCTCGGGTCATCGGACGCATCAGAAAGACGCTGCTCATCGCCAGCGCAGCCGCCCCGAACCCGTGGCCCTGCGGCGCCTCCATTTTCACTTCGCACTTCTGAAGCAGGCCGCGGGTGCTGACGATGCACTCCAGCGCCGTCTTCCCGGCAACGCCGCCAGCGTCCGCCGGGAAGAACTGCAACATCTCGTCCTGCGTCGGCTTTCGGAACCAATCCGGCAAGCCGATGATCGTCCCGGGGTGCTGCAGCAGGGCAGGCTCGAACTTCACCGGCACGATCAGGCTTCGGCCCGCGACGGGCTTTCCCTCGGCGTCGGCCGGTTTCAGCGCCATCTGGGTCGCCAGCGACAGCGCTGCGGCGCCGAAACCCTCGCCGGTGGGCGCCTCCTGGATCACCGAGCAGTTCGAGAGCTGGCCCGCCGTGGTCGCGGCGCACTTCATCTTGACGGCGCCGGCGATGCCGGCGGAGGCGGCGCGCGCCGGATAGGCCTTCGCCCAGGCGTCCTGACCCGGCGCCTGATCCCAGACCGGATCGTTCACGTCCGCCGCGTGCGCCGCGCCGATCACGAACAGCGCCGCCGCCAACCCCAACCAAGCGCGCATGAAAAATACCCCCAACCTTGGTCGGGAGTATCTGACAACTGGGCTGATATGCAATCGGGGGGTGCGGCCGCGTTAGTGCAGCGAAACCACGGCCAGCTCGTGCGCCTGAGCGGCGGCGACGGCGGTGGCGCGATCGCTCATCACGGCCAGGCGCGAGCCATCGGCGCCGTGGAGCGCGTAAAGCACCTGATCGGGCTCGATGTGGAAGCCGCGGATGCTCTCGACCGGGGTATCGGCCAAGATTTCCGCACCCGTCACGGGACGAACATAGACCAGCTGGGGCGCGCCAAGCGCCGCGAAAGCTTCGGTCGAAAGATGATGCGGCGTCATGGAGACCACCTCCTCTTGCCTTGACTAACGCCCGGAACGTCGGTGGGTTCAGCCCAGCGTCCGGATCGGTATCTGTTTCACTTTTCTCTCAGGCTCGGGCCGGAACAAATCGATGTGCAGCAGGCCGTGCTCGAGTGTCGCCGCGGCCACCTCCATCCCGTCCGCGAGCACGAAGCTGCGGACGAAACCGCGCGCCGCAATGCCGCGGTGCAGGTAGGCCCGTTCGCCCTCGCCGCCCTCGCGCCGGCCGACGACGTTGAGCTGACGATCCTCGATCGTGACCTCGAGCTGGGCTGGCGGAAAGCCCGCCACGGCCAGCGTGATCCGGACCTTGCCGTCGCCGAGTTCCTCGACGTTGTAGGGGGGATAGCCCTCGCCGGCCGCCTTGGCGGCCCGCTCGATCAAGGCGCGCGTATGGTCGAAGCCGAGAAGGAACGGACTGTCGAACAGCAGGGGACGGTTCATCTGCGAGCCCTCGGGTGAAGCGACTCCGCCGTTCCTGGCCCTCGGAGGAGCGGCCCTGAACGTCGTTC
>DASXKT010000295.1:0-3165 GCA_036496685.1 Phenylobacterium sp.
CGTTGAGCATCATGATGATGCCCAACCACATGCCCAGGCCCAGCAGGGCGTATTGCTTGTGGCTCGCCGGGTCGCTGGTGCCGGCCAGGCCGAAGCTCAGCGTCTGCACCAGGTAGCCGCGGCTGCCGGCGATCGCCAGGCCCATGATCACCGTCGCCAGCGCCGCCCAGCGGAACCAGAACAGGGCCTCGGGCGCGATGTACTTGGATACGCCGGGCTTCAGTTCCGCCGGCACGGCCGGCATGACGCGGATCTGTACGAAGTTGAAGTAGTAGAGGAGGCCAATCCACAGGATGCCGAAGAACACGTGCATCCAGCGCATCACAGCCTGCACGAACGCCGGCCCGGTCCCCTGGGGCCCCGTGGCGTAAGCGACGATCATCACAATCGCCAGGAAGAGACTGACGATGACGGTGTTGCGGAAATTGGAAAGTAGCGCGCCCATGACCTTGCCTCTCGATTCCTGCCCTTGGAGCGCTGGTATAGGGCGTTTCGCCGCAACCGGAAACGGGGCTCAGACAGCGATCAGCGCACAGGCCAGCCGCCGCCCTTCGGAGGTGAGCACATTGTAGAGCTTGGCAGCCGCGGGGGTGTCCATGAACTCGAGGCCCATGCCAGCGGCCAGCAGCGCCTCGCGCAGCGCCCGCGGCGGCTGGGCGTTGCGCAGCCCGACGCCCAGCAGCAGGAACTCGACCTCGGCCCGACCGGCGGCGAATACCGGGCCAAGGCTCTCGACGGTCAGGTCGGCAAGCGACGCCACGGGCCAGGCCTGGGCCTGGTCGGCGACGACCAGCAGCGAGCCGGCATGCCATTCACCCGAGAGGCGAAAGCCGCCGTCGCCGTAAGCGTCGATCAGGGGCGCGTCGCGGGCCATGGCGGGCCCTCCGCTACCGCTTGACTGTCGCCGGCTTAAGCGGCTCCGCCTCTTCGTCGGTGCGCTTGACGCCCCAGAGCATGATCACCGGCGCGGCGATATAGATCGAGGAATAGGTGCCGATGGTGATGCCGAACAGCAGGATGATGGACAGCCCATAAAGCGTCGGGCCGCCGAACACCGCCAGCGCCACCAGCGCCAGGATCGCGGTCATGCTGGTGATGATCGTCCGGGTCAGCATCTCGTTGATCGACATGTCGATCACCTCGCCCAGCGGCATGCGCTTGTACTTGCGCAGGTTCTCGCGGAACCGGTCGAACACCACGACGGTGTCGTTCATCGAATAACCGATGATGGTCAGGATCGCGGCCACCGCCTTCAGGTCGAACTCGATCCGCATGATGGCGATCAGGCCAAACGTCAGGAAGACGTCGTGGAACAGGGCCGCCACCGCGCCCAGGCCGAACTGCAGTTCGAAGCGGAACCAGATGTAGAGCAGCATCGCCAGGATCGCGAGGCCGAGGCCCAGCAGGCCCGACGTCAGGAGCTCACCGGAAACCTTCGGCCCGACCACGTCGGTGCGGGTGAACTTCACCGTCCCGAGGGACTGGGTGAGCTTGGCCTGGGCGGTCGCCACGGTCTTGGAGATGTCGGCCCCATGCGGAGCCTGGAAGCGGACCATCGCCGAGGTCGGCGAGCCCAGTCCCTGGACCACCAGATCGGTGAGCCCCAGACCTTCGAGCGCTGTGCGCACCTTGGCGGAGTCGACAGGATTGGGCGCGGTCGAAAGCTCGAGCACCGTGCCGCCCGCAAAATCGATCCCGCAGGCCAGTCCGCCGCAGGGCGGCTTGAAGGGATAGACCGTCAGGAACAGCGAGCCGATCACCGCCAGGACGGAGATCGCGGCGAATACCCGCGAGAGACGCACGAACCGGAAATGCGTCCGGACCGGCAGGACCTTGATGAGGGGCCAGAAATTCACGAGCCAGGCTCCCTTAGGCGATCGGCAGCGACTTCGGACGGGCGGTGCGGAACCACCAGGCCAGAAGCACTTGGGTGACGAGGACGGCCGAGAACACGGTCGTCAGCACGCCGATGGAGAGCGTCCAGGCAAATCCCTTCACGGGCCCCGAGCCGATGTTGAACATGATGAGGGCCGAGAAGATGTGCGTCATGTTGGCGTCGAAGATCGTGCCCATGGCGCGCGAGAAGCCGGACTCCATCGACGCGATCAAGGTTCGGCCGGCGCGAAGCTCGTCGCGCATCCGTTCGTAGATCAGCACGTTGGCGTCGACCGCGACGGCGAGCGTCAGGATCAAGCCCGCGATGCCTGGAAGCGTCAGCGTCGCCTGGGTGGCGCTCATCAGTCCGACGATCATCACCGCATTGACCGCGAGCGCGATCAGGGAAACCCCGCCGAACAGGAAGCCGTAGATCGCCAGCATGAAGATCATGGTCGCCGCGAGGCCGACGATCGCCGAGACGGCGCCGGCCTTCACCGCATCGGCGCCGAGTTCGGCCCCGACCGTCCGTTGCTCTTCGACCTTCAGGGGCGCGGGCAGCGCGCCGGCCCGCAGCAGCACCGCCAGGTCGTTGGCGCTCTCGGTGGTGAAGTGGCCATGAATCTGGCCGGAGCCGCCGGTGATCGCGCTCTCGATGACCGGTGCGGAGATCACCTTCTTGTCCAGGACGATCGCGAAGCGCTTGCCGATGTTCTGCCGCGTGACGTCGCCAAAGCGGCGCGCGCCCAGGCCGTTGAAGCGGAAGGAGACGACCGGCTGGCTGGTCTGGGAATCGAAGCTCGACTGCGCGTTGGTCAGCATCTCGCCGGTGACCACCGAGCGCTTCTTGACCAGGTACTGGGCCCCGACGCCGTCGCTCGAGGGCAGCACTTCGTCGCCCGGCGGCACGCGGCCAGCCGCGAGATCCTCTTGCGAGGCGGACTCGTCGACCATCTGGAAGGTCAGCTTGGCGGTCTGGCCGATGACGTTCTTCAGCCGGTTGGGATCGCTCTCGCCAGCCGCCTGGATGTCGATGCGGTCCTTGCCGCGTCGGGAGATGTCAGGCTCCTTGGTGCCCATCTGGTCGATCCGCCGGCGGATGATCTCGATGGACTGCTCGACAGCCTTGGATGTCTCCGCATCGAAAGCCTCGGGCACGAAGGCGATGCGGATCCGCTGATCTGGACCCTGGCTCACGTTGACGTCCCGCCCGCCCGGAACGCCCGCCAGCGGCGCGCCGATCGTTTGGCGCAGCGCATTGAGCGCGGTCGTCACCTGCCCCGGATCGGT
>DASXKT010000296.1:0-7239 GCA_036496685.1 Phenylobacterium sp.
CGCAGCTCAGCGTCGGCGACTGGTTCGGTCTAACCCCGGATCCAGGCGAGTGCTTCGAGGTGTCGATCAGGCTGGGCGATGAGATTCGCGGACGCCAGACGCTGCGGCCGCCGCCCGGACCCTTCGGCCTACGGCTCGAGCTCTACCGACCGGGGGGGGCGGTGCGGGGACAGGCTTGGGCCCCGCCGGCTGTGGTCAACGAAGGCGCCTACAGCGAAGGCGCGTTCGGACTGAGGTCCAACATCACGTTCGCGGCCGATCGCTTCGCCGCCCCGGACACGCGGCCGCGGCTCGAAGGTGGGGACGCGGAAGTCGTTCACCTCTGGCGCTAGACGCCGGTTGCGCACGCCCGCGGCGACTGCGAGTCAGCCGCCGAGGCGCCTCAGAATCGGCGTGAGCGTGTCCCAGTAAGGCCGCGCGCATTCGCCGTGGTAGACGCCACTGATCCCGCGCGAGCCGTCAGGGTCTTCGTGGAAGCACATCCGGGTCGTAGGCTCGCCCGGGGTGATCGGTCGTTTGCAGCCCCGGCACCAAGGGCCACGCGGATCGCCGCCGAACTCTGCGCCATACGCCATTGATTTTTCGAAACTCGCTGATTCTGAAGCGCTGCTGTGGAGAGAGTATTCGCCCTCGGCTGCATCGGAAGCTGGCGCGATGTCGCGGTTTCTCATCCGCCAGAGGAGTGGTTGCGGTTCCGCAACCGACGCTGAGTGGTCGCAGGGGTTGGCCCGATCAACTCGGCCGCGCCCGTGTGCCATCCCTCGCGCATCTGCGAGACCTTCCCGGCCTGAGGAGCACTTATGCCAAACGGCAAGCCCAACATCCTGGTCATCTGGGGCGATGACATCGGCATCACCAACCTGTCCTGCTACTCGGACGGCCTGATGGGCTACCGCACGCCCAATATCGACCGCATCGCCAGGGAGGGCATGCGGTTTACCGACAGCTACGGCGAGCAGTCCTGCACCGCCGGCCGCGCCAGTTTCATCACTGGCCAGAGCGGCTTCCGCACCGGGCTGACGAAGGTCGGCATGCCGGGCGCGGACGTCGGCCTGCAAGCCGAAGATGCGACGATCGCGGAACTCCTGAAGCCCCACGGCTACGCCACCGGGCAATTCGGCAAGAACCACCTGGGCGACCAGAACAAGTACCTGCCCACGGTGCACGGGTTCGACGCGTTCTATGGCAACCTCTACCATCTGAACGCCGAGGAGGACCCGGAGGACATCGACTATCCGAAGGGCGCTTTCAGGGACAACTTCGGCCCGCGCGGCGTTCTGCGGTGCCAGGCGACCGACGTGGACGACCCAACCGAACAGACGCGGTGGGGGCGCGTCGGCAAGCAGAAGATCGAGGACACCGGTCCGCTGACCCGGAAGCGCATGGAGACCTGCGACGACGACTTCGCGCAGGTGGCGAGCGACTGGATCAGGACCCAGCACGGCCAGGGCAAGCCATTCTTCTGCTGGGTCAACTTCACCCACATGCACCTGCGCACCCACACCAAGCCAGAGAGCGTGGGCCAGGCGGGGCCGGACCAGTCGCGCTATCACGACACCATGATCGACCACGACAAGAACGTGGGAACGCTGCTCGACACCCTGGACCAGCTCGGCATCGCCGACGACACCTTCGTCATGTACTCGACCGACAACGGGCCGCACATGAACACCTGGCCCGACGGGGCCATGACGCCGTTCCGTTCAGAGAAGGACACCAACTGGGAAGGCGCGTTCCGCATCCCGATGCTGGTGCGCTGGCCCGGCAAGATCGCCGCCGGCGTCGTCTCCAACGAGATCGTCCAGCACCACGACTGGGCCCCGACGTTCTGCGCCATCGCCGGCGATCCGAACGTCGTCGAGACCTGCAAGAGCGGGTACAAGTCGGGCGACAAGACCTTCAAGGTCCACCTCGACGGCTTCAATCTGCTGCCCTACCTCACCGGCGAAGTCGACAAGAGCCCGCGTCCGGGCTTCATCTACTTCGACGACGACGGCGAGCTGGTGGCTCTTCGCTACGGCAACTGGAAGATGGTGTTCGCCGAGCAGCGAGCTCGCGCACCTTGGAGATCTGGGCCGAACCTTTCACCCAGTTGCGGGTGCCAAAACTGTTCAACCTGCGCACCGACCCTTACGAGCGGGCCGATGTCACGTCGAATACCTACTGGGATTGGTACATGAGCAAGGCCTACCTGATCATGGGCGCCCAGTCGTTGGTCGGCCAGTTCCTTTCCACCTTCACGGACTTCCCGCCCAGGCAGAAGGCGGCGAGCTTCGGCATCGACCAGATCATGGACAAGATGACGGCGGGCGTCGCCGGCCGCTGAGGCCATCCGCTGTGGGGCCGACGACATCGCCTGGCCCCCAAGCCCGGGTCGCATCACTCGCGGGGCCCACCTTCGGGGTAGCTGCACGGGGGCCTCGGGTTAGTGGATTTCCGAGTTTGAGGGAGACCGCGATGAGCTGGAAGCTCCCGCAGACGGCGTGCCTGGCCGCGTTGCTTGCCACCACCCTGTCCGGCGCAGGCGCGATGGCCCAGACCAGCGACGAAGACCTCGCCAAGCAAACCCAGAATCCGATCGCCAACTTGATCAGCGTGCCGTTGCAGAACAACTACGAATGCTGCATCGGCCCCGATGGCGGCGCGCGCGACGTCCTGAACATCCAGCCGGTCGTCCCCATCCCGGTCGGCGGCGGTCTGACCATGATCGTGCGCACGATCCTGCCGGTGATCTATCAGGACCGCACTTCGCCAACAAACGGCGCCCACTTGGGCGTCGGCGACGTGACGCAGAGTTCTTTTTCGCCCCGCCGCCGCTGAAGAACGGCATCATCTTCGGCATTGGGCCAGCCTTCATCTGGCCGATCGGCGGCGCCGCGCTGGGCAGCGAGAAGTGGTCTGCGGGACCCACTTTCGTCGTGCTGAAGCAGAGCGGCCCGGTCACGGTGGGCATGCTCGCCAACCAACTCTGGAGCTACGCCGGCAGCGGCCGGCGCGACCGGGTCAGCAGCCTCTTCGTGCAGCCGTTCCTTAGCTACACCTATCCCGACACCACCAGCCTCAGCCTGAACACCGAGAGCAACTACGACTGGGTTCACCACCAGTGGACCGTGCCGGTGAACTTCGGCGTCTCTCACATCTACAAGTTCGGCCGCCAGCCGGTCTCCCTCGGCGTGACCGGCAAGGCCTACGCCGAAAGCGCCCAGGGGCCCCAGGCCGGCTTCCGTTTCACGGCGACCTTCCTCTTTCCGAGGTAGGCGCGCTGGGGCGCAGCGAGGCGACGGCCGTGAGACGTCTTCTTCGAGAAACGTTCGTCCGCCAGGCCGAGGCCTCGCCACAACGCGCGCCGCCGGCCGACTGGGCGACCAGCGACGGCTAGCGCTGAGTGCGCGGCTACTACTTGAGGGCGATGTTCACGCCCGAGGGGGCCAACGAGAGCTTCAGGCCCGACGTGGTCGACGTGACCGTGATCTGCACGCCGTTGCCGTTGCTCATGCTGATGATGCCCGCGCCGGAGCCCGCGGTCGCCGAGGCGTCCATCGCCCCGTAGACGCCCTCGATGTCCTTGACGCTATGCAGGTGGGAGACGGTGCCGGAGGCGCTGTACCCCGACGCCCCGATCGCGCCGAACCCGAGGCCGCTGACCTTCAGCGGATAGCGGTGGCCGTGGTAGGTCAGCGTGCCGCTGCCCCACTTGACCCCGGCGATGAACGCGACCGAACCGCCAGAGAAGGTGATGGTCGCGTCAGGGGCGGCCTGCGCCAGCGTGGGCGCCGCCATGACAGCGGCAGCCACCGCCACGACCGACATCCGACGCAGAGTGTTAGTGAGGGACATTCGAAGCTCCGTCTTCTGGTCCGGCGGGTCGCCGGCGACTTGTGATCCTAGTTGGTCCAAACCGGGCCTGCTGGCGTTGGCACTTTCATCACCAGCGGGAAGCTTAGGTCGAGCCAGCACGACGTGCCTTCGAGCCGGTTCACCGCGTCGAACTCGGTCATCACCCGACCGCGCAAGGACACCGGCGTGTGCCCGATGGTGAAGCTGTAGGCAGCCGTGCCGCCGACGCCGACGACCTGGCCTTCGAACGGCCCGAGCTTGGCGCCGAGCCCGGAATCGCCGGTCACCTGATCATAGTAGTACATCTGCGCGCCGAGCGACCATCGCTTCGACAGGGTTTTCTGCACGGCGCCTTCGATGTGGAACTCGGTCCCGGTGGTGTACTGGGTCGACGGGTTCGTGCCGTTGAAGGTGAATCCGGCCTTTCCGGAGATATCCCAGCCGACCTGCGGGTCCTTCCAGGTCACCGCCAAGGATGCGTCGCCGGCCCAGCGGTGAAACGAAAGGTTGGCCAGCCCCCGGTCGCGATAGTCGCCGACCGGCACGTTTACGAGCCCCGAGCCCTGGACGTAGACGTTGCCGAATTTCCAGCCCGCCGCGATCAGCCCGACCGGGTCGCCGATCAGACCCGCGGAATCGGTGGCCGAGACGCCGAACCGGTGTCCGAGCGGTCCGGTCAGCACCGCCGAAGCGTCGACCGTTACGGCGCCCATCGGCAGCACGCCGCCCAGCTCCAGCGTTCCGCCGGCGAAGTTGGTGGTGGGAACCCAGACCACGGTGGTGAAATCGGCGGCGATGCGCGCCCTCAGGTTGGCGACCACGTTCCCCCCCACCTCGAACTCTTTGCCGCCGCCCCCGCTGCCGTCGTAGTAGTATCCCGTGGTGTCGACGTAGACGCCCACGAGCGGCGGCATCACCGCTGCGTCAGGGCCGCCCGAGCCGAGCAGGTAGAGGCTAGCGCCGCCCTCGGCGGCATGCGCGCTCCCGACCATCAGCGCGCCGCTCGCCATCAGACCCATGCCGCCGGACCACCCCCCTCTCGTCCGCCTCGAGGCGCTGCCGGATCGGCCGAAGTCCATTCACCGCCTCCGTCGGTAGCGACTCCCAGACACTGACGAGCGCGCGGCGATGCGCCCATCCGGTGAAACCCCAGGTCCCCGCAGCTAGGGCGTGGAGCGCTCGCGCGGCGTCGGGAAAATGCTGCGCCAGTCACGCGCCATGCTGAGCACCAGCCAACCGCGCCGGATCGCGGAGCGGGGTCGTGGCCGACCCTCCGATCTTCCGACGCAGCACTGGCGGGCTCGCCCGGCGTTTCAGCGCGCGGGCGCCGGAGGCGACGTCGGCTGTTGCCTGCGGACGACGCGCTTGATGACGGCCTGGTAGATCGCCGTCACCACCAGCGACACCAGCACGAACAGCAGGATGATCGCCGTCACCCGCTTGTCGAAGCCGCTGGCGCCGGCGATCATCAGCGCGATGCCGGGATGCCGCGTGGCGGCCGTGCCGGCCAGAGCCATCCGGTTCTCCAGGTCGGGGCCGCCCAGCACGTGGCCGGCGGCGACGCCGGCGGCGATGATCAGCACCATCGCCAGCACCGTGCCGTCGCCCATCATCGCCAGCATCGCCGGCCAGGCCCTGAACAGCAGCGGAATGATGACGATCGCCACCAGGATCATCGCGATCCGTCCTACCAGGGCCGCCGCGGCGCTGGCTCGTTCCGGCCATCGGGCATGGATCAGCATGCCAACGATCAATGGTAGCAACACGGAGAACACGACTGTGCCGGCGAGCTTGTCCATCGGCACGTCGGCGCTCGAACCGTAGAGCTGGTTCAACACCGCCACGGTCGCCGGCACGATGAGCACCGCCAACACGGCGAAGGCGACGTAGAGTCCGTAGACGTACGATTTATGCCCCCCGAGCTTCAGAGCCTTGCCCGGGACAAACGGCGGCACTGGGGCCAGCGCCATCAGGATCACGCCGACCTTGCTCGGAAGGCTGATCGGCAGAGCCTGGACCACCAGCACCGCGACCGCCGGCACGACGACGCTGATAGCGACGAACGCGCGCGCCAGCAGGCCGGGGCGGCGAACGAGGTGGAGTACATCGCTCACCTGCGCATCGAGCCCGACCGCCAGCACCAGCGCGCCGAGGCTCCCCTGGATCAGCAGCGGCAGGAGAGTCTGGATCAACTGCATTCGCGTCTCTCCCTGTCGCCCCGGTGGAGGATGGTCGCTCCACCGCCGCAACTCGATCCGCCAAAAAGCGGAGAAGGCCTAAGGTGCTTTCCTGGGGCGCCCCCGGTCAGAGGCCCCAGGCTTTGGAGATTTGCGGCGCACGCAGCGAAAACCAACGTGCGAGGTCGACGTGTCGACCGGATGCGGGTGGCGGGCGGCCGGTCGATAGCGACGGCAATACGAGGGGGCGCAGAGGTGTGAACCACCCTTCAGCACCTTGCGCGGGATTTGGATCGCGGGATCTCGGCCGTCGCAGCTCGCCGCTTCGTCGTCCCCTGCCGCCCTGGACGGCGCACAACAGCCGTCCGCGGTGGACGTCTCCGACCACCAGTCGCGGGTCCATTCCCAGACGTTGCCAATCATGTCGTAGAGGCCGAAGCGATTCGGCGGGAAAGCCCCGACAGGCGAGGTGCGGCTCCACCCGTCCTCGGCCAGGTTCTCGTACGGAAACCGGCCCTGCCAGACGTTCGCCATACGCTTCCCGCCAGGGGTGAGTTCGGCGCCCCAGGCGAACTCGGCCGCATCGAGGCCCCCGCGGCAGGCGCGCTCCCATTCCGCTTCGGTCGGCAGATCGAGACCCGCCCAGTCCGCATAGGCTTCCACGTCGCGCCACGCGACGTGGACGACAGGGTGGTCGTCCAGCCCCTCGACGCTGCTGCGGGGACCCACGGGTTGGCGCCAGTTCGCACCGGGCGTGTAGCGCCACCAGTTGCTGGGCTGGCTGAGGTCGACCGGCCGCGTCGTCGGCGTGAACACCAGCGAGGCGGGCGTCAACATGCCGGGCAGGGCGCCCGGATAGTCCTCCTCCCTGGGCGCGATCTCGGCCACGGTCGTCCAGCCGGTCTCGGCGATGAAGCGGGCGAAGTCGCGGTTGGTGACCGGCGTGGCTTCGATCCAGAAACCGTCGACGGCGACGCGCCTGGACGGCCGCTCTTCCGGGTAGTGTACGTCGGACCCCATGCGGAACTCACCGCCAGGAATCCAGACCAGTTTCCGCTCTACCGGCCGCGCCGGGAGCGGCGACCGGCGCGCGGAGATGGACGCGGCGCGCGTGTTCAGCAATGCCGCCAATCCGGCCGCTGCTGCATGGAGGCGCCAACAGCTTTGGAGAGCGCCTCGAGCAGCTTGCTGGCTTCGATCGGCTTGGCGACGACGCCGTCCATGC
>DASXKT010000297.1:0-1720 GCA_036496685.1 Phenylobacterium sp.
CGAAGCCAAACTCGGCGAGGTGGCCGCGCAGGGCGTTGATCAGCTGGGTCCTTTGCCGGACCAAGAGATCGCGGGTGCGAAACACCACTGCTGCGCCTTGCGCCTGGGCGCTCTTCGGCGTGACGAAGCGCATGGTCGGCCGCTGCGCCGCCTCGCAGATCGCCTCCGCATCGGCCATGTCGTTCTTCTGCCGCTTCACAAACGGCTTCACATAGGCCGGCGCGATCAGCCGGGTCTCGTGGCCCAGCGCGGCGATCTCGCGGGCCCAGAAGTGGGCGCTGGCGCAGGCCTCCATCGCCACCCGGCAGCGCGGCTGGCCGGCGAAGAATTCGAGAAGTTTGTCTCGCCTCAGCTTCTTGCGGAAGACCACCTCGCCCGACGCACCGGCGCCATGCGCCTGGAAGACCGTCTTCGCCAGATCGAGCCCGAGTGTGCTAACTTCACCCACGGACGCCTCCTTTGCAGTGGTGTTTTCAACACCTCCACTTTGGCACTTCGATGCCGTCAGGGGCGTCCACCCCATCGCTATGGGGGTCGCGAGCGGTCTTGGCTCCGCACCGCGAAGGCGACATTCGGGCTCATGGCTGACCGGCGGACATTCCCAGGGTCCGCAAAGGGGTGGTGGGAAGCGGCCCTTGGCTCCCGTGCCGTTCCCAGCTAACGGGTAGGCGGCTTTAGAGGCAGGGTGCCGCAGGGCCAGCCGCCGTCGCCGAACGGACAGGGGGAAATTGCCAACCCCTCGAGAGGGTCATAGCGTCGCCGGAAGGCGGGGGAACGGCCATGCTCACTCACGCGCCGACACGCGTCGTCCGCGACTATAACTCCGACAGCCGCTACTGGGAGCAGTACAAGCCCCGGCCGGGCGATATCATCATTGGCACCGCCGCCAAGGTCGGCACCACCTGGACGCAGCAGATCGTCAACCTGCTGGTCTTCCAGTCCACGGAGCCGCGACATCTGGGCAGGTTGAGCCCCTGGCTGGACGCACGCTTCTTCGCGCCGCTGGAGGCGATCCTGCCGGGGCTGGAGGCCCAGGAGCATCGGCGCTTCATCAAGACGCACCTGCCGATGGATGCCTTTCCGCTCTACGACGAGGTCCGCTACATCCACACGGCGCGTGACGGGCGCGACGCGGCGATGTCGCACCTGAACCACCTGAACAACCGCACCTCCGAAGCCTGGGCGCGGTTCGACGCCGTCGGGCTTGGCGATCCCGCCATTGGCACGCCGATGCCGCGCCCGCCGCGCGCCGCTCGTGAGTTCTTCCACTACTGGGTGGAGGCCGACGGCATGCATACCGCCGACGGTTTCGTTACGCTGGAGCGCACCTATTGGGACCAGCGCAAGGCGGACAACGTGCTGTTGGTCCACTATGCCGACCTGAAGGCCGATCTGCACGGCGAGATGCGGCGCATTTCCGCCTTCCTCGACATTCCCGTGAACGAGGCGATCTGGCCCGCACTGGTGGAGGCGGCCACGTTCGAGGCGATGAAGCGCGATGGCGACCGCTTGCTGGCTGGCATGGAGATGGGCTTGGAAGGCGGCCACAGGAGTTTCCTGCACAAGGCCACCAACGGCCGCTGGAAGGGCGAGGTCGACGAGGCCGATCTCGCCCGCTACCGCGCCAAGGTGGAGGCCGCCCTGTCGCCAGCCCTGATCGCCTGGCTGGAGGGCGGCCGCGCCATCGCGGGTGATCCGCGCGTTTCGCCCGACTAGTCCC
>DASXKT010000298.1:0-6926 GCA_036496685.1 Phenylobacterium sp.
AGGCGAACGCGGCTGGCGTCATCCTCGCCGCCACGGCGCAGCAGGCCCGCCACGATGGACTTGTCGCCCACAAGTGTGCCCGACGCCTCCAGCTTCGCCTTGCGGCGCTTGGCGCTCATCCTCTTGGGGTTGGCGCCCAGGAAGGTCTCGTCGCCTTCGATCTCGCCACCGAACTTCTCGATCCCGCCGACTTCCATCGCGAGGCGGATGCGGTGAAGCATGAACCACGCCGACTTCTGCGTGACGCCCGTCGCGCGGGCCAGTTCGTAGCTTGAAATGCCGTTCTTGCAGTTGGCGACGGCCCAGATCGCCACGAACCACTTGTCCAGCGGAAGCGCGCTGTCTTCAAAGATCGTCCCGACCTTCGCGGAAAACTGGCGCTTGGCGTGCTTCTCCTTGCACTCCCAGATGCGGCGGGTGGCGATGAACCGAACGTCCGTCCGGCCACAGGTCGGGCAATGGATGCCCTCGGGCCAGCGGAGGGAAACCGCCATGGCGAGGGTGCGATCAGCGTCCGCGAAGTAGCGAACCGCCTCCATCAGTGTCTTAGGTTGGGCAAGCGGCTTTTCCATGAGCCAACCCTAGGCCCGAGAGGTTACTGCGTCAAGTATATTATTACCCGATCTAGTCTAGAACAAATGATGAACACCTGGAGGCGTGGCGATGCGTGAAGACGGTAAGATCGACTACGTGGAGTTCCCGGCCGGCGATCTGACGGCCACCAAGGCCTTCTATGCCCAGGCGTTCGGCTGGAGCTTCACCGATTACGGGCCGGAATACGCCGCCATGGCCGAGGGCCTTGACGGCGGCTTCCACGCCGACGCCGCCGAGCAGGTGAAGACCCCGCTGGTCATCCTCTTCGCCCACGACCTGGAAGCCATGGAGGCCAAAGTGAAGGCCGCCGGCGGAACCATCACCCGCCCGATCTTCAGCTTCCCCGGCGGCCGGCGCTTCCACTTCCGCGACCCTAGCGGCAACGAACTGGGGGTGTTCAGCGAAGGGTGACGGCGGCCGACGATCGGGGCATCCTGATGAGAGATTCAGGGGGCCCACCGATGCATCGCCGAAACTTCCTAACCGCCGCGACCGCGGCCGGCGCAGCGTGGGCGGTGATCCCGGCGGCGGCGCGTGCGGCAGGGCCGCCTGAGGGCCGGCCGATGACGGCCGGGGCCAAGCCGATCTCGGCCGACGAGCGGCGAGCGCGGATCGCCAAGCTGCAGCGGCTGATGGTCGACCAGGGCGTCGGCGCGCTCATCGCCGAGTCGGGCTCGAGCCTCGACTACTTCACCGGCATCCAATGGTGGCGCTCGGAGCGGACGACGGCCGCCGTGATCCCCGCCCGGGGCGAGGTGATCATCGTCACCCCGGCCTTCGAGGAGCCGTCGGTGCGCGAGACCCTGGCGGTCGGCGGCGACGTCCGGCCCTGGAATGAGCACGAGAGCCCCTTCGAGCGGATCGTCCAGGCCCTGAAGGATCGCGGCGTCGCCTCGGGCCCGATCGCGTTCGAGAACACCACCCGGCTCTTCATCGTCGACGGCGTGCGCCAGGCGGCGGCCGGCGCCTACAGCGTCGTCTCGGGCGACGGGCTGGTTCGGGCCTGCCGGATGATCAAGTCACCGGCCGAACTCGCCCTGCTGCAGCAGGCGAACGCGATCACCCTCGAGGCGATCCGCCACGCCCACGCCGCGGTGCGCCCGGGCATGGGGCCTAGCGAGATCGGGGCGCTGATCGGGGCGGCGACCACGGCGGCCGGCGGTGGCTGGGACGGCGGCCTGGTCCTGCTGAACGAGGCCAGCGCCTATCCGCACGGCTCACACCAGAAGCAGACGGTGCGCGAGGGCTCGGTCGTCCTGGTCGACGTCGGCTGCACGGTGCATGGCTACACCTCCGACATCAGCCGCACCTGGATCGTGGGCGCGCCCACCGCCAAGCAGCGCAAGGTCTGGAACACGGTCAAGCGCGGGCAGGAGATCGCCCTGGAGACCGCCCGCCTGGGTGTTCCGGTGGGTTCGATCGACGACGCGGTGCGCGCCTATTACGAAAAGGAAGGCTGGGGTCCGGGCTACCGCCTGCCCGGGCTTTCCCACCGCACTGGCCACGGCATCGGGCTCGACGGCCACGAATCTCCGTACCTGGTGCACGGCGACGCGACTCCGCTCGCCCCCGGCATGTGCTTCTCCGACGAGCCCGGCCTCTACACCCCCGGCGAGTTCGGTATCCGGCTCGAGGACTGCTGGCACATGACCGAAGCCGGCCCGAAGCTCTTCACCCCGCTTGCCAAGTCGATCGAGCAGCCAATCTAGGCGGGCGCCCCCGGACTGGCTGAAACCTGCAGTTGAACTTATAGTTGCGCTTGTTGGTCTTCTGTACACCTTTTGCGTGTCTAGTGCCGGCCTCGGTTGGGCGGGGGCGCCAAAATCGCGGAGGCTGGTGTGGACACCCCAGCAGGACTAATCTCGACGGACCAGGTTCGTTCAACCGCGGGGCCGCTGCCCCGCCCCCAGCCCATTGCGGGCGAGCGGCGCGAACTTGATCACCGGCTTGCCAACAGCCTGCAGCTCGCCGCCGATTTCCTGATCTTTGAACAGACCCGCATCGCCGACCCGGCGGCGCAGGTCGCGCTTCTGGAAGCCGCCGCGCGGCTGTCGGCCGTCGGCCAGCTGCACCGCTTCCTGAGCGACCACGAGGAGATGCGTGACGTCAATCTCCAGCCCTTCCTGATCGGCCTCTGCCGGCTGGTGGAAGGCGGCACGGGCCTCACCTGCACCGTCGAGGCTGAATCCGTCGCCGTGCCCGGCGCCGCCGCGCAGCAGCTGGCGATCGCCATCAACGAGCTGGCGATGAACGCCGCCAAGCACGCCTATCGCAAGGGCGAGCGCGGCGCCCTGCGGATCGACTGCCACCGGGACGGAGCGATCCTGCGCCTGACGGTTGCGGACGAGGGCGCAGGCCTGCGCCAGGACTTCAGCGCCGAACAGGCGACGGGCCTAGGGATGTCGATCCTCAAGGCCGTGGTGCGACAGCTTCGCGGAACGCTCGAGGCGCACAACGACCACGGCGCCCGCTTCACGATCACCCTGCCGCTCGCGGTCGCAGCGCCGCCGCCGACACGGTCGTTCTCGCCGCGCGTCTAGGCGGCGCCCACCAAATTGCATGGGGAGAAGCGCCGGCTGACCTAGGTTCCAGGTCAGCCGGCGAGCAGCGATAGCTACTGGTTTCCGGCCGCGCCGCCCTTGGAACCCGATTCCTTTTCCTGGGCCCGGGCGCCGGCCAGCATGCCCGGGAGCGCGTAGTTCCCCTCGTGGCAGGCGTATTCGTAGATCACGCCCTGCAGGGGCGAGAACTCGTACTCACCGCCCCACGGCTTATCCCACATGGTCGGGTCTTCGAGCGCGTACTGGTAGAGGACGTGGTTCTTGCCGTCGCGGGTGAACCGCTCCGTGACCTTCAGGTCCTTCCACGAGCCGCGGTAGGCCTGGGCCTGCGGGATGTTGGTGGTCTCGACGACGAGGGTGTCGCCCTCCCAGTGGCCGATCGAGTCGCCCATCCACGGCCGTTCGCCGTCGGTGCGGTGCTTGGCGTTCAGACGCACGATGCGGGTGTCGTGGACCATCTCGACCTCGATGACGAAGGCGTCCTTGGTCTGCAGGAACTGGTAGTTGTTGTTATAGAAGCCGTTGGGCAGCATCGGCGGGCCGGCGTTGCGGCCGAAGCCCAGGATGCAGCGCTCGCCGAGCGAACGGTTCTCCGGATTGTCGAACGAGCCCAGGCCACGCGGGAAACCGCCGGCTCCGCCACCGCCCTTGCGAGCCGGGGGCTGGCCGTTGCCGGTGGTCAGGAACGAGGTGCGGGGTTCGCCGTGCACCCGCATCACGCTCGAGCCCGGGTCGAGCCAGCCGCGGTTGTAGCCGCCGACGTCGCCGCCGGCCGCGGCGAACTCAGGCCGCAGGCTCTTGGGATCGGCCTTGCCGCCCTCGGCGCCCGAGTTCGGGTCGGTGGGCTTGTTGCCCTCTTCGACTTCCTTGGCCACCTGGCCTTCCAGCTTGGCGACTTCCTGCGGGGTGTAGACCGCCCGGTCGCCCAGGGCCGCCGGCCGCTGTTCCGGCGTCAGGGTGGCATTGGACCAGAAGCCGGTCAGGTCCGGCTGACCGAATTCGTTGCGCGGCGCGACGTTCGAGGCTGCGGCCTTCGCTGGCGCGGCCTTGGACGAGCCCGCGGTTTGGGCGGCCACCGGGCCGGCAAGGGCGATCGGGACGGCGCAGAGCGCGGTTCCGAGGGCGAGGATAAGGGCGCGATGCACAGCTTGCTCCGGATAATAATGTGTCCGCGAAGAGGGCGCGGCTAAGAATCCGCGGAACTTACGGATTCAAAGGCTTCTTCGAAACAACAGTTTGGTTACACGCGTGCAATGCGGCAGGGCGGGCGTCAGGCTTCCTGGATCGCCGAGAGCTTCCAGGCGCCTCCGGTCTGCCGCGCGAAGGTCCAGAGCTCGGTTGTCTGGCTGGGCGTGTTGGGGTCGCCCGACAGCACCGCGCCCGACGTGCGGTCACGCATCAGGTCGATGCTCTCGTAGCGCATTGCGGCGGTCGCATAGTCGACAGAACCCTCACGCCAGGCCTCGCCGACATCGGCCTTCAACAGCCGCGTGGAGGTGACTTCGTTGCGCCGTCCGTGGGTGGCGTTGTCGCTCAGCTCCTCGGCCAGATACGACATGACCTCGGGCGTGCAGCGGTCCCTCAGGGCCGCATAGTCCTCGCGGCCAAAGGCGTCCTGGATCTCCTTGAGCAGGGTCTCGAATGTCTGCTGATCCTGCGGGGTGATAGGGATCTCCCAGGCAGGCCCAGAGGTCGGCACGTAGGACGAGGCTGGCGCGGGACTCGACCCGAAGCCGCCGCCTAAGCCGGTGTCCTGGAATCCCTGCGGTCCCCCATAGGCCGCCTTGGGTTGGTCCCAGGGCATAAAGGCCGACGCCTTCGGCCGCGCGAATCTTCGCAAAAGCCAGGACGCGACGAAGAAGAGGATGCCGAGCTGGATCAGGATGGTCAGGAAGCCCATCCCGCCGCCGCCGCCGCCCCAGCCGCCGCCCCAACCGTGGCCCATCAGGCCGCCGATCAGACCGCCGGCCAAGAGGCCGCCCAGGAACCCACCGCCCATTCCGCCGAACCTCGAGGCGGGGCGATTGTAGGCGTAGCCCGGCTGGCCGGGCTGGGGCGCGTAGGCGCCGCCGGGCTGGGCTCCGGGGCCGGACTGCGGCGTCATCGAGCGTTGAACAGGGGGCACGTAGCCGGGCGCCGTCTCCGTCTGACGGGGCTGCGAATAGGTGCGCGAACCGCGGCTGCCAAAGCTGCCGCCGCGGCGGGCGTCCGCCGGCTCGGCGACAAGCATGCCGAGCGCCAGCGCCACACCGAGGGCGGCGCCAATCCTGGACCTAAGGCTGGCCATCAAATTCTCCCTGACTCGCGCGACATGTAAGCGCACCGGGGGCGCGCCGCCAGATCGCCGCGGCGAATGGCGCAGGGACCGCCTAGCGGGCGACCTTGTCCTCGTGGTCCGGATCCACGTGGATCGGCATGTCGATGTTCCGCAGGTTCTGCACCTTGAGCGCTTCAGGGATCGAGCGGGGGCCGTCACCGTCAGTTGTAGTGAAGGCCAGCGAGGCAGAGTCCGCCCGGTGCTCGGCGACGTTGGCGAAGCCGCCCCGTGGCGCAGCGTTGAACGTCAGGGCGTAGGCCTTGTGCGGATCGGTTGTGCAGAGCAGCGCGAAGGTCTTGCCGTCCTCCAGCAGCCTCGGGGTCTTCAGGCAGTTGGGCATCTCGCCGCCTGCGGCCGGGCCGAAATCGAAGCCCGCCTCCAGCATCTTCTGGTCAAAGGTGATGGTCAGGATGAGCACCCCGGCCGGCAGCGCCTGGCCTGCCGCCGGATAGGTGGCTGTGACCTTTGGCGGATCGGTCCTGGCGTAGACCGTCACCCCCGAGACCTCGTGCGGCGGCTGCGGCGGCAAGGCGGGGGGTGCGGCGAGCGCCACTCCGCTGCAGAGACAGACGAGGCTTGCGAGAGCGGCGAGGCGCATGGGCGTCAGACTGAGGCGCAACGACGACGGTAACAAGGCCACGCTGTCGCACGTCGATTGCAGATGTTGCGCCACGGTTCCGGGAGATGGACGGCGCCCTGACCATTTAACGCCTGAGGGGCGACGGCGGCGCAGTTGGCGTAGCTGCGCCTTGGCGACCTAGGGTCGTGCTTCGAGGTGAGATACACGTTGCGATAGTGTTTTGAGCGGCCTAATCCAGCAAACACAACGCGCAAGACTCAGGAACTTCGACTTCCGGCTGGGGAGGCTCGACGTGAGTGGCACTGCGACAAATTGGAATAGCGTCGACCTGTTGCGGCTCGTCGCCGACCTTACGGGCGACAAATGCGCCGACATCGTCGGCTTCGCCAACGATGACGTCTGGACCGCCACCAGCAATGGCGACGGGACCTTCGCCATGGCCCGCGCGACGATCGCGGCTTTTGCCTACAATCAAGGGTGGCGGACTGAACGGCACCCCCGGATGTGCGCCGACCTCACAGGTGACGGGCGCGCCGACATCATCGGCTTCGGCGACGATGGCGCGTGGATGGCGCTGAGCAACGGCGACGGCACGTTCACCGAGGCAGGGTTCGTCCTTGCGAACCTGGGGTTCAACCAGGGCTGGCGCACAGAGCAACATCCCCGCTTCGCCGCCGATCTCACCGGCGATGGCCGGGCGGACATCATCGGGTTCGGCAACGATGGCGTCTGGACTGCGCTGAACAACGGCGACGGCACGTTCTCAGAGGCGCATTTCGTCATCGCCGACCTGGGCGTCAATCAAGGCTGGACCGTGGACGACCATCAGCGGTTCCTCGCCGACATCACCGGAGATGGCCGCGCCGACATCGTG
>DASXKT010000299.1:0-9356 GCA_036496685.1 Phenylobacterium sp.
CTGGACCCCCGATTGCGCCGGCACGCGGAACGCCTGCTCCTCGACGCTGATCGGGCGCGCGATGCGGTGCAGGACGCCTGGATCAGCATCGCGCGCGCCCTATCGCGGCTCGATGACCCGGCGAAATTTTCCGGCTGGGCCTATGCGATCGTGACGCGCCGGTGCGTCGATGCGATCCGCCGGGGGGCCCGGGATCGCCAGCTCGCCTCCGAGGCCGCGGCGCGGGCGCTGACGGCTCCGCCGGTGTCGGGCGGCCCCGCCGACCTGGACGATAGCCTCGACATTGGACGGGCGATCCGTGGCCTGCCGGTCGACCAGCGTCTGATGATCAGCCTGCGCTACGGGGAGGGGCTGTTGGTCGAAGAGATCGCCGCCGCGCACGGCTTGCCCGTCGGAACCGTCAAGTCGCGCCTGCATGCGGCGCGTCAGACCCTGAGACTTATTTTGGAAGGAGACGGACATGACCCATGTCGATGAAGCGATCCGGCGCGCGCTCTCGCCGGACGATGTGCGGGCCTGCGACGCGCTGGGGCGGGAGCCTTCGCTGGTGGTCCAGGCGATGCAGGCGTTCCAGACGCAGCACCGCCTGTTCGCCCTTGCAGGCTGGTTAGGCGGCTTCGCCCTGTTCGGCGTCGCCGTCTGGGCGGCCTGGCGTTTCTGGCAGGCGCCGGATGTGCGAGGCATGCTGATGTGGGGCGGGCTGACAACCTTCGCGCTTGCCGGCCTGGGACTGGTCAAGCTCTGGTTCTTCATGGAGATGCAGAAGAACAACATTCTGCGCGAACTGAAGCGCCTGGAACTGCAGGTCGCGAGCCTCGTTGCGCTCGCATCGCGATAGGCCGCGGGTCTGAGGACCCCGTCGGCGGGCTGGATTTACATCCTCTGCCGGACCGGCAGCGCGGGCAGCGCGGTGTTACTCGGCCGGGCCTGTCTCAGGGCCGTATGCGGCTGCTTCTCTGGACCGCGGTGAGCTTCCGCTTCTTGCCCTGAGCAACCTCGTCCTTGCCGTGGACGTGCTTGTTGTTCCCGAGGCTGACCTATGGGCCTGGCGTCACGCCGCTGCGGCCGCGGGGTTGGATGTCTTGCTTTTCGGGTTCGTCTGGGAAATGCCCGCCGCCTGGCGTCGAGCTATTCGTCGCCGGCGCGATGAGCGGGGGCTATTCGATCGCGGGGCTGCGCACGCGGGACACCCTGTTCGCCGTCTTCGCCGTCGCCTTCTAGTTGGAAATGAGCCGGGCGGTGGCGGCGTTCGAGCGCCATGACCACGCGGAGCGCGGCCTATCTCCAGACCCCGTGCTCAGCAAACAGCCCGGCGAAGCGCCCTAGGTTTGGCGTCGGGCGCCGTCCTTCACGCCAAGACGTTTGCGCGTCCTTGGCCTAGGTCGAGGGGGTGACCGCCGCGCTTTTCGTCTGGGATGACGCCTGCTCCTGACGGCGCGCGCCCGCCAGGATGGAGGGCAGGGCGTAGTTTCCCTCGTGGCAGGCGTATTCGTAGATGACGCCGTGCAGTGGCGCGAAATCGTATTCGCCGCCCCAGGGCTGGCTCCAGGTATCCGGGTCCTGGACCTGGAACCTGTAGTTGATCCGGCTGGGGGAAACGCGGGTGAACCACTCCGTGACCTTCAGGTTCTTCCAGGACCCGAAGAAGTTCTGCGCCTGCGGGATATTGGTCGTTTCTACGACCAAGGTGTTGCCCTCGTAGCGGCCGATCGAGTCGCCCATCCACGGGCGCACGCCATCATGGCGGTGACGCGCGTTGAGCCGGACGATCCTCGTGTCGTGGATCATCTCCACCTCGATGACCACCGCGTCGGGCGTCTGCAGGATCTGGTAGTCGTTGTTGTAGAAGCCATTGGGCAGCATCGGCGGGCCGGCGTTGCGGCCGAAGCCCATGATGCAGCGCTCGCCGAGCGAGCGGCTTTCATAGCTGTCGAAATTCGGCGGACCACGCGGTCGCATCGGTCTGGCCGGCGTCCCATCCTCACGCGGCGGCGGCAACCCGTTGGGCGTGGTGAGGATCGAGGTCCGGTATTGGCCGTCGACCTCCAGGATGTGAGTGCCTGGATCCAGCCAGAAGGCGTTGTAGCCGCCGACATCGCCGCCGGCCGCGGCGAACTCGGGCCGGATCGCCAGGAGCTTTGCGTCGCCCGACCTCGACTTCGCGGCCTCCGCGCCCGATTTCGGATCGGTGGGTAGCTCCGCGGCCGCCAGGGCATTGGCCCAGGCCTTCTCCACCGCCCGAGCCTCGGCCTCTGGGAGCGTCGATTTCTCGGTCAGTCTGGAATTGCGCAGCAGCGGCGTGATGGTCGCGTTGGTCCAATAGCCGGACAGGTCCGGTTGCCGTTCGGCATTCCTCGGCGGAACCCAGCCAGGCCGCGGGATCGTGGGATCTGCGACGGGGGACGGTGCGGGCGCGGCGGCAGCGTGGGTGCTCAGCGACAAGGCGGCGCCCAAGGCGATGATGATGGCGGATCTCACGACGCGGACTCCCTATTTACGGCGGCGCACAAGCCGTTGGTATCACAATGGGATATAGGTGAAAAATGGAGCGTCGATCGCTGATGGCGGCGCTGGCCTCCGCCGTAGTGGATCGAAGTTCCGATTTTCCCACGCATCAGGCGGGTGCTGTTCGGCTAACCAGCACGGTTGCGCGATCAAGCGCGCCACTCACGGGCCGGCCATCGAGCGTCTTTTCGGTGTCGAACACGAGGGCGGTAGAGCCCAAAGGGCCCGTGCCTCGCCAGGACCAGATCCAGCGCTGTTCTGCGGGTCCCCTTGAGGGCCGGCCGTGGCTTGCGGCCGCCAGCTGGTGATCGTCGGCCCAGAGCTTGAGCAGGGAGAGCATCGGCTGCGGCCGATCGATGGGGTAGGTCAGGCTGAAGGTGCAGACGGTTGGATTCGATCCGCCCGGCGGAAGAACGGACAGCCGTTCGCCGCCCGGAAGGCTGAGAAACCAGCCATCGTCGTCGCGGCGCAATCCGGACGCGGCCGCGACCGGCTTGAGCGCCTGGCCGGTAAGGAGCGGCAGGCAGACGCGTTCGAGAGCTACCTGAACTGCGATGGCTTCCGCCGTGCGGGAATCCGCCGGGGCCTCCAGGGCGGGGGCGGCGACGGCCGCCAGGCCAGCGGCGAGTGCTGAGGTGGTGACCAATCTCGAGGTGTGCATGGCTCCTTCCTCCAGTCCATTGGTTAGGCGGCAGACGCTGCATTGAGGACGTATCGTGCTACGATATGGTCTTCGAGTGCGCTTGAGATGTATCACATAACGATATATTGAAGCGAGCCGACCCTGCGCCATCGGGCCGTAGCGTGTGGCCTCAGAGAGAATCGATGAAGGTCTGGCGGATCGCCATTTTCGTCCTGTTCCTGGTTGGATCCAGTCTGGCCTCCGACGCCTTCGCTGCCGATCGCGGGAAGAACAAGGCGCCGCCGGACTACGGCCAAGGCCTGATCTCCGTCGCCACCGAACAGCACGGCGCCGTGCCGACCGGAAACTGCTTAGTGTGGGCCAACGCCGAGGGCCTGGGCGTCGGCCGCGCACAGCTGGGCGCCTACCACGGTGTCTCGATGAACATCGACCTGAAGCCCCTGGGTAACGATGGGGCACCGACCCCGTTTGCGGTCGGGATCGAGGCGTTGCGGCGACAGTTTCCCACTGCGCCGGAGTGGCTGGTGAAGACCATCGAGAAGAACCAGGCCGCGATCGACAGGGCGTGTGTCGAGGATCACGACACTCGGGTGACGATCCACAAGATCACCGCGGCGGATGAGCATGGCTGAGGGTACCCCAACCGCATCTCGCCGGCCTGGCGCACACGCGACGCGGTCTGTTTCGCGCCGTGGGGCGTTGGGCGGCGTCGTAGCGTTCGCCGTCTCGGCGCCGGCCCTGGCGGCTCCGCAGCTCGGTCAGCCGGCGCCCGCGTTCCGGGTGATGGACGCCGATGGCCGTGCGCGATCGCTTTCCGATTTCACCGGCAAAATCGTCGTGCTGGAGTGGACCAACTCCGGCTGCCCCTATTGTGGCAAGCACTACGGGTCCGGGACGATGCAGGCGCTGCAGCGCAAGGCCGTGAACGACGGAGTCGTCTGGCTTACAGTGGCGTCGTCGGCGCCGGACATGGAAGGCTACTTCACCCGCGCCGCCGCGCACGCCTGGAAGGACAAGGTGCGCAACGCCGCCACTGCGATCCTGCTGGACGGCGACGGCAAGCTGGGCCGCGCGTACGGGGCCAAGAACACCCCGCATATGTTCGTGATCGATAAGGCCGGCCGGGTCGCCTACATGGGCGGCATCGACGACCGCCCCTACGCGGACTTCGAAAGCCTGAAGGGCGCCAAGCCCTATGTGGCGCTAGCGCTTGCGGACCTGAAAGCGGGCCGACCCGTCGCGACGCCGGTCTCACAACCCTACGGCTGCGCGGTGAAGTACGGCTCGGCCTATTGAGCATGGCGGCGTGTTTGCCTCCGGGGCGGGGCGCGCCATCGCAATGCACGACGGCGGGAGGCGCTCGATGTTGATACGCAGACTGGCATGGGCGGCGGTCGTCCTGGGCTTGGCCCTCGGACCCGGCATCGCGAGTGCGCAAGGCGCGCCGCCGGGAGTCAAGATGGCGAACGGCGCGCTGGCCGACCCCACCGGCAAGCCGCTCTACACCTATGACAACGACACCATGAAAGGCATGAGCCACTGCGAAGACGACTGCGCCAAGGCGTGGCCGCCGTTTCTGGCGGCGCCTTCGGCCAAGCCGGTCGGCGACTGGACGATCATCGGGCGCGAGGGCGGCGCGCGGCAATGGGCCTACAAGGACAAGCCGCTCTACACATTCCCTGCCGACAAGGCGGGCCTGGCGGGCGCGGGCGAAACAGCCGGCAAGTTCAAGCTCGCAAGGTAGGGGCTTATCAGCCCACGCCGCAGATCCAGGTGCCGCGATGATCGCGGCGGGGAATTTTTCCGCAGCAGTTGAACGTCATCGACGCTGCGAAGTTGTGCAGCCGGGACGAGCGGGGCGCGAGGCGCCTGATGTGGCCGGGCCATGAGTTCTTGGGGCCAGAGAAGGTGAAGATCGGCTGATCTTCACGGCGGGCAGCGCTTCTCCTGCTGCAGGAGGTGCTCTGAAAACGGTTGGCGGCACACCGCCTTCCACAGCTGCGGGAAAATGCAGTCCGCAATGCCGATCTCGGCAGCCTTGGCCTCGTCGCGGTGGGCGGGCGGCTTGACGTCGAAGCCGAGGGCCTGGTCGTTGATGACCGCAGAGTCGGTGTCTCCGTTTGCGATGAACTCGACGCTGCCGGTAGGCCCGCTCGGGCTGTCGGCGCTGAACAGGCCGCAGACCACCTCGGGGCTGTAGCCACCGCTCTCCTTGCTGAACCGCAGGTGGGTCAACTGGAACTGCGCCCGCACGAGGTCGTGCGCCTTCGCCTTGGCGCCGCCGAAGGTCGGCCGGCCCGCCTCACAGCCCGCCAGTAGGCCAGCGCCTGCGGCGACCACGGCGGCGAGCGCCATGCCGCGACCTCGAAGGCCAACGCTTCGAGACTGTGGTCCTGAAGGTCGCCGCACCGGCTCCGGCAGAGCCCTAACGGCCAAGGTCAACGCCTCGCAGCACCATGTCGGGATCCTCGGGGGCCAGGCCCTGTGAACCGGCTTCGTCCAGTAGAGCCTCCAAGACCGCTACCAAGGCGCGTCCGATCTGGGCGTCGTCGATCGCCCTGTCGTGGCTCAGCTCGCGCAGGCTGAGCGTCAATTGTCGGCGGCGATGTTCACTGAGCGCCATCGAAATCCTTGCATGGTGGGTGCGCCCGCCGCGTCGGTGAGTGGTACATATCACTAGATGATATATATCCGCCGTTCCAATACGAATCCTAGAATGGCGGTCTCCAAGCATGACAAGTCTCTCGGCGCGCCTCGGCGGCGGTCGCGCATCCCGGCGTCCCCCGGAAACTGCCTTGGAAGCCGAGGGTCGGCAGCGGCTTTCGTTGCCGTTGCTTTCGCTCCTGGCCTTGGCGCTGGGGGTGATCACCGGCCTTGGCGCGGTGCTATTCCGCAACCTGATCGGGCTGATCCACAACCTCTTCTTCACGGGCCACCTGGCGCTCCACTACGACGCCAATGTGTTCACCGCGCCGGCGCCCTGGGGCGCGCTGGTGATCCTCGTGGCGGTGTTTGGGGCCGTGGGGGTGACCTTCCTGGTCAGCAATTTCGCCCCGGAGGCTAAGGGGCACGGCGTGCCGGAGGTGATGGAGGCGATCTACTACCGCGGCGGGGTGATCCGCCCGGTGGTAGCGCTGGTGAAGTCGCTGGCCTCGGCGCTTGCGATCGGCAGTGGATCCTCCGTCGGCCGGGAAGGGCCGATCATCCAGATCGGCTCGGCGTTGGGCTCGACCCTGGGCCAGGTGATCCGCATGCCGGCCGGCCAACGGATCGCGCTCGTCGCCGCCGGCGCCGGCGCGGGGATCGCGTCCACCTTCAACACCCCGATCGGCGGGGTGATGTTCGCCATCGAGCTGATGCTTCCGGAGGTCAGCGTCGACACCTTCCTGCCGGTGGCGATCGCCACCGGGGCGGCGACCTTCGTCGGGCGCTGGTTCTTCGGCGACGCCCCGGCGTTCCAGGTGCCGGCGCTGCAGGCCCTGAGCTCCGATCCGAGCGCCTTGTTGGTGCTTTTGCTGTTCGCTGCCCTCGGCGGGCTTACCGGCGTCGCCGCCGCGGGCTTCATCCGGGGCCTGCATCTCGCCGAGGATCTCTTCGACAAGATCAAGAACCGCTACCTGCGGCACATGCTCGGCATGCTGGCAGTTGGCGGTTTGCTCTATCTGCTCTTCCGTACTCTGGGGCAGTACTACGTCGACGGCGTCGGCTATGCGACAATCCAGGCCATCTTGTCGGATGAGGCCACCGCTTTTTGGCTGCTTGGGCTGCTATTCGTCTGCAAGGTGCTGGCGACCTCGCTCAGCCTTGGGTCGGGGTCTTCCGGTGGCATCTTCTCCCCGTCGCTCTATATGGGCGCGACGCTCGGTGGCGGCTTTGCCGCGCTACTGAACTGGCTGACTCTGCCGGTTCATCTCAGCGTGCCGGCCTTCGCGATGGTCGGTATGGGCGCCATGGTTGGGGGCGGTACCGGCGCGGTGATGACCGCCGTCACGATGATCTTCGAGATGACCTTGGACTATTCGATCGTCATGCCGATGATCGTGGCCGTAGCGATGAGCATCGGCGTGCGCCGCGTGCTCAGCCACGAGAACATCTACACGCTCAAGCTGGTGCGCCGCGGCCGGGCCATCCCCAAGGCCCGGCACGCCAATATGTTCCTGGTCCATGCCGCGCGCGAGGTGATGGACACCGATATCGAGGTGCTGCCGGCTGAGGCGAGCTTCGACGACTATCTGAGCCGCCCCGAGCACGCCGGCCGGATGCGCCACTTGGTGATCACCCAAAAGGGCCGCATCTTCGGCGTCGTGCGGGTCAACACCGGCCTGCGTCGAGGGCTGGAGGGTTCACGCACCGGAGCGAGCTTGGGCGACGTTGCAAATCGCAATTTCACCGTGGTGAGCGTGGACGACGTGGTGTTCGACGTGATCCGCCGGATGTCACGCCGGAACGCCACCATGGCCGTGGTGATCCGCGGCCGCGGCGTGCCGCGGGCGTCAGACGTCGTAGGCCTGATCAGCAAGGAGCATGTCGCCGACTCGGTGGCCGCGAGCGTCAGTATCTATCCGCGCCGGGATCGCTCGCCGACCTGAGCTTGCGGAGGCGCCGCAACGAGGTGCTGAGCGCCGGCTCCCGGCGGAGCATTTCCGCAAGGTGCAGGTTCGCCAGCTCTTCGAGCAGGATCGCGCCGCTCTCCGTCAAACTGAGCTCGACGCTGCGACGGTCGATGCTGGAGGGTGCGCGTTGCGCCAGGCCGGCCTTGGCGAGGCGATCCACCAGCTGAACGGCCGCGTGGTGGGTGAGCAGCAACTCTTCGGCGAGATCCTTCACCGACATGGCGCCTGTGGGCCAGGCGGCGATCGCCAGCATCGCCTGGTACTGCTGCTGCGTGACCCCGGCCTCGCGGCTGATCGTCTCGCTCGCCGCCAGGAAACGCCGCATCGCGTGCCGGAAGCTCGCCAGGGGCAGGTATCGATCCGGATCAAGCGCCATGAACGCTGCCTAGGTGTGAGCTCTCAATAGGTTGTCCATCCGACCCTGACCGGGGAAGCTGTGGTTGCGAAACGTCAGAGTCTCAGGAGAGGGTCGGATGAACGTGCACAAGAATGCCCGGCTGACGCCGCGCAGTCGAGCCGGGCTGGTGCGCCGGGTGCTTGTCGAGGGTCAGTCTGCGAAGGCCGTGGCCATGGCCTTCGGCGTCGATGCCAAGACGGTCGCCAAGTGGGTGGATCGCTTCGAGGCTGAAGGTCCGGACGGCCTGAACGATCGATCCTCGCGCCCTCACAAGCTTCACCGGCCGACACCGCGCGAGACTGTGGAGCAGGTGATCGCGCTTCGTCGGCAACGCTTCGCCGGCCAGCTGATTGCCAAGCAGACCGGGGTTTCGCCGGCCACGGTCAGCCGGATCTTGCGGGCGGCGGCCCTTAGCCGGGCGAAGGACCTGGATCCCCCTGCGCCGGTGGTCCGCTACGAGCGCCAGCATCCCGGCGAGCTGATCCACCTCGACATCAAGAAGCTCGGCCGTTTCGCGAGCCCCGGCCACCGCGTCACCGGTACGCGCCTCGGAAAGAGCAACGGTCGCGCGGGCTGGGAGTACGTCCACGTCTGCATCGACGACGCCTCGCGCATCGCCTGCAGCCAGGTCATGCCCGACGAGAAAAAGGAAAGCGCCGTCGCCGCCTTGAAGGCCGCCGTGGCCTACTACAAGAGCCTCGGCGTCACCGTCAGCCGGGTGATGACCGACAACGGCGCCGGCTACAAATCCCACGCCTTCCGCGACACCTGCGCCGACCTCGGCCTCAGGCACATCCGCACCAAGCCCTACACGCCAAAGACCAACGGCAAGGCCGAGCGCTTCATCCAGACCGCGCTCAGGGAATGGGCCTACGCACAGGCCTATCCGACCTCAGACCACCGGACCGCCGAGCTGCCCATCTGGCTGCACCGATACAACTGGCATCGCCCACACGGCGGCATAAAATCACAAACACCCATCAGCCGTCTCGGCTTGGATCAGGACAACCTATTGAGGCTCCACACCTAGGCCGTCTTCGACCCCGCGCGGACGTTCGACCTTGCTGTGCTACGGGCGTTGCGAGCGGCTGTAAGGGCGAAGGCCTGAAGGGGGACAGTTAGCGAGCGGCGGTCCTGGCTGCTTCCGCTAGGGCGGCGTCACGCTCCTCGCGTCGGGCTCCGGCGAGAATGCCGCTCA
>DASXKT010000300.1:0-9389 GCA_036496685.1 Phenylobacterium sp.
CCGTCCAGCTGTTTCTCGAACGTCGAGAGAAACACCGCCAAAGCCCCTGCACCCGGGCCGCCCCACCAGCAGCCCTACGCCCCGCTCCCCGTCGCCGACAGACCTGCCGGAATTGGTTAGCGAAGTACGAATGGGCTATCATGGGACGGAATGGGAGTAAATGACTCTGAGCGTCCGTTTCCTAGAGAAACCAAGGCAACAGACCGATTTATGGTTAATCAAAAGTTGTTATCCACAGAACATACCCGGAACTACAGTAACGCTTGTTAACGATTTGGCCGAAATGACTGAGGGAAGAGGACCAGACGGCCTGTAAGCCGGGTTCTGTGCCGCCCGAAGCAAGCTTCGGACGCGGCGATCATTCCTCTGGACCGCCCCTCGCGGGACGGTTCTCGCGACCTACCCGGACCGCCCAGGCCTACGACAGCCCTGCCCTCATTGCTGATGGCGCACGGTCCCTATTCGGTCTTGCTCCTGGCGGGGCTTGCCATGCCGTCCCTGTTACCAGCGACGCGGTGGGCTCTTACCCCACCCTTTCACCCTTCCCTCCCACGAGGAGAGGAGGTTTGCTTTCTGTGGCGCTATCCCTGGGGTCGCCCCCGGCGGGCGTTACCCGCCGCCATGTCGTCGTGGAGCCCGGACTTTCCTCGACCCCCTTGCGGAAGCCGCGATCGCCCGGCCGTCTGGTCCGCGCGGAAAGTGGTCGCTTGGCCTGGAGAGGTCAAGGCGCAGGGATTTTGTCCCCGAACCTAGAGCACCTTGGCCATGGCGAGGTCGTCCTCAACCGTTCCGTCCTTGAGCCGCACGCGGCGCTGGAAGCGGCCTTCGATGACGAAGCCCAGGCGCTGGTAGAGGCGGACGGCGCTGAGATTGCCTTCGCGGCACATCAGTTCGATGCGCTCGATCCTGGGGGTGAGCTTTGTCGCGGCCACGAACAGCGCCTCGAACAGCAGCGCGCCGACCCCGCGCCCCTGAACATCCGGGTGCACAGCGACGGTGAGGTCGGTGAGGTTGTGGGCGAACTGCCGCGGGCCCATGCGCGAGGCGTGGATCTCGCCGGCCATGGTCGCGTCGGCCCAGGCGGTAAGCGCCACGCCGGAGGCGAGCGACTTGGCGAGCGCCTCCTCGATATAGGCGAGCTGCATTTCGTCGGGTTCACGCGCCAGACCGCCCCCCATCGAGGCGGCCGCGGCGTGCAGCGCCAGGATCGCAGGCGCGTCGGCGAGGCTCGAGACGCGGACTTCGATCCCGCTCATTCGCCGCGCATCCGTCGTGCGATCGGATGGTCGCCAAGCGCGGCGATCACGCCGGCCCGGTCGGCCTCGCTCTTCTCCTGCGAGAGCTTGGTGGTCCCCTCCAGTCGCTGGACGGCAATGCGCGCGCCGACGATGCCGCCGGTCATCGCCTCGAAACGGCCCGGCGACATCTTGCTCCGGGTCCAGGGCGGCTTGGGCGCCAGCCGTCGCTCCTGCTGCGCCGAGAGGTCGTCGAGCAGCGTCACGAGCCCGGCATCGTCCAACGCCGCCACCGGCCCCTCGGCCTCGACGCTGATGTAGTTCCAGGTCGGCACCTGGTCGGCGCTGACGTACCAGTCGGGGCTGATGTAGGCGTCCGCGGCGAGGCTCACGGCCACGGCTCTGAATCCGTCCGTGATCGCGGCAGCCAGCGCATTGCGGCGCGACAAGTGGAAATCGAGCGCCAGGCCGTCACTGAGCCGACGAACCACCACCGGCGCATGGGCTGCTCGCACATCCCCCCCGACCGCCGCCGCCAGGGTCACGAAAGGATAGCGGGCCAGGTGCGCGAGCAGCAACGCCTCGTCAGCGACCCGAAATGTCGGCGCGGGATGCATCAGCCGGCCAGCCTCAGGAGGGCGATCAGCCGAGACCGCGTCTCGCCGTCGGCGATCCCGTCGACCTTTTCCGGGCGCCAGTGCCGCTGGAAGGCGGTGACCACCGTCTTGGTGGCAACGTCGAACTTCCCGGACGGCGGCAGGTCGTATCCGAGCCGCGTGAAGCCGGCCTGCAAGGCGAAGACGCCGGTGCTCTCCTCGCCCTCCGCCAGCGGCGCGCCGGGCGCCGGCGGCGGCTCGACCCAAAGGCCATGACCGGCCTGGGCCAGCCGCTTCCAGGGGAACAGTTCGCCGGGATCGTCCTTGCGGTCTGGAGCCACGTCGGAGTGGCCGACGATGCGGCCGTTGTCGATCTGCCAGCGCGTGCGGATATCGGCGACCAGCGCGGTCACCGCGGCGATCTGCGCTTCCGGGAACGGGCGATAGCCGAACTCGTGGCCCGGATTGACGATCTCGACACCGATCGAGACCCCGTTGATGTTGCGCTCACCCTTCCAGAAGGAGACGCCCGCATGCCAGGCGCGCCGCTCCTCGGGCACCAGGCGGAAGATGCGGCCATCTTCCTCGACCAGGTAGTGCGAGCTGACCCTCGCGTCCGGGTCGCGCAGCCGGGCCAAAGCGGCCGCCCCGGTCGGCATGCCGGTATAGTGCAGCACCAGGATATCCGGCGGCGCGGTCCGGGCGTCGAAGTTGGGGCTGGGCGCCTCGATCAGGTTCATTGCGCGCGGTTCCGGATGGCGAGCAGCAGCGGCATGACATGGTTCCTTCGCGCCGCGACGATCAGGACGCCGGTGAGCGCGATCGCCGTCCCGATGGCCATCCTCGGCCCGAACGGATCGTGGAAGATCGCCACGCCCAGGGCAATCGTGGCCAGCGGCGTCATCAGCGTCAACGGTGAGATCAGGTTCGCCTCATAGCGGCCGATCAGGAAGTAATAGCCTGTGTGGGCGCCCACCGAGACGACGAGCCCCGAATAGAGCGCAGCCAGCACGAAGGGCCAGCCTGCCGCCAGGCCCAGCTGCACCTGCCCCGGTTCGAGCCAGGCCGAGAGTGCTGCCAGCGGCCAGACGGAGGCGAAGCCCACCCAGGCCTGGAACTGCAGCGGCTTCACGCCCTCGATCTGCTTCATCATCACCGCGCCCAGCGAGCCCGCGACCGCTGAGGCGACCACATAGAGCAGGCCAACCGAAATCCTGACGCCGTGCGGGTCCCACATCACCGCCAGCGCCCCCGCAACGGTCAGCGCGATCCCCAGGCCGCGTCGCCAATGGATCGTTTCGCCCAGCATGAAGACCGACAGCAAGGTGGTGATCGGCACGCCGAGTTGGCTGACCACGGCCACAGCCGACGGGGTCGAGGTCTGCAGGCCGATGAACAGGAGAGCGAAATTGCCGCCGCCCATCAGCATCGCCACGGCAAGCAGCCGCCAGCGCGGCCTGGGCATCGGCAGCAGCCACGGGAGGGTCGCCACCGCGACGATGGCGAACCGCACGGCCGCGAAGAACAGCGGCGGCAAGCCCAGATGGCTCACCACATATTTCGAGACGATGTTGTTGGACGCCCAGACCAGGCAAACCAGCACCAGGAGCCCGAAGTCGCGAAAGGACATGCCCCCCGCATAGGGTGCATCGGCCCGCCGGGGCAACGGCGGCTTCCCGATACTTTGGGGGGCAAAGCGCCCGGCGTCGGGAACAATGCGCGCGCTGCGGGCTTCCCCTGAGCAGAGGGCGCGTTCCCGCGGGGCGCCGCGTCCTCTCAACCCAGCGGAAGGGATGCCATGAGCGAGAAAGAAGTGTTGGGGGGCCTGCAGGAAGGTTTCGGGCGCGCCGAACGTCGCGTGGGCGAGAGCTTGAACGATCCCGGCTTACAAGGCCGCGGCGCGGTGAACCAGGTGAAGGGCAGCGCGCGAAGAGCCGTTGGCAAGGCGCAGACCAAGCTGGACGGGTTCGCCGAACAGGTGGCCGACCGGGTCTCGAAAGTCGGAGAGCAGACCCGCGCCGTCTATGATCGGACCTCAAGGCAGGCCCGCGAGGTTGCGCAGCGCGTCGAGCCGATGGTCCACGAGCGACCCTACTCGTCGCTCGGCGTCGCCCTGGCGACCGGCGTCATCCTCGGCTTGCTGCTCAATTCGCGCGGCCCAAAGATCATCTACGTCAAGCCGCCGCCTCAACTCTAAGTTCGGCTCATCAAGTCCCGGCCCGTGCTCAGCGCGAGCCAGAAACGCCGCGCGCCCTTTGGGGCGCGCGGCGCTGGCGCCTATGCCGCCTGGATGGCGCGGCGACGGCGCAAGGTCAGGCCGATCCCACCGAAGCCGACGATCATCAGTGACCATACGCCCGGTTCAGGAACGGCGGTGGCGAGGAACAGAGCGCGTCTCGGCAGCCCCTCGGCCGGAAGCGGCGACTCGTTGGGCGCGAAATCCGAGACCTGGTTGTTGTTCGAAATGCCGGTAATCCGCGGCCAGAGGTTGTAGCCGTACTGGGCGATGTCGAAGCCCTGACTGGGCAGCAGCGACACCGGAATATCCACGCTGATCGTGTCGCCGTTGATCGTCACTGCGCCGGCGGCGAGATTCGTCATGCTCACGACCTGCGCCGAGGGATTGAGCAGGAAGACCGAGCCCGTCGCGTTTCCACCGCCGGTGGGGGTGAGCGCGATGAAGGCGTCGAAGAACACGCCCACGCCGACGTCAGGTTGGTTCTGCGGATCGGCCACATGCAGGTTGTGCAGGAACTGGGTCCCTGCCCCGCGATCAACGCCCCAGACGTAGAGGCTGCTGGGCGTCGAGCCGACGGCGGCTGCCTGTGTCGAGCTCAGGTGAACGTTCGCACCGTCAAAGCTTGCGCTGGCGGTCAGGACGTCGAGGTCGCCGCCGTGCGGACCGACGAAGGAGCCCAGAAAATCGCCCGGCGCGTCGGCGACCGTGGTCGCCCAGGCCGCGGTCCCGGCGAGCGCCAGGGTGCTGGCGGCGAGCGCCACGGCGGCCAGCCGAGCGCCACGCCGGGCCAGTGAGTTGTAGCTGAAGCCGGGGGCGTCCCGGCCGTACCTATGCGTCTTCATGGAGAACCCTTGCTGATCAACGACCCCACACTGTTGAGGGGCCGCAAACCTGACCAGCAGAGCGCCAAGGCGGAAGGCGATGATCAGGACAATTCAGAGGGTCGATCATGCGCCGATCGACCCTTGGGCTCTCCCGATGCTAGCTACTACCTAGGCCGCCTGGCCGAGGCTCAGGAACTCGTAGCGGGCCAGGTGATGGTCGGTGGAGCCGAAGGCGCTCTCGATCATGGTGGCGCGTTTGAAGTAGTGGCCGATGGCCAGCTCGTCGGTCATGCCCATGCCGCCGTGCAGCTGGATGGCGTTCTGCCCGACGAACTTGCATGCCTTGCCGATCTGCACCTTGGCCGCAGCGGCCGCCTTGGTCCGCTCCTTCTCGTCGGCGAGCTTGATGGTGGCCATGTAGGTCATCGAGATCGACTGCTCGACCTGGATGAACATGTCGACCATGCGGTGCTGCAGCACCTGGAAGGCCGAGATCGGCTGGCCGAACTGCTTGCGCTGCTTGGTGTAGTCCAGCGTGCCTTCGTGCAGCTTGGAGAGCACCCCGCAGGCTTCGGCACAGGTCGCCGCGATGGCGTCGTCGACCACCTTCTCGACCAGCGGCAGCGCCTGGCCTTCCGGTCCGACAAGCGCGTCGGCGCCCACCTTCACGTTCTCGAGGATGACCTCGGAGGCCCGGAATCCGTCGACGGTGGGGTAGTCGCGCGTGGTGACGCCAGGTGCAGCCTTGTCGACGATGAAGACGCTGACGCCCTGCGCGTCACGCTGTCCGCCGCCTGTGCGGGCCGTGACGATCAGGTGGGTGGCGTAGGGCGCGCCGATGACCACGGCCTTCATGCCGTTCAGCACATAGCCCGCGCCGTCCTTCTTCGCCGTGGTCTTGAGGTCGGCGAGGTTGTAGCGCCCCTGGGGCTCGGCGTAGGCGAAGGCGAAGATCGCCTCGCCGGCGATGATCTGGCCGATCAGCGCCTCGGCGTTCGGGTGGCCGGAGTGCTTCAGGAAGCCGCCGCCAATCACCACCGTGCCCAGATAGGGCTCGACGACAAGCGCCTTTCCGAACTGCTCCATGACGATCAGGTTCTCGACCGGCCCGCCGCCCAGCCCGCCCAACTCCTCGGAGAACGGCGCGCCCAGGATCCCCAACTCCTCGGCGAAAGCCTTCCACACCGCGGGGCTCCAGCCCGGCTCCTTGCCCAGCGCCGCGCGCCGCTGGTCGAACGAATAGTGGTCCGCCAGGTAGCTCGCGACCGTGTCGCGCAGCATCGACTGTTCTTCGGTGAAGCTGAAATCCATCGGGTGGTGGTCCTTGGGCAGGCGTGTCGGAGTTGGGCTAGTGGGCAGTGAGCGAGGTCAGAGCCCCAGCACCATCTTGGCGATGATGTTGCGCTGGATCTCGTTGGAGCCGCCGTAGATCGAGGTCTTGCGGCCGTTGAACATGTCACCGGCCAGCCCGACCGCATAGTCCGGACCGATCTGGGCATTGTGCCCGAGGTCGTGCAGGAAGGGCGCGCCATAGTGGCCGACCGCCTCCAGCGCCAGCTCCTGTAGCCGCTGCTGGATCTCCGTACCCTTGATCTTGAGGATCGAGCTCTCCGGGCCGGGCCCCTTTCCGCTGGACTCGCCGGCCAGCGTGCGAAGCTCGGTGAACTCGAGCGCCGTCAAATCGATCTCGAGCTCGGCCACCTTGCGGCGGAAGAAGGCGTCGCTGAGCAGCGAGCCGCCGGCGTCGGAACGCTCGGTCTTGGCGATTTGGCGCACCTTTTCGAGGTTGCGCTTTGACCGCGCTACGCCGGCGATCCCCGAGCGTTCATGCGCCAACAGCGCCTTGGCCAGGGTCCAGCCCTGGTTCTCGTGGAAGACGCGGTTCTCGACCGGCACCTTCACGTTGTCGAGGAAGACGTCGTTCACCTCGTGGCCGCCCTCGAGCGTGATGATCGGCCGGACGCTGATGCCCGGGCTCTTCATGTCGATCAGCAGGAAGGAGATGCCGGCCTGCGGCTTGGCGTCCGGATCAGTGCGGACCAGGAAGAAGCCCCAATCGGCGAACTGGCCGAGAGTGGTCCACGTCTTCTGGCCGTTGACGATGTAGTACTCCTTGCCGTCGTCGGCGGTGATCCGCTCGGCCTTGGTCTTGAGGCTCGCGAGGTCCGAGCCGGCGCCCGGCTCGGAGTAGCCCTGACACCACCAGACTTCGCCGTTGTAGATGCCCGGCAGGAACGTCTTTTTCTGCTCGTCGGAGCCAAAGGTGTAGAGCACGGGCGCCAGCATAGCGACGCCGAACGGCAGCACCGGCAGGGCGTCGGCCTCAGCCAGTTCTTCGGACCAGATGTACTTTTGCGTGGGCGTCCAGCCCGTGCCGCCGAACTCCTTCGGCCAGGACGGCGCGACCCAGCCCTTCGTCGCCAGCACCTTGTGCCACGAGAGGTACTGCTCCTTGGTCAGCGGCTGACCGCTGTCCTGGGCGGCGCGCAGGCTCGCGGGATAGTTGTCCTTGATGAAGGCCCGAACCTCTTGGCGGAAGGCGTTCTCTTCGGGGGTGAAATCGAGGTTCATCGAGGTCTCCTGGGCCGCCTCCCGGGTGCGCCTGTCGGTTGGCACGGGGCGTGGCGATGACAATAGGCCGGGGGCCACCGATTGGGAATATGACGTTGACGTAAACGGAACTCAAAATGCGCCGCGAGCGATAGGGCTGGCGGGGCCGCCCAAGAGCCTCCGAACCACGGCCCCGCTACCGCGTTTTCGAAGCCTTGCCTCCGCCCCGGAAACCGGCCACGCCTGAACGCTGATGCCCAGGATCGTCACCTATAACGTGCACCGCTGCGTCGGGATGGACCGGCGGCTGGATGTGGGTCGGGTGGCCGCGGTGTTGGCGCAACTGCAGCCCGACATAGTCGCCCTCCAGGAACTCGACGTGGGCCGCGCACGGACCGGAGGGGTAGACCAGGCGCACGAGATCGCGCGCCGGCTCGACATGGCCTGCCATTTCCATGCGGCGCTGACCGTCGAGGAGGAACGCTATGGCGACGCAATCCTCACCTGCCTTCCCGAACGCATCGTGCAGGCGGCCCCCCTGCCCGGCCACCCGATGATCCGGCAACTCGAGCCGCGCGGCGCGCTCTGGATCGAGGTGGAGATCGACGGTCGCCAGGTGCAGGTGATCAACACCCATCTAGGCCTGGTGCCGAAGGAACAGCAGATCCAGGCTGCCTGCCTGGCAGGCGCCAGCTGGCTGCAGCACCCGCGCTGCCGCGGCCCCAGGATCCTGCTTGGCGATTTTAACGCGACGGCGACCTCGGTGGTCTACCGCACCCTGATGGCTCGGCTAGCGGCGGCGCGCGGCCTTTCACCCAGGAAATCGCCCACCGCCACCTTCCCCTCGGCCCTGCCGGTGCTGCGCATCGACCATCTGTTCGTGAGCCCCGAGATTAGGGTGACCGACGTCTTCGCCCCGTTCACGCCGCTGGTGCGCGCAGCCTCAGACCACCTGCCGCTGGTGATGGATTTCGAGGTCGTGGGCTAGGCTTCACCCTCCGGAGCCTGCAGCACCTGCATGTCGCGCACCGCCTGGTAGAGCCGCTCACGACGACGGATCGGGTTCCAGGAGTCTTTGGGGTCTTCGGGGTCGCCCAGGTGGTACTTGGCGACGAATTCGCCGAAGCCGGTGACGTGCGGCGGCTCGATCGGCTGCAGCCGTCCGTCGCGGTTCAGGACGTCGATGGCGCCGACCAGGCCGCCGTGGTCGAGGCTCGCCTTGGCGACCGCATCGCCGGTCAAACCCATGAAGTGGCCGACCAGCCGGTCCCGAAAGGCGGCTATGGTGCGTCGGGCGTCCTCGTTGCCGGCGGTCGCCTCGCCGAGGTCGATCGCAAGTTCGCACTCGGTGTCGAAGCCGCCGGAGCGGTTGTTGAGGTTGGCCGAGCCGACGCGGGCGATACGGTCGTCGAAGACGCTGGTCTTGGAATGGACGATCACCGTCTTGCCATGCGCGGTCGCCGGCCAGAAGGCGCGGAAGCGACCGAAGATGTCGGCGGCGCGCAAACGCCAGATCATCGCGCCACGCGCCCGGTCCATGGTCAGGTGGTCGAACCAGCTTGGCGCGTGCCCAGTGGAGACCAGCACCACCTGCGGGCCGTCCGGCTCTCCCAGCCGCGCAGCCAGCGCCTCGGTGACCAAGGGCGAGGTGAAGTACTGGTTCTCGAGATAGATCGTATCCTTCGCCTTGGCGATCGACGCCAGGGTCAGGCGGCGGATCTCGTCCACCTCCGGTTGGCGTTTCCAGGCGGGCACCGTGCGCGCGATGCCGATCTCGACGTCGGTTAGGGCCGGCGGCACATGGTCGGGCCAGGGATCGCCGCCGGCGTCCTCGGGCGGGGCCACGACGTCGCCCGCCCCGCGCCGCCACCGCTCGCGCGCGAGGTCGCCCAGAGCACGGGCCGCCTCGCCATCGACCACCATCATCACCTCGTGACGCGGCGCG
>DASXKT010000301.1:0-2825 GCA_036496685.1 Phenylobacterium sp.
AGACCGACCGGGTCCCAAATCCCATCGATCGCCATGTCGGCCTCCGAATACGCATGAGGCGCAAGGAACTGGGGATGAGCCAGGAGCGCCTGGCCGAGTCCATCGGCCTCACTTTTCAGCAGGTTCAGAAATACGAGCGCGCCGCCAATCGCGTGAGCGCGTCCAAGCTGTGGGAGGTGGCCCGCGCGCTCAGCATCCACATTGGCTACTTCTACGACGGCCTGGGCGACGGCGCGGAGGTCCCCGGCTCGAACGTGCCGCACGAGACCCTACAGGACTTCCTCATGACGCCGGAGGGGATGGAACTCGCCTCGGTCTTCCCGAAGGTCCCCAAGGGCCGGGTGCGGCGCAAGGTTCTGGACCTGGTCCGCGCGATGGCCGGCGAGCCGGAGCTGGTGAAAGGCTGAACGCCTTAACCCTACCGACTCAACGCGCGCTTGGCGGGACATAAAGATTTCTTTATAGGCTTTCCGACCCCCAGAGCGGCCGCCGCATGTCGTCGGACGGACCCGCCAACCTCCCGGAGCCAAGCGCGTGAGCCGTTCCAACTACATCTTCACGTCCGAAAGTGTGTCCGAAGGCCATCCGGACAAGGTCGCCGACCGCATCTCTGACACCGTGGTCGACGCCTTCCTGGCCGCCGAGCCGGAAGCCCGCGTGGCTTGCGAGACCCTGGTCACCACCAACCGCATCGTGCTGGCCGGCGAAGTCCGCGCCGGTCGCCCCGGCGCCTCCAAGGCCGAGAACAAGGCCATGACGCGCGATATCGTCCGCTCGCTGGAGCCCAAGGTTCGCCAGGCGATCAAGGACATCGGCTACGAGCAGAAGGGCTTCCACTGGGCCAAGGCGAAATACGCCTGCCACCTGCACCCTCAGTCAGCCCACATCGCCCAGGGCGTCGACGCCAACGACAAGAAGGACGAGGGCGCGGGCGACCAGGGCATCATGTTCGGCTACGCCTGCGACGAGACCCCGTCGCTCATGCCGGCCACGCTGCAGTATTCCCACGACATCCTGCGCAAGCTGGCGGAGGTCCGCCACTCGGGTGAGTGCGACGTGCTTGAGCCCGACGCGAAAAGCCAGGTGACGCTGCGCTACGAAGACGGCCACCCCGTCGAGGTGCTGCAGATCGTCGTTTCGACCCAGCACAAGAAGCGCATCGGCCTGCACTCGGCGACGCCCAAGCGCATCGAGCAGGTTATCCGTCCTTACGTGGAGGGCGTTTTCCCGAACGGCCTCCTCACCAAGAAGACGAAGTGGCACGTCAATCCCACTGGCCGCTTCGAGATCGGCGGGCCGGACGGCGACGCAGGCCTCACGGGCCGCAAGATCATCGTCGACACCTACGGCGGCGCGGCTCCGCACGGCGGCGGCGCGTTCTCGGGCAAGGACCCCACCAAGGTGGACCGCTCGGCGGCCTATGCCTGCCGCTACCTGGCCAAGAACGTCGTGGCCTCCGGCCTGGCGCGCAAGTGCACCATCCAGATCAGCTACGCCATCGGCGTGGCCCAGCCGCTCAGCTTCTATGTCGACCTTCACAACACCGGCGAGATCGACCCGGCCAAGCTGGAGCTCGCCCTGCCGGAGATGATCGGCGGCGCGACGCCGCGGGCTATCCGCGAGCACCTGGGCCTCAACAAGCCGATCTACGCCCGCACGGCCGCCTACGGCCACTTCGGCCGCCAGCCCGACAACGAGGGCGGCTTCTCCTGGGAACGCCCGGACCTGGTCGAAGAGCTGAAGAAGTTGGCGTAGCGTTGCTCACCCACTGAGGTGTCATCCCGGTTCCGCGTCGCGGAGACGGGGACCCATGAACCTGGATGGCGGTGGCTAGCCGGGGAGCATGGCGTGTATGGGTCCCGGACACGGGGCTCGCCCGTTCCGGGATGACACTGGAAGCTCGATGACCGACCCCCACCCGCCGCTGCGGTCCTATGGCCGCCTGAAGACCCGCGCCATCAAGCCTCGTCAGGCGGCGCTGATGGAAAGCCTGTTGCCTGGGTTGCGTCCGCCGGCCGGGCCCTTCGACCCGCGGACGCTCAAACCCGACGCCGCGGAGGTATGGCTGGAGATCGGCTTTGGGGGCGGCGAGCACATGGCGGCCCAGGCGGCGCGCAGACCCGACATCCTGATCGTCGGCGCCGAGCCGTTCCAGAACGGGGTCGCAAGCGCGGTGCGCCACATCGGCGAGCAGGGGCTGGCGAATGTGCGCGTACACGACGGCGACGCCCGCGAGCTGATGGCGCAGATGCCCGACGCGAGCCTCGACCGCGTCTTCATCCTCTTCCCCGACCCATGGCCCAAGTCGCGGCACAACAAGCGCCGCCTGGTCCAGGCCGAGACCGTGGCCGAGCTCGCCCGCCTGCTGAAGCCGGGCGCGCGCCTTCGCTTCGCCAGCGACTGGGCGAACTACGTGGACTGGAGCCTGGAACGGTTCCTGAAGAACGCGGCCTTCCGCTGGACCGCGGACGAAGCGGCCGACTGGCGCAATCCGCCGGCCGACCACATCACCACCCGCTACGAGGAGAAACGCCTAGGTGATTGCGTCCCGGTGTTCCTGGACTTCGAGCGGGCCTAGACCTTTCTAGGTCGAGGTCTTGTAGCGCTCGATGGCCGCACGGATGAGGTCGGCGGTCTCTTCGGCGTCGGCCCAGCGGCTGATCTCCACCGACTTGCCCTTTTCCAGGTCCTTGTAGTGCTGGAAGAAGTGGGCGATCTGCTCGGTCAGGATGGCCGGGAGCGCTCGCCAGCTGTCGACGCCCGTGTAGAACGGGTGCAGCGCGTCCACCGGCACTGCCAGAACCTTCTCATCGCCACCGGCTTCG
>DASXKT010000302.1:0-11747 GCA_036496685.1 Phenylobacterium sp.
AAGGCGAAGAACGATTTTGTCACCGCGCTAAGGGGCGCCAAGGCGCCGGCCGTCGTGGTTGGGGCAGGGGCGCTTGCGCGAGGCGACGGCGCTGCGGTGCTGAAGGCCGCGGCGGGCGTTGCCAAGGCGTTCGGCATGACCTGGAACGTGTTGCACAGCGCAGCCTCCCGGGTCGGCGGCCTGGACCTCGGGTTCGTACCCGGCGAGGGCGGCAAGACCGCGAGCGAGCTGGTCGCCAAGGGCGGCGCCGACGTGCTCTTCCTACTTGGCGCCGATGAGATCGACACCTCAGCTTCAAAGGCCTTCACGGTCTACCTGGGCACGCACGGCGATCGCGGGGCCCACAAGGCCGACGTGATCCTGCCGGGCGCGGCCTACACCGAGAAGAATGGCTTCTACGTCAACACCGAAGGCCGGGTGCAGCAGGGCGTCCGCGCTGTGTTCCCGGTGGGCGAGGCCAAGGAGGACTGGGCGATCCTGCGGGCGCTCTCTGAGCGGCTCGGCTCGACGCTCCCGTACGACAACCTAGACCAACTCCGGGCCAAGCTCTTCGCCGACCACCCGAGCTTAGGGCGCATCGACCACGTTGACGGTCCGGCGGCTGCCTCAGGGCTCGACCTGGCGGCTCTTGGTGGCAAGGGCGCGCTTTCCGATGTCCCGTTCGCCAGCGCCGTCGCCAACTTCTATCTGACCAACCCCATCGCGCGCGCCAGCGTGACGATGGCCGAGTGCGCCGCCCAGGCATCGGGCGCGGCCAGAATAGCGGCGGAATAGATGGATTTCTGGACCACCCCCATAGGCTGGACGCTGCTCACCGTCGGCCAGATCCTGCTGGTCACAGTCGTGCTGCTGCTCACCGTCGCCTTCCTGATCTACGGCGACCGCAAGATCTTCGCCGGCGTGCAGATGCGCAAAGGCCCGAACGTGGTGGGCCCCTTCGGCCTGCTGCAGTCCTTCGCCGACCTCGGCAAGTTCCTGATCAAGGAGCTGGTCATCCCGGCCGGCGCCGACAAGATCGTCTTCCTGTTGGCTCCGCTGATCAGCGTGACCCTCGCGCTGGGCTCCTGGGCGGCGATGCCGCTCGCCCCCGGTTGGGTGGTCGCCGACATCAACGTCGGGATCCTCTACCTGTTCGCCGTCTCCTCGATGGGCGTCTACGGGATCATCATGGGCGGCTGGGCGTCCAACTCGAAATACCCGTTCCTGGGCGCCCTGCGCTCGGCGGCGCAGATGGTCTCCTACGAGGTCTCCATTGGCTTCGTGATCATCACCGTGATCCTGCTCGCCGGCACCATGAACCTGACCCGCATCGTCGAGCTGCAGGGCGGTGGGTTCTGGAATTGGAACATCCTGGGCGGCGGCCTGAAGAACCTGCCGCTGGCGATCGTGATGATCCCGATGGGGGTGATCTTCTTCATCTCCGGGCTCGCCGAGACCAACCGTCCGCCCTTCGACCTGCCTGAGGCCGAAAGCGAGCTCGTGGCCGGCTACGCCATCGAATACGGCTCGACGCCCTACATGCTCTTCTACCTGGCCGAGACCTCGAACATCATCCTGATGAGCGGGCTGATGGCCGTGCTTTTCCTGGGCGGCTGGCAGGCCCCGTTCCCGACGGCTGGATTGACCGCGAACTGGCCGCTGACCCTGGTCAGCCTGTTCGGCCTCTTCTGGCTGGCGGTGAAGACCTTCTTCGTCTTCTTCATGAACGCCATGGTCCGCTCGGTCGTGCCGCGCTACCGCTATGACCAGCTGATGCGTCTGGGCTGGAAGGTTTTTCTGCCGACCTCGCTGGTGGCCGTGGCGCTCGTCGCCGGCTGGCGCGTCTATGGAGGCCTCGGTTGAACCGCCTCCTTCCCATCGCAGCCGCCATGATGCTGGGCCTCGGAGCCTGCGAGACGACCGGCAACAACGTGTCCGGCTCGGCCGACTATGACTCGCTGAAGCGCGCGACGGACGACTGCACCGCCCAGGGCGGCTCGCTGGTCCTCAAGGACGGCGGCGACGCCCAGGTAATCCAAGACTACGCCTGCAAGAGGAAGTGACCATGTTCCAGCGTATCGGACAGGCGATGAAGGGCGCGGCGTTGATGGATTTCGCCGGCGCGCTCGGTCTCGGGCTCAAGTACATGGTTCGCCCCAAGGCGACCGTGATCTATCCGCACGAGCGCAATCCGCAGAGCCCGCGCTTCCGCGGGGAGCACGCGCTGCGGCGCTACCCGAACGGGGAAGAGCGCTGCATCGCCTGCAAGCTCTGTGAGGCCATCTGCCCGGCCCAGGCGATCACCATCGAGGCCGAGCCCCGTGAAGACGGCAGCCGGCGTACGACCCGCTACGACATCGACATGGTGAAGTGCATCTACTGCGGTCTCTGCCAGGAGGCCTGCCCGGTGGACGCCATCGTCGAGGGCCCGAACCTGGAATTCGCCGTCGAGACCCGTGAGGAGCTCTACTACGACAAGCAGCGGCTGCTCGATAACGGCGACCGCTGGGAGCGCGAAATCGCGAAGAATCTGGAACTGGACGCGCCCTATCGCTAAGACCCGCCCGGGCCTTCGCGTAGGCGAATCTTAAGACGAACTTGGGGAGCTAGAACCAGCCGATGGCCCTGCAGGCGATCGCATTCTATCTGATGGCGGCGGCGACCATCGCAGCCGGGATCGCAGTGGTCTCGGCGCGCAATCCCGTGCACTCGGTGCTGTTCCTGATCGCGGCGTTCTTCTCCGCGGCAGGGCTCTTCGTGCTTCTGGGCGCGGAGTTCCTGGCGATGCTTCTGGTCGTCGTTTACGTGGGCGCCGTCGCGGTGCTGTTCCTGTTCGTGGTGATGATGCTGGACGTCGATTTCGCCCAGCTCCGCCAGGGCTTCGCGCGCTACATGCCCATTGGGGGGCTCATCGCCGGCGGGCTCGCCGTCGAGATGATCGTGGTCTCGACGACGGTCGCCACGCACGGTGCGGCGCGGCTCAACGAAACGCCTATGGCCCAGGGCTCCAACGCTCCGGCCAGCATCTCAAACGCCGAGGCCATCGGGCGCGTGCTTTACACGAACTACGTCTACTTCTTCCAAGCGGCCGGCATGGTGCTGCTTGTTGCGATGATCGGGGCCATCGTGCTGACGCTCCGCCACAAGCCGGGCGTGAAGCGCCAGGTGATCATGGACCAGGTGCTGCGCACGCCGGCGACGGGAATGCGCATGGTCTCGCCCAAGCCCGGTGAAGGGATCGACGCATGACCATCGGGCTTGCCCATTATCTCGCGGTCGCCGCGATCCTGTTCACCATCGGGGTCTTCGGGATCTTCGTGAACCGCAAAAACATCATCGTCATCCTGATGTCGGTGGAGCTGATCCTGCTGGCCGTGAACATCAACCTGGTGGCGTTCTCCGCCTACCTCGGCAACGTGGTCGGCCAGATCTTCGCGATGTTCGTGCTCACCGTCGCGGCTGCCGAAGCCGCCGTGGGCCTGGCGATCCTCGTCACCTTCTTCCGTAACCGCGGCGACATCGCCGTGGACGACGCCTCGATGATGAAGGGCTGAGGATGGACCCTAAGCTCCTCGTCACGATCATTCTCTACGGTCCGCTGATCGGCGCGATCGTCGCGGGGCTGTTCGGCCGCCGGATCGGCAACGTGCTTTCGATGTCGGTGACCACCGGCTTCCTGATGCTGTCGGCGGTCCTCTCGTGGATCGTCTTCGCCAAGTGGACCTGGGGCGGCCTCGAGCCCTTCACGCTCACCTACGCACCGTTCATCCAGGTCGGGAATTTCGTCTCCAACTGGTCGTTCAGGCTCGATGGCCTGTCGGCGGTGATGCTGGTCGTGGTGACCACGGTCTCCAGCCTCGTGCACCTCTACAGCTGGGGGTACATGGCGGAGGACGATTCAAAGCCGCGCTTCTTCGCATACCTCTCGCTATTCACCTTCGCCATGCTGTCGCTGATCAGCGCCGCGGACTTCATGCAGCTGTTCTTCGGCTGGGAAGGCGTGGGCCTGGCGAGCTACCTGCTGATCGGGTTCTGGCATCACAAGCCCACGGCCAACGCCGCGGCGATCAAGGCCTTCGTGGTCAACCGCGTCGGGGACTTCGGTTTTGCGCTGGGCATCATGACCGTCTTCTGGTCGCTGGGCTCGATCCAGTTCGCCCAGATCTTCCCGCTGGTCGCCGCGCATGCGAACGACGCCTGGCTGTTCGCCGGCCAGAGCTTCCGCCTGATGGATCTCGCCTGCGCGCTGCTGTTCGTCGGCGCCATGGGCAAGTCGGCCCAGTTTTTCCTGCACACCTGGCTGCCTGACGCCATGGAAGGCCCGACCCCGGTCTCGGCCCTGATCCACGCGGCGACGATGGTCACCGCCGGCGTCTACATGGTCTGCCTGCTGTCGCCGATGTTCGAATACGCGCCGGTCGCCAAGCACATCGTGACCGTCGTCGGCGCCGTCACCGCGCTCTTCGCCGCAACCGTCGGCATGATGCAGAACGACATCAAGCGGGTCATCGCCTACTCGACCTGTTCGCAGCTGGGCTACATGTTCATGGCGGCCGGTGTCGGCGCCTATCAGGCGGGCATGTTCCACCTGTTCACCCACGCCTTCTTCAAGGCGCTGTTGTTCCTGGGCGCGGGCTCAGTGATCACCGCCATGGTCCACGAGCAGGACATGCGCCGCTATGGCGGCCTCATGAAGTACCTGCCCATCACCTGCGGCGTCATGGTGATCGGCACCATCGCCATCACCGGCCTGGGCATCCCCTTCGCCGAGTTGGGCTTCGCGGGCTTCTATTCGAAGGACTCGATCATCCACGCGGCCTGGGAAGCCGGCAGCGCGGGGCACGACCCGATCGGGTACTTCGCCTGGGTCACGGGCATCTTCGTCGCCGGCCTGACTGCCTACTACTCGTGGCGCCTGGCGTTCTTCACGTTCAACGGTCACGCCCGCTGGACCAGCGAGGACCTGGAGCACCACTGGCACAACCGCGACCACGACCACAGCCACGACGACCACGCCAGCGACGCCCAGGCCGAGACCCATTCGGAACCCGACCACGGCGCCGTCGTGCACGAACCGCGCGAGACGCCGTGGACCATGCGCCTGCCGCTCCTCGTGCTGGCTCTGGGCGCGATCGGCTCGGGCTACCTCTTCGTCGAGAAGTTCGTGGGCGCCGAGCAACGCGAGTTCTGGAAGGGTGCGATCTTCACTGCCGCGAACAACCATGTGCTGGCCGAAGGCGCGACGCCGCTCCTGGTGACGCTGGCGCCGCTGATCGTTTCCATCGGCGGGCTGGTGATCGCGGCCTACGTCTACCTGCTGCGGGAAGGCCTCGGCGCGCGGCTCGCCGCCAACAAGGGCCCCGTCTACCTCTTCTTCTACAACAAGTGGTTCTTCGACGAGCTCTATGACGCGACCTTCGTGCGCGCCGCCAAGTGGCTCGGTGACCTCTTCTGGAAGGGTGGCGACCAGCGGATCATCGACGGCCTGGGGCCGGATGGCGTCTCCGCGGTGTCCTATGAAATCGGGAAGGGCGCCGGTCGCCTGCAGACGGGCTTCCTCTACCACTACGCCTTCGTGATGCTCTTGGGCGTCGCGGCCATCCTCTCCTACGCCCTTTGGGCGTGGAACGCGTAAGGGAGCGCTTGCGAAATGCCCATCCTCTCCCTCATCACCTACGCTCCGCTCCTGGGCGTCGCCGGCATCCTGGCGCTGCGCCTGTTCGGCAAGGCCGACGATCCGCGGACCGTTCAGGCCTCGAAGTGGATCGCGCTTGTCACCACGCTTGCGACCCTGGCGCTCTCGGTCCTGCTGGTCGTGCAGTTCAACCCGCATGAAGCGGGCTTCCAGTTCGTGGAGGAGGCCCCGTGGTTCGCGGGCCTGAACTACCGCATGGGCGTCGACGGGATATCCGTCCTGTTCGTGTTGCTCACCGCCTTCCTGATGCCGCTCTGCATCGCGGCCTCCTGGAAGACGATCGAGAAGCGCGTCCTCGAGTACATGATCGCCTTCCTGATCCTCGAGACGCTGGTGATCGGCGTCTTCTGCGCGCTCGACCTGATCCTGTTCTACATCTTCTTCGAGTTCGGCCTGGTGCCGATGTTCCTGATCATCGGGATCTGGGGCGGAGAGCGGCGGGTCTACGCGGCCTTCAAGTTCTTCCTCTACACCCTGCTCGGCTCGGTGCTGATGCTGGCCGCGATCCTGTTCATGATCGGCACGGCCCATACGAGCTCGATCCCCGAGCTGATGGTCTACCACTTCGATCCGAAGGTGCAGACCTGGCTGTGGCTGGCGTTCTTCGCTTCATTCGCGGTGAAGATGCCGATGTGGCCGGTGCACACATGGTTGCCGGACGCCCACGTCGAGGCGCCGACCGCAGGTTCGGTGATCCTGGCCGGCATCCTCCTGAAGCTCGGTGGCTACGGCTTCATGCGCTTCAGCCTGCCGATGTTCCCGCAGGCGTCGCACCAGTTCACACCGCTGATCTTCTCGCTCAGCGTGATCGCCGTCGTCTACACCTCGCTGGTCGCCTTCCGTCAGGTCGATATCAAGAAGCTGATCGCCTACTCGTCGGTCGCCCACATGGGCTTCGTGACCATGGGCATCTTCTCCGGCACCGCGACGGGCGAGCAGGGCGCGCTCTTCCAGATGCTGAGCCACGGGGTGATCTCCGGCGCGCTCTTCCTCTGCGTCGGCGTGGTCTACGACCGCATGCACACCCGCGAGATCGCCTTCTACGGCGGGCTGGTGAACCGCATGCCCTGGTACGCCGCGGTCTTCATGCTGTTCACGATGGGCAACGTCGGCCTGCCGGGCACCAGCGGGTTCGTCGGCGAGATCCTGACCATGACCGGGACCTACGGTGTCTCCACCTGGACGGCGATTATCGCAGCGACCGGGGTGATCCTCTCGGCGGTCTATGCGCTGACGCTCTATCGCCGGGTGATCTTCGGCACGATCACCAACTCCAAGCTCATGGGCATCGACGATCTCGACTGGCGGGAGGTGGCGATCTTCGCCCCACTGATCGCCGCTACCCTGGTGCTGGGCGTGCAGCCCGGCGCCGTGTTCAACCTGACCCAGGCCTCCGTGGACCATCTGGTTTCGGCCTATCAAGCGGCCATCGGGGGCTAAGACCGAATGACCTTCTCCGCCGATCTCGGCCTTGCCTATCCTGAGCTGATCCTGGCGATCGGCGCGCTCGTTCTGCTGGTCGTCGGCGCCTTTGCGCCCAAGGCCGCGAGGCTCGTCGGCTGGAGCTCCGTCCTGGTGCTGGCCGCCGCCGCGGTTGCCGCGGCCACCGGTCCGTTCGGGCGTGGCTTTGCAGGCGGAATGATTTCCGATGCGGCTTCGGCCTTCACGCAAGTCGCCATCTTCACGGCCAGCGCCATCGCGATCCCGCTGGGCCAGCGCTGGTTCGAGCGGCGCGGTGTCCACAACTTTGAGTTCCCGATCCTGATCCTCCTGGCGGCGCTCGGCATGGGGATGATGGCCGCGGCCGGCGATCTGATCGCGCTCTACGTCGGCGTCGAGTTGCAGTCCCTAGCGCTTTACGTGCTGGCCGCCATGCACCGTGACAACGCCAAGGCCTCCGAGGCGGGCCTGAAATACTTCGTGCTCGGCGCGCTCTCTTCCGGCCTGCTGCTCTACGGCGCGAGCCTGGTCTATGGCTTCGCCGGTTCGACGGTGTTCACCGAGATTGCGGCGACCGTGCACGGCGGCGCCCACACCGGCGAGTTGTTCGGCCTGGTCTTCCTCATGTGCGGCCTGGCGTTCAAGGTTTCGGCCGCGCCCTTCCACATGTGGACGCCGGACGTCTACGAGGGCGCCCCGACCCCGGTCGTGGCGTTCTTCGCCGCGGCGCCCAAGCTCGCCGCGATGGTGTTGTTCGCCCGCCTTCTCGCTGAGGCGTTCGGTGGGGCCATCGTCCAGTGGCAGCAGGTGCTGGTGGCGCTGGGACTGACCTCGGTAGCCGTCGGCGCCTTTGCCGGCCTGGCGCAGAGGAACCTCAAGCGGCTGTGGGCCTACTCCTCCATCGCCAATGTCGGCTACGCGATCATCGGTCTTGCCGCGGGCAACGCCGAAGGTGTCCAATCGATGCTCACCTTCATGGTCCTCTACATGATCGACGTGACGGGCTTCTTCGCCTGCCTCGCCGCGCTCTCGCGCCAGGGCAAGTCGATGGAGACCATCGAGGACATGGCGGGCCTCTTCAGGGAGCAGCCTGGCATCGCGCTGGCCATGACCGCGTTTTCGCTGTCGGCGCTGGGGCTTCCGCCATTCTCCGGCTTCTGGGCCAAGGTGTTCGTGTTCAAGGCCGCGCTCGGCGCCGGCCTGCCGATCCCAGCTGTCCTGGGTCTCGTGGGCTCGGTCGTGGCGGCCTTCTACTACCTGCGTCTGATCAAGGTGATGTGGTTCGACACGGCGGTCGGCGCGACCGACAAGCCGCCGATCGAGGCCCGGATCATCGCCGTCTCGCTGGCGCTGTTCTCCTTCCCCGTCGTGCTCGGAGCGCTCATCTGGATCTATCCGGCCGCGGGCCGCGCGGCCCACGCGTTCGGCCTGGCCTAACTTGGCCGACCACCCGCCGGTTGAGACCTACGAAGAGCTCGACTCTACAAACGCCGAGGCCCGACGCCGCGCCGAGGGCGGCGAGGGCGGTCCCGTCTGGATCACCGCGCGGCGCCAGACCGCGGGGCGTGGCCGCCGCGGACGGGCCTGGAGCACTGAGACCGGTAACCTCGCGGCGACGCTTCTGACGACCACCGACGCGCCGCCGGCGGAGGCCGCGCAACTCTCCTTCGTTGCGGCTCTGGCGGCCGCGGATCTCGCCGACACCTGTCTCGGACCCGGTGCGGCGCGGCTGAAGTGGCCCAATGACGTCCTGGTCTTCGGAAAGAAGGCGGTCGGCATCCTGGTGGAGTCCGGCGCCCGGCAGGACGGGCGGCTGTGGCTCGCGGTCGGGATCGGGGTCAACCTCGCCCACGCGCCCACCGACACCGAGCGGCCCGCAACCTCCTTCGCCGAGCACATGGCCGGCCCGCCGCCCAAGCCCGCAGATGCGGTCGAGGTGCTGGCCACGAGGTTTGAAGCCTGGCGTAAACTCTGGACGACGCAGGGCTTTGCGCCGATCGCGCAGGGGTGGACGGCGCGCGCGCATGGGCTAGGCGAGCGCTGCGAGGCGCGTCTTCCCACGCGCACCCTAGCCGGCGTCGCCGAGGGGCTCGACGAGGACGGCGCGCTCCGACTGCGACTGGACGACGGCGCGCTGGAGCGCATAACGGCTGGCGACGTCTTCTTCGGAGGCCCCTGACCCATGTTGCTGGCGATCGAGCAGGGCAATACCAACACCCTCTTTGCCGTTCACGACGGCAAGGAGTGGATCGCGCAGTGGCGCGCGGCCACTCATTCGAGCCGAACCGCCGACGAATATGCCGTCTGGCTGTCCCAGCTCCTCGGCATGGCCGGGCTGCAGCTCGGGGTCTTCAACGGCTGCATCATTTCCAGCGTCGTCCCGCAGTCGATCTTCAACCTGCGCAACCTGGCCCGCCGCTATCTGCACGTTGAGCCGCTGGTGATCGGCGAGAATGTCGATCTCGGCATCGAGGTCAGGATCGAAAAGCCATCGGAGGCCGGCGCCGACCGGCTCGTGAACGCCGTTGGCGCGCACATGGTTTATCCCGGCGACTTGATCGTCATCGACAGCGGCACCGCGACGACCTTCGACGTGATCGCCGGTGACGGCGGCATGGAGGGCTGCGCCATTGCGCCGGGCATCAACCTGTCGATGGAAGCCCTGCATCAGGCCGCGGCCAAGCTGCCTCGGGTGGCGATCCAGCGGCCGCCCGGCAATACGGCGATCGGCAAGGACACCGTGGCCTCCATGCAGTCTGGCGTCTTCTGGGGCTACATCGCCCTGATCGAGGGGCTGGTTGCGCGCATCAAGGCTGAGTGGGACAAGCCGATGACCGTCATCGGCACCGGTGGCGTGGCCTCTCTCTTCCATGGCGCGACAGCGTCTATCGACCACTTCGATCCGGACCTCACGATCCGGGGCATGCTCGAGATTTACCGCCGGAACACGGCCAAGGCGTAGATGACCAAGAAAACCAAGGACGACGAGCTCGTCTTCCTGCCGCTCGGCGGGTCGAACGAGATCGGCATGAATTTCAACCTCTACGGCTTCGGGCCGCCGCACGACCGCAAGTGGATCGTCGTCGACCTCGGGATCACATTCGGCGACCAGACGACACCCGGCGTCGAGGTGATCCTGCCCGACCCGGAGTTCATGGAGGAGAACGCCGACCGCCTACTGGGCATCGTGTTGACCCATGCGCACGAAGACCACATTGGCGCCGTCGCCTGGCTGTGGCCGCGGTTCAAGGCCCCAATCTACGCGACGCCATTCACCGCCTTCATCCTGCGGGAGAAGCTGCGCGAGGCCGGCCTGCTCGACGAGGCCGAGATCACAGTCGTGCCGCTCGGGGGGACGATCGAGCTTGGGCCGTTCAGCCTGGAGCTGATCACGCTCACCCACTCGATCCCCGAACCCAACGGGCTGGCGATCCGCACGCCGCTCGGCACCATCCTGCACACCGGCGACTGGAAGATCGACCCGGACCCGCTGCTGGGTGCGGTCACCGATCAGGACGCGATTCGGCGGCTCGGCGACGAGGGGGTCCTGGCCATGGTCTGTGACTCGACGAACGTCTTCGTCGATGGCCACGCCGGATCCGAGGCCGAGGTGCGCGACACCCTGATCCCGCTGATCGGGACCATGAAAGGCAAGGTGGCGGTGGCCTGCTTCGCGTCCAACGTCGCACGGATGGACTCCATCGCACGAGCCGCCGAGGCCAATGGCCGCCGCGTCTGCCTCGCCGGGCGCTCGATGCACCGCATGTCCGCAGCGGCCAAGTCGGTCGGGCTGATGGAAGGCTTGAAGCCGTTCCTCGACGACACCGAGGCCAAGAAGTTTCCGCCGGATAAGGTGCTGTTCCTCTGCACCGGCAGCCAGGGCGAGGGCAGGGCGGCGCTGGCGCGGATCGCCGACGGCACCCACCCCCACGTAAATCTCGGGGCCGGCGACGCCTGCATCTTCTCCTCGCGGGTCATTCCGGGGAACGAGATCCCGATCCGCAACCTGCAGGACAAGCTCGCCGACCGCGGTGTGCGCCTCTACACCGAGCGCGATCACCCGGGAATCCACGTGTCAGGGCACCCCTGCCGCGACGAGCTGGCGGAGATGTACCGCTGGGCGCGGCCGGAGATTTCCGTGCCGACCCACGGCGAGCGCCGCCACCTCCTGGAGCATGCTGCGTTCGCCCGCGACCTGCAGGTGCCGCAGCAGGTGACACCTCGCAATGGCGACATGGTGCGCCTGGCGCCCGGGCGCGCCGCTATCGTCGACGAGGTGCCCGCCGGCCGGCTCTACGTGGACGGCGGCATGGTCACGGTGGAGAACGGCGAGGCCCTGCGCGAGCGCCGCCATGCCGCCTCCAACGGCATGGTCGCCGTCTCGGTCGTGCTCGACGGCAAGAACAAGATCGTCTCCGGCCCGCAGGTCCGCGCGCTCGGCCTGCCGTCCGAACCCGACTACCCGCTGGACGACATCCTCGATGACCTGGCTGACGAGGCCGAACAGGCGCTCGGTCGCCTGAGGGGCGAGGACCGCGACCTCGACGAGACAGTCGAGAGCGCCATGTCGCGCGCGGTGAAGAAAGCGAGCCAGCGCATCTGGGGCCGCAGGCCTGTCGTGGAAACCACTGTC
>DASXKT010000303.1:0-7979 GCA_036496685.1 Phenylobacterium sp.
TCCAGTAGGCTTCGGCGATCGCATCGATGTTCAGCATGCCATCCGGCCCGCGCTGGGCCTTCAGGTCCGGCATGCGCGACAGCAGCCGCTCGCCCTCGATCCCGCCGTCGATGACGACGTGCCCGACGTGGATGCCCTGCGGCCCGAATTCGCGCGAAATGCTTTGCGCCAGGTTGCGCAGCGCCGCCTTGGCCGCCGCGAACGGCGCGAAATTCGCCTTGCCGCGCAGGCTGCCGCTGGCGCCGGTGAAGATCAGGCTGCCGCCGCCATTTCCAAGCAGCACGGGCAATGCCGCCTGAGCCAGATGGAACCCGCCGAGCGCGTGCTCGCGCCAATGGCTTTCGAAGTCCTCTGCGCTGACCTTGAGGAAGGGCGCTGGACGGTTGCTGCCGGCGTTGTGCACAGCGATGGCCAGAGGGGCACGCGCTTGCGCAGCGGCGACGAAGCGTTGGACGTCCGCCGCCAGCGACCCGTCACCGACCACGCTCATCACGTCAAAGCCGTCGGCCTTCAGGGCGGCCTCGGTGAGCGCCAGCTTGGGCGCGTTGCGGCCGGCGATGACAACCGGGTAGCCAGCCCGCGCGAAGCGGCGCGCGATCGCGGCCCCTAGACCCTGAGGCGCGCCGACCCCGACGACCAAGAGACTGCCGGGTGTTTCTGTGGACGTCTGGCTCAAGGCGCGGCTCCTTCAGGAAAGCGCCGCCTGGATACCACGAGGTCGCCACCGACTCGCACCAAGCCGCCTGCAAGCGTCCGCAGGTTTTGTGAGGTGGGCCGCCCTGGTCGCCGCCTCGGCGTCTGGTGATCAGCTTCTGAGCCGCCCGCTCACACCCTGAAACCGGGGACCAGTGAGCGGGCGCCTTACGGCATCCGGCCCGAGGACTGAGGCTAAATGCCCTGTGTTCTTGAGGACAAATCCGGTCTCAAGCCTCCCGACCAACCAGGGAAGGACGAGATGGATTTCACGAGAAAGCCCGAGCACCAGATGAGCCTGGACGAGCAGCGGGTGTTCGGCGCCTGGGAAGCCTGGCTCGCGAGACTTCTCGTCGACATCCGCCTGAACAGGCTTGCGACCACCGACACCCGCGACCAGATGCCTGAGCTACCGACTGTTTGGCCTGCTGAGTACAGCATGGAGCTGTTGAAGGGCGTTCTGGAAAGGCTTGGGGTCGTGCCGACCGCCGCGAGCAGCCTCACGCACTGACGGCCCGCCGGCTGTGAGGACCTGTTCCGCGGATTCGCGCGGCTGACGCGTCGTGGGCGCCGAACATGGTGGCGGCCAGCGGGGCCTTTTTGCGTCCCAGGGGCGCCGCTATGGCTTCTGCAGGTGCAAGACCGCGTCAGCGCGTTCAATGACGCTGTGGTCGTGGGTCACACAAACCACCACGGCGTCTACGTCGACGGCATAGGTCCGCAGGGTATCGGCCACGGCGATCGCATTGGTCCTGTCCAGCGACGCCGTCGGCTCATCGGCGAGCAGCACGGAAGGACGTGCGCAAAGCGCTTGAGCGATCGCGACCCGTTGCTTCTCGCCGCCGGACAAAGCGCCGGGCCGATGTCCCCTCTTGTCGCCGATCTGAAGGGAGTCGAGCAGCCTCAGGCCTTCGGAGCGCGCCTCGGGCAGGTCGCGCACACGAGCCGCCATCGCAATGTGCTCTTCCGCGGTCATGACGCCGACCAAGCGGCTGGTCTGGAAAATCAGGCCGAGATGCCGCCGGCGCCAAGTTGCGGCGTCCTGCTGCGAGAGCCCGGATAGCGTCTCATCGCCCCAGAACAGATCGCCGCTCGTGGCCCGAACAAACAAGGAGAGTAGCGACAGCAGCGTCGTCTTCCCGACGCCGGAGGGACCGGTCACAACGTGGAATTTCCCGGCCTCGAATTGGCAGGTCAGCGGTGCGAGCGTGGTTTTGACATGCCCCCCGTCGACTATGCCGTGGCCCAGGTTCTCGAGCCGGATCGATGACGGGCTCACGGCCTGACGCCAACCATGACCCGCAAGCCGACGAGCGTGGGAACGCTGCTCTGGCCGGCGTCGAAATCAACGAAGACCTCGCGGACATCGCGGTCAAACCGATCGGTCGGATCGAGTGAGCGTGCGCTGCGGCGACCCATGAGGTCCGCGAGGCTGGCGATCCTGCCGCGCCAATGCTCGGGTGCTCCCTCCACCCAGATGTCGACGGCTTGGCCCTTGCGCACCTGCCCGGCGTCGCGCTCGTTGACCTCGGCGCGCACCATCAGCTTCGAGAGGTCCCCAACCACGACCAACGGAACGCCCTGGCTGGCCCCGGAAAACTCGCCAGCCTGGCGCAGGATCTGCAGAACCGTCCCGGCGACCGGACTGCGAAGGGCGCACTCGCTCGAAAGAGCGCTGGCGGCCTCGGCCTCGGCCTGAGCGGCCTTTGCCGCGGACCTGGCCCCGGCCCGCTCGGTGCGACGCGGCCCCGCCTCGACGAGCGAGAGCTTGGCGCGCGCCTCGTCGGCTTCGGCCGCGGCCACCGCCAATTCATTCTGGCGACTCTCCAGTCCCTGGGCGGCCAGGAAGCCTTGCTCGCTCAGTTTCTGCGCCCGGGCCAGGTTGCTGGCGGCGTCCGTGCGCCGGCTCTCGGCCGCGGCAAGAGCAGCTCGGGCCACCGCAAGCTCCTCGGGGCGCGAACCATCGGAGATAGTCTGCGAGGCTGCGGCGACCTGCAGCGCTTGGGCGCTCCGCGATTCGGCTTGCGCCTTCCTGGGGGCGCAGGCGACCTGCATAAGGACTTGCCCCGCCGACACGCGTTCGCCGCGCGTGACGCGGACGTCTTCGATCACGCCATCGACGGTTGCTACGAGGCGTCGCGCTTCCTGCTGACTATCGACCCTGCCGACCGCGGTTGCGACATAGCGCGCCGGCGCATCCGCGGGCGATGAGCTTTTGCAGGCCGCCAGCGTGAGCAGGGCAGCCAAGGATAGGATGATGACGCGCATCAGCTTCGGAACACGGCCTCCGTACCTTGCGTGAATACGGCGCGATGGGCCGACAGCACCGCCGCTCCAAACCCGAAGGCCATGGCGATCGAAGGGATCGCCATGTCGGATAGCCGGAAACCGACCCACGGCAGGAAGGGCTGTCCCAGCGCCACGGCGATCGGTGTAAGCACCAGGCCGACCGCCAGGGTCAGCCCGCTGATTATGGCGGCGGTCATCACCACAATCGCCAGGATCTCGCTGTTGTCGGCGCCGTGGCCGAGCAGCGACAGGAGGTCCCGCTCATAGCGCTGGATGAACCGCCCGATCGCATTGACGAGCAGGACGACCATCAGCAGTCCTGCCAGCGCCGCGCCGAGCAAAACGGCCGCGCCTGCGCCTGTCTTGTTCTGCCAGTAGTGGGAACTGGACCGCGAGAACTCGTCACGCGAGAGCAGCTCGACCTCCGGGAACGCTTTGGCCGCTTCCGCTCGCCGCGCCGCGAAGTCATTCGGTAGTCCGCCGCGCAGGTCTGCGACCAGAAACGCGGCCTGGGTCGATGGCCATCCCAGGACTTCGCGGGCTGTCTCCAGACCACTGAGGATGTAAGGCGCACCGACGAAGGTCGCGAGCCGCGTCTCGACACTCTCCAAGTCGAGCGTGACGTCGCCGATGGACGCCTCGATGCGTCCTGGCTGACCAGGATTGAGGGAAAGCCGCTTCAGATCCGAACGGTCGGCGATGAAACCGCGGTCGGACAGGCCCAGCGCGTCAACACCGACCAGCGCCACGCTCGCCCGCTGGCCCAGCGGGGAGCGCCAAGGGCTGAAGCCAATGATCACGCGCCGGAAGCGCGCTTCCGGCAGATAGCGGGCCAGGGCCCCCGCGTAGTCTTCGGAAATCGGGGTGGGGAAATCGAAGCACTCCACACCGCGTGCGACGACCCACACGTCCCCCCCGATAGCCTCAGGTCCGGCTGAGCCGGCGCGAAGGAAGGACGTGAACACAGCGTACTGGAAGCTCGCGACGGTCGCGGCTATCGCGCAGACCGCAACCGTGAAGGCGATGAAGCCAGGATCGCGCCGCAACACACGAGCGACAAAAAAGGTGGCGACGCCCACGTGGCGTCGGAGGCGTGCGGTCATGCAGGCGGGTGCGAAGTGAACGCGCTCCGAGGTCCTGTGGCTCGCAGTCCCCGGCGTGAAATCTTGCCCGCCAGCGCCGCGCCCCAACCAAGGGCAGTACGTACGGGTATTGGATGGGGCGAACGCTCGATAATGTTCGACTCAATCACGCCTAAGCTCTTTTCTTCTACTACCAATCCCATGGATGAAAAGCGGGCCCTCACGACTGGCGGACGAATTACGCCGTGTACGGCGCGACCTTCGCACGAGCCCGGGAACTATCGGCGGCATTCGGAGCAAATCGAGGAGAAGGCGGCGCCTGAGCGCACCTGCCGCCTTCTCCCAAAACACGTCCGGATACCTACCGCCGCCCCTGGCCGTCATCCACGCGGACGGAGGTGCCGGTGACGGCGTCCGACGCGGGCGAGACCAGGTAGAGCAGGGTCGAGTCGAGTTGCGCCGGATTTCCGATGCGCTTGCGGGGGAAGTGCTGGGAGATGTCGCCGACCCGTTCGAGCATCCCCGCCATCATTTCCGACTCGAAGGCGCCGGGCGCGATGGCGTTCACATTGATGTTGAAGCGGGCCCACTCGACGGCCAGCGCCTCGGTCATTCGCACCACCGAGGCCTTGCTCACCGAATAGAGCGCCGCGCCGCCGCCGGCGTAGTCGTAGGCCGCCGACGAGGCGATGTTGACGATACGCCCGGGCTGCTCGGCGGCCAGCAGCCGCCGCGCGACTTCGCAGGCCAGGATGAAGGGGGCGCGGACGTTGATGTCGAGCACCCGGTCTATCAGCTCGACCGACATCTTATGCGCGCGCTGGGCGTCAGGGATGCCGGCGTTGTTGATCAGGATGGTGACGAGTCCCAACTCGGCCTCGGCCTTGGCGACGGCGCCAATGAGTTGGTCGGCATCGGTGGCGTCCATCTTGATGGCGATGGCCTGGCCGCCGTCGGCCCTGATCTCCGCCGCGAGGGCTTCGAGCCGGTCGAGGCGGCGGGCGGCCAGGGCGACCTTGGCGCCGCGGCTCGCCAGCACCTTGGCGAACCGCAGGCCCAGGCCCGACGAGGCGCCGGTGACGAGCGCGGTCTGGCCGCTGAGGTCGGTGGAGGCGTTGGGCAGTGGGAAGCTCATGCCTTGCTCCGCCCGCTGGTCGGGATGTCCTTGAAGGCGACGTTCTTGTCGACCCGGATGTCGCCAGGCAGGCCCAGCACACGCTCGGCGATGATGTTGCGCAGGATCTCGTCCGACCCGCCTTCGATCCGCGTGGCGGGCGAGCGCATCAGCATGCCCTGGAAGCGAGCGTTCATCGGGCTGCTGTCGTCCTGCACGACGCCGGCCTGGCCCTGCAGGTCGAGGGCGAACATCGCCAGTTCCTGCATGGTTGCGCCCGCGACCAGCTTGCCGATGGAGTTCTCCGGCCCCGGCGTCTGCCCCTTCGAGAGCGCCGTGATCGCGCGCATGCCGGTGTACTTCAGCCCGCTCTGCCGCACGGCGAACTGCGCCAGGCGTGAGCGGACCGCGCTGTCGTCCACCGCCGGGTGACCATCGATCTCGGCCTCCAGGCAGAACCGGAAGAGCTCCGGAAAGCCCGTCGACATGCCGGACCCGATCGACAGCCGCTCGTTCATCAGCGTGGTCAGCGAGACCTCCCAGCCCTGCCCGACAGCGCCCAGCCGTTGCGAATCCGGGATCCGCACGTCGTTGAAGAACACCTCGTTGAAGCCCGACTGCCCGTTCGCCTGCTTGATCGGCCGCACCTCGACGCCCGGCGAATCCATGCTCAGGAAGAACATGGTCAGGCCCTTGTGCTTCGGCACATCGGGGTCGGTCCGGGTGATCAGCAGGCCCCATTGCGAGTGCTGGGCGCCGCTGGTCCACACCTTCGACCCGTTCACGATCCAGTCGCCGGACCCGTCGTTCGCAGGCTCGGCCTTGGTCCGCAATCCCGCCAGGTCCGACCCGCCCGCGGGCTCGGAGAACAGCTGGCACCAGATCTCCTCGCCGGACGCCAGCGGCGGCAGCAGGCGCTGTTTATGCGCCTCCGAAGCCCAGGCCATGACCGTCGGCCCGCACATCCCGTGGCCGATGATGAAGGGTCCTGAGAGCGCGCCGTAGATGCCCTCCTCCTGGCCCCAGATCACCCGCTCGATGGGCGAATAGGCCCCGCCGCCGTATTCCTTCGGCCAATGCAGGCAGGCCCAGCCGGCGCCGGCTTTCTTCTTCTGCCAGGCCTTCGAGGCCGTCATGGGGTCTTCGCTCTCAACGCCGCTGGAGGCGAAGCCGGCGCGCTTGAGTTCAGCCTCCAGGTGCTTCGGCGCATTGGCGTCGATCCAGGCGCGGGCCTTGGCGCGGAAGGCGGCTTCTTCGGTGGTGTCGTTGAAATCCATCTGACCGTCTCCCTCAGGCCGCTTCGGTGTTGCTGTCGCGCATGCGCTCGATCAGCAGGCTTTCCCAGGAACTCAGCGAGCCAAGCGCCAGGGCAAGGGCGTTCGATCGCCGGTAGAACAGATGACAGTCGAAGGCCCAGGTGAAGCCCATGCCGCCGTGCACCTGGATGTTGTTCTTCGCGCAGTGCTGGAAAGCCTGGGTGGCCGAGACCCGCGCCGTCGCCGCAGCGAGTGGCAGTTCTCCGGCGCCGGCCGACAGCGCCCAGGCCCCGTAGTAGGCGTTGGAACGGGCGAGCGTGGCCGAGACATACATGTCGGCCAGCATGTGCTTGATGGCCTGGAACGAGCCGATCTGGCGACCAAACGCCATGCGGTCCAAAGCGTAGTCACGCGCCATCTCCAGCGCCCGGTCCGCGCCGCCAATCTGCTCGAAGGCCATCAGGATCGCGGCCCGGTCCATGACCGTTTCGGCGATCCGCCAACCGTCACCCTCGCCACCGAGCGGCTCCGCGGACGCGCCGTCGAAGGTGATCCGCGCCTGGCTCCGCGACGGGTCGATGGTCTCCAGCGTCTCGCGGGTCACCCCCGCACCCTGCAGATCGACGATGAACAGCGAGATCGCCGCTTCGCCACGACCCGCGCCCGATCGCGCGGCGACGATCGCCAGGTCTGCGCAATCACCGTCCGGGACCGGCGACTTGACGCCCGTGAGCCGGCCATCCTTCACCGCCGCCCGGATCTTACCGGCGTCCATCCGGCCCTGCCCCTCCACGAAGGCGAAGGTCCCGACGACCTCGCCGCTCGCCAGCTTCGGCAGCCAGGCCTGCTTCTGCGACTCCGACCCCGCCTGCAGCAGAAACTCCGCCGCCAGATAGATCGACGACGACACCGGGACCGGCGCGAGGGCGCGACCCAGTTCCTCAGCCGCCAGGCAGAGCTCCAGGTGGCTCAGGCCTACCCCGCCGTAGGCTTCAGGGATCGCCGCGCCCAGCACGCCCATCTCCGCCAGGCCCTGGTAGAGCTTTCGATCGAAAGGCTCGGGTCCTTCGAGGATCGCCCGCGGCGCGGAGAGGGGGCAGCGCTCTGCGAGGAAGCGGCGGATCTGGTCCTGCAGCGCTTTCTGGTCGTCGGAGAAATCCAGGTTCATGGCGGCGGTTTCCTCAAGCCCGTTTGGGGTCTTACCGTCACATGAGAGACCTGACGCCACGCCAGTCCAGCGCAATCGGTGGTCTCAGGCGTCGGGGATAAAGCGGCCTCCGGTTCGTCCGGTCAGCCCCGCAGGATGGCCAGCGCCTGCTCCGCCAGCACCGGCGTCCCGTTCACCGCCTCCCGCCCCTCGGTGGCGGCGTTGCCGGCCAGCACCCGGCGGTAAACGCCCTGCCCAATGGATGCGAGGCGGAAGATGCCGAAGGCCATGTAGAAGGCCCAGTCCTCGATCCCGGCGCGCCCCGTGCGGCGACAGTAGGCGGCGACATACGCTTCCTCGGTTGGAATGCCGCTCTCGGCGAAGTCGACGCCGTCCAG
>DASXKT010000304.1:0-4029 GCA_036496685.1 Phenylobacterium sp.
GCGCCGATCTGGGTGCGCAGGTGGTTGTCCATCAGGCTCGACTTCCAGCCCACCTCGTAGTCGGTGACGTACTCCTGGCCGAAGGGCGCCGGGATGATGCCGCCGGCGAAGTCCAGTGCGGTGTTGAGGCCGCCGGGCTTCGCGCCGCTGGCCACGAAGCCGTAGACGAAGTTGTTGGCGTCGATCTTCCAGTTCAGGGCGATCTTGCCGGTGATGTTGTTGCCGGTCTCCGTCTGGTTCTGCGGGAAGTGGAGGAGGAATTCCGGAACGTCGAAGAAGGCGCGGTTGGTGGTGCTCCACTTGGAATAGCGCGCGCCCACCTGCAGCTGCAGGCCGTTGTCCCAGGTCCAGCTGCCCTGGCCGAAGACGGCGGCGGTGTAGGTCGGGTTGACGCCGTTCAGGTCCTCGTCGAGCCCGCCCGGCGGAAAGCCGATGTCGAATTGGCCGAACGGGAAGTCGTAGCGGTTGTTCTGGTAGTAGGCGCCCAGCACCCAGGTGAACGGCCCCTTGTCCGGCGAGATGAGGTTGAACTCCTGCGACCAGATGCGCTCGTCGACCGCCTCGGCGATGGTGACGTTGTTGACCAGCGAGGCGGTGCCGTCGATGTCGCCGGTCCAGGCCGTGCGGCCCTGCTGGTAGCCGCTGATCGAACGCAGGTCGACGCCGTTGTCGAAGGTGTAGTCGACCTTCACCACCGAGCGGACGAAATTGTCCTGGGCGTAGGTCTTGAAGTTGTTGGCGAAGTTGAACAGCGTCGAGGTGCCCTGGTTGGTCAGGGCGTCGCCGAAGTAGCCGCCGTTCTGCAGGAAGTCGACGTCGGTCTTCCACAGCACCTTCAGCTTGTCGTTGGGCTGCCACAGCACGCCCAGGCGCAGGCTGCCCCATTTCACCGACGGGTCGCCCGTCCAGGGCCCGGTGATGTGGTAGAAGCTGTTGCGCTCCTCGGTGTTGAACGCCACGCGCGCGGCCAGGGTGTCGCTGATCGGCAGGTTCACCGCGCCCTGCAGGCCCCAGTCGGCGTAGTTGCCGAGCTGGCCCTGGATGTAGCCCGTGTAGCCGCCGCCGATCTTCGGATCGACCGTGTTCACGATCACCGCGCCGCCGGTGGCGTTCTGGCCGCTGAAGGTGCCCTGCGGGCCGCGCAGGATCTCGACGCCGGCGATGTCGTAATAGGGCTCTTCCTGGATGTAGCCGGGGAAGGTCGCCACGCCGTCGCGGTAGGTGACGACGCCCGTGCCGGTCTGGCTGTTGTGCTCGCCCTTGCCGATGCCGCGGATGTCGAAGTCGTTGCCCTGGCCGAAGTTGTTCACCGTCACCGAGGGGCTGATGAACTGCAGCTGGTCGACGGTGACGATGCCCTGCTTCTGCAGGTCCGTGCCGGTGATGACGGTGGCGGCGATGGCGGTCTGCTGCAGGTTCTCGTTGCGCCGCTCGGCGGTGACGATCAGCTCCTGCACGGTCGCGCTCAGCGCGGCGTCGGCGGCCTTGGTCCCCGAGGTCTGAGCCGACGCGGCGCCGGTCCAGCCCAGCGCGAGCACGGACGCGCTCAGCCACAATGCGTGGATCTTCATAGCCTTTTTCCCCAAACGAATCCTCGCCCGCACTCTCCGGCGCGTATCCGAAAGCTGAGGTTCACTCGCTCGCGTGTCAATACTAATTATGTCGCGAGAGAATAAGTGAGCCATACCTCCCCCGCGAAGCGGTGGGAGGGGGACCGCCCGCCAAAGAGCGGGTGGTGGGGGGGCGAGCCGCAGGCGCGGGAGCGGCTGCCTCACGTTCTGGTCGGCGGTCGGAGGCGCCGGAGGAGGGCTAGATCAGTAGGGTCGGAGCGCCCTCCCGGCGCGCTCCCCGCCTTCTAGGACGGATCGACATTCAGCGTCAGGGCGCGGGCGTTCACATCCCTTCCTCCTCGACGGAGGAAGGGTAGGGATGGTGGTGTGCGCAATGAGGCGAAGCGAGAGCTCCGTTGGGCTCCGACGCCGCTCGCACCAACAGTTTCAACTCAGCGGTCACACTACCACCCAACCCTTGTGTGTAGGGATCGACTCGGCCGGGATGTCCTGGCTCGCTCAACGTCGGCGGCAGGAGGATCGCGGGGAAGAGGTACGTAAAGGGGAGCGTCCTCGCGGCGCGCACCGCGCCTTAAATCTCACGGCAGATGCGAGCCTTCCGGTCTCGGCAAGTCAAGGACGCGCTCTTCGGCGCGCCGCTCTGCGGCGGCCCTCCGGGCCGTCCTTGAGTTGCCGAGACCGGAAGGCAAACTGGCCGCCATGAGATCTAGGGCTCAGTCCGTCCGACGGACGCTGGCCGTGACGCTTCTGGCTAGAATGCGCGCCATTCGCTAGTTGAAGGGGCAGTAACGTTGCCGGAGGGTTGTCCCTGCCGCGAACAAGCAAGGAGCGTGGCGCCGCGCCTTTCGATCCGCGTGACGGGAACCGTCGCCCCGGGACGCTCGGGTGAACTCGCGTCGTGTATGTGCGACAGGACCGACGCGACGCTGGCCGATCCCCAGGAGCGAACGCATCACATCTGCTACGTCTCGGCTCGGATCGAAAGCATCGAACTATTGCCGCCGGGCACGTCGATAGAGAAGGGCACGATCTGAGTAGTGCTTCCGTGGGACGGCTCAACTGACTTAGTGCCCAAAACGCGGCTCATCCAGCCGGTGGCCTTATCCCCGCCTCCAGAAAAGAGAACATCTTGCCAACCTGAACAAAATGGGTACAAATGAGTCTTGCCGTGGTTGCGCATTGACGGCCCGGCTGGCGGAATCGTGGGATAGAGAGGGTTTGGGACATGGCAACGGCGTTGAAGCTCGTGGGTAAGGAAGACGGCGACAAGCAGCGCGCTCTGGAAGCGGCGCTGACCCAGATCGATCGGGCCTTTGGGAAGGGCTCGGTGATGAAGCTGGGCGACAAGGGCAAGATCGTCGAGATCGAGAGCGTCTCGACCGGCTCGCTGGGCCTCGACATGGCGCTGGGCATCGGCGGCCTGCCGAAGGGCCGGATCGTCGAGATCTACGGGCCGGAGTCGTCCGGCAAGACGACGCTGGCGCTGCACGTGGTGGCCGAGGTCCAGAAGGCCGGCGGCACCGCGGCCTTCGTCGACGCCGAACACGCGCTGGACCCGTCCTACGCCCACAAGCTGGGCGTCGACCTGGACGAGCTCCTGGTCTCGCAGCCGGACACCGGCGAGCAGGCGCTGGAGATCACCGACACCCTGGTCCGTTCGGGCGCCGTCGACATCATCGTCATCGACTCGGTGGCGGCGCTGACCCCGCGCGCGGAAATCGAAGGCGAGATGGGCGACAGCCTGCCGGGCCTGCAGGCGCGCCTGATGAGCCAGGCGCTGCGCAAGCTCACCGCGTCGATCTCCAAGACCCACACCCTGGTGATCTTCATCAACCAGATCCGCATGAAGATCGGGGTCATGTACGGCTCGCCGGAGACCACCACCGGCGGCAACGCGCTGAAGTTCTACGCCTCGGTGCGCCTGGACATCCGCCGCACCGGCTCGGTGAAGCGGGCCGACGAGATCATCGGCAACAACGTCCGCGTGAAGGTGGTCAAGAACAAGGTCGCTCCGCCGTTCCGCGAGGTCGAGTTCGACATCATGTACGGCGAGGGCATCTCCAAACTGGGCGAGATCATCGACCTGGGCGTCAAGGCCGGGGTGATCGAGAAGTCCGGCTCCTGGTTCTCCTATTCCAGCCAGCGGATCGGCCAGGGCCGCGACAACGTCCGCGACTTCCTGAAGGCCAATCCGGATATCGCGGGCGACATCGAACAGGCCGTCCGCGGCGCCAAGGCGGTGATCGAGGAAGAACTGCTGGTCGGCGGCCCCGAGCCCGAGGACGAATAGGCCGCCTCGGACTCCGGGTTCCGCCCAAGGGTTCCTAAGCCGGGCGCCTTAAGCAGCCGCGGGTCTCCCCGCCAGTCGGCCCGCAGCGCCACCCCATGTGGGTGTTCGGTATGGGAAGCTAGGACGCTCGGGATTTCCCGGGCGTCCTTTTCCTTTGGAGCCTGTAGC
>DASXKT010000305.1:0-17951 GCA_036496685.1 Phenylobacterium sp.
TGGCGCTGACGTCCCGCCGCCCCGCCTCAGCGGGCGGAACATTACGCATATTTCACGCGACGGGCCGTCGCGCCCCGTCGTGGCCTGACGTATAACACCGCTCGACGGAATCGCTTCGGAGCCGGGACTGGCGATGACGACATTTACCGAGATTGTTGCTGCGGTGGTCGTTCATTCGTCAGCCCTCGCCCTGTCCCATTTCGGCGTCACCATGGAGCCGACGCCGGCCGAACGCGCAGCGCCGCCGGCCGAGCGGGTGATCGCACGCACGCCGCAGCGTCATCGCGTGGTCAGGGCTACCGCCTGTCCCGACATGGCCAGGCGCGCCGAGCTCCTCAAGACCTGAATCCGTCCCCCCGCGGGCCTGATCACGCCTAAGCTACGCTCGGCTGTTTGCGTCGCGACCCATCGCGGGTAATCCTTCAATTGGCAGTTGGGGCGCCGGCGCCGGTCCAGGGCCGGCTGCATCGACGGAAGAGGCCTATGAGGATCAAGAAGCGGACCCGTCCGGCGGACTTCGGCGCTTCGGCGCGCGATAGCTTTACCGCGTCCGCACCGGAAGGAGAGGGACCCGCAGAGGACATCCTGGAATCCGCCTCAACCGACGTTCAGCCGACCTGGAGCACGACGGAGCCTCCGCGCTTCCATTCCGCGATCACCGAGACCTTGCCGCGTCCGCCGGTGAGGCTGACCATGCCCAACGACGTCTATGAAGACGTCCAGCCCGACGCGTTCAAGCCGCCGCCGGCTTGGCCGGTCTACCTCGTCGCGCTCGCAGTCGCGGGGCTCTGGGCGCTTGGGCCGATCGCATTCGCCCTGGGCTATCGCGCCGGAGTCATCCCGCTGCGCGACGACAATTTCGCCCTGATGGTGTTTGGCCTGCTGGCGATCGGACCCGGCGCCTTCGTGTTCTTCGCCGCCTACATGGTGCGTCAGGGCCAAAAGCTGGGCGCGGAAAGCCGGCGGGCCAAGGCGATGGCCGAGGAGATGCTCGCTCCCGCCGTTGCGGCGGCGGCGCGCGCGGGTCACGTGGCGCAGGGCGTGCGCGAGGAGATCCTTCGAGCCGGAGCCGCAGCCGACGAGGCGCGCGAAACCCTGTTGGCGCTGCGCGAAGCGCTTGCCGCGGAGAGCGAGCGGCTTGTGGAGAGCACGGAGCTTTCGGTTCGCTCGACGCAGGAACTCACCACGACCCTGGGCCGGGAGCGCTCGGAGATGGGCGCGCTGGCCCACAGCCTCGACGCCCAGGCGACCCGCGTCGTCGACAGCATCACCCAGCAGGCGCGGATGGTGGCCGAGGCCTCCGAAGTCGCCGAGACCCAGTTGCGTGAAGCTGAGGCCGCGCTCTCGGCGCGCGCCGCCGATATCGCCGCTGCGGCTGGGGACGCCGGCACCGCGGCGCGCAACGCCGGCGAAGACCTCACCCGCCATATCGCCCGGCTCGAGACGGCGGGCGCGGGCGTCGCCGAGCAGGTGCGGGCGGTGGAGGGCGGTCTTACCGAACAGCGCACAGCGCTCGTCACGCTCGCCCAGACGCTGAAGGCCGACAACGAGGATTTCACCGAGCAGGCCGAGCAGCACGCGGCCAAGCTCTCGGACTTCATCAATCAGACGCGGTTGTCCTCGGTCGAGCTCGGCGAGCGTGCCGCGGAGGGGGGCGAAACCCTCCGCGCGCTGATGGCCGACGCCATTCAGCAATTCCGCGAACTGACCGACACCGCCAAGACCGAGCGCGACGAGCTCGGGCAGTCGACCTTGCAGTCCCTTGAGAGCGTCTCGGACGCCGCCGCCGATCAGCGCGCCAAACTGGAAGCCCAGACGCGGGCGTCCATCGAGGCGCTGGCCGCCGCCGCCGAAGAGACCCGGGCGGCGGCCGCCAGCCACGCGGCAAGCGCGCGCGAGCAGGTGGACCAGATCTCCGAGGCGGCGTTCTCCGCCGGCCAGAAGGCCAACCAGGTGTTCGAGGCCAGGCTGACCGAAGCCCGCGCGCTGGTAGAGCAGTCATCCGAGATCGTCGACCAGGCGGGCGCGGCCACGGCCAAGCGGCTCGAGGAGAGCGCCGCGGCCGCGCGGGCCTCGCTCGGCGCGCTGCAGGACATGATGGCCGAGATCGATCAGCGGGCCGCCAAGCTTCCGGCCAGCGCGCAGAACCAGATCGACCTGGTGCGCGTGGCGGTGGTCGAGGGCCTGCAGGAGTTGAACGCGCAGGCGCGCCGGACCGCCGAAGAAGCGCAGACGATCGACGCGGCCTTCCAGGAGCGGGCCCGGCGGAACTTCGAAATGCTGAGCGAGGCGGTGAGGCTGATGGGCGCTTCGGCCGCGATGCCCGCAACGCCTCTGGCTCCGATGCCTCCGCCAGCCCCTCGGGCCCAGGCGGCATCGCCACCGCCGGCCCGGTCAAAGCCGGTCCCATCGAAGCCGGAGCCGCTGCCGGAGCCGCCGCCGGAGCCGGCTCTTGCCGTCGTCGATGAGGCCGAGGATGGGCTGGAAGAACTCATGGAGCCGGCGGCGCCGCGCGCGCCCGTCGAGGATCCGGGATTGAGACCCCGCCTCAAGCTCACGCCGACCGCCACCGACGAGGAATTCACCGCGGTCTTCGAAGCCGCCGGCGGACTGACCGGTGATCAGGGCGAGGCGCCGCATGAAGGCGAGTCCTGGACCTGGAAGGATCTCTTGGCGTCCATCGACGGCGCGGACGGCGACGGCGAGCGGCTACAGGACATCCTGGGCGACCAGCTCACCAAGATGGGGGTCGAGCCGGAAAAGCTGTTGCCCAAGGCCCGCGTCGACGAGATCGCGGCGGCCGTGCAGACCGGCGACACGCCGGGCGCGCGCACAGTGGTCAAACGCCTTGCGCCGGCCGCCACCCGCCGCATCCAGCGCCGGTTGTTCACCGATGATGACCTGAAGCGCCAGGCGGAGGTCTATATCCGCCGCTACCAGACGCTGGTGGACGACGCGATGGTGCGTGATCCGGAGGGGTTCCTGATGGCCAACCTGCTGGGCGACGACGGCGGGCGGCTCTATCTGCTCCTGGACGCTGCGGCGGGAGACCAGGACTAGGCGTGCGAGGGCTGAGCGCCCGGGCCGAACGCTGGCCGCTGGCTGAGGCTTTCGTCATCTCCCGAGGCTCAAAGACCGAGGCGGAGGTCGTGGTCGCCGAGATCACGCAAGGGCCGCATCGCGGTCGGGGCGAAGCCGTACCCTATGCCCGTTACGGCGAGACGACGGCCGGCGTCCTGGATCAGATCGAAGGCGTGCGGTCGCAGATCGAGGGGGGCGCGGACCTTCCGAGCCTCCAGTCGCTCCTGCCGCCTGGGGCAGCGCGCAATGCGCTGGACTGCGCGCTGTGGGACCTGCAGGCCAAGCAGACGGGGGTGCGAGCCTGGGCCCTGGCCGGACGGGCCCGCCTCGATCCGGTGAAAACCTGTTTCACGATCAGCCTGGGCGCGCCCGCGGACATGGCCGACGCCGCGCGGGCCAATGCGCGCCGCCCCATGCTGAAGCTGAAGATCGGCAGCCCCGACGACCTCGACGCGGTCGCCGCCGTCCATGCCGCCGCGCCGCGCGCGCGGCTGATCGTCGACGCAAACGAGGCGCTGAGTTTCGACGAGTTGCGTCGGCTCGCGCCGGAACTCTCCAGCCTGGACGTGAAGCTCCTCGAACAGCCGCTGGCCGCCGGCGAGGACGCTGCGCTCGAGGGCTATCCGAGCCCGGTGCCGCTCTGCGCGGACGAGAGCCTGCACACCCGCGCCGAACTTGTCGCCTGCGCGCGGCGCTATGGGGTGGTGAATATCAAGCTCGACAAGGCTGGCGGCCTTTCCGAGGCCATCGCCCTGGCGGCCGAGGCCCGGGCGTTGGGACTTGGCTTGATGGTCGGCTGCATGGTGGCGACATCGCTGGCCATGGCGCCGGCGTTGATCCCGGCCCAGGGCGCTTCGTTTGTGGATCTGGACGGGCCGTTGTTGCTGAAGCGCGACCGCAAGCCGGGCCTGGCCATCACCGGCTCATTGATCGAGCCGCCGCCCGCCGAGCTCTGGGGCTAAGGACGCAATCAAATTTCGCGGTGGCGCTTGCGTTCGGGACGAGGCGCACGATTTGGGAGCCCTTGCCCATGGCGGACGTTGTCGAGCCAATGACCGTAACCAAAGACCGTGCCCATCGCGCCTGGCGTAACGCCGAGCACATCAAGCAGCTCTCCGACAACCTGATCAAGCTCGGGCCGTGGGGCATTGGCGTGGACGGCTTCCTGGCCTGGGTTCCCGGGGCCGGTACGATCTACAGCGTGGGGTCAGGCGCCCTGCTGCTCTACGAGGGCTTTCAGGCTGAGGCCTCGGCCTGGACCCTCAGCCGGATGGCTGCCTACCTGGTCGCCAACGCGGTCATGAGCGATGTACCGGTGGTCGGCTGGGCAATGGACACGCTGTTCCGCGGCCAGCTGATGGCCGCCAACGCGCTGCAGAAGGACATCGCCGCGCGGTTCGGCGAGGCGGAGACTGTCGTGGACGCCCCCTGGTGGCGTGCGGTGGTCCGTCCGGCGCCGCAGCGCTAGACGGCGGTCTTCCCGGACTGGCGGCAAACCGTGCTAGTGACCGCGCGAGCTTCACGCGCGAGACCTCAATGCTGCAGAACCCCTTCACCCAGACCCCTGCGAAGATCGCGGTGATCGGACTGGGCTATGTGGGTCTGCCACTCGCCGTCGCCTTCGCCGCCGAGCATGAGGTGGTGGGCTTCGACATCAAGGGCGAGCGGATCGCCGAACTGCGCGCCGGCGAGGACCGGACGCTGGAGGTCTCGGCGGACGAACTATCGGCGGCAAAGGGGCTGACGCTGAGCTTCGATCCGGCGGACCTGGCGACCTGCAACGTCTTTGTCGTGACCGTGCCCACGCCGATCGACGCTCACAAGCGCCCCGACCTCTCCGCGCTGATGGCGGCGAGCCGCACGGTTGGCGGCGCGATCGGCAAGGGCGGTGTGGTGATCTACGAATCCACTGTCTATCCCGGCGCTACGGAAGAGGATTGCGTGCCGGTGGTCGCCGAAGTCTCGGGCCTGGTTTTCAATCGCGACTTCTTCGCCGGCTACAGCCCCGAGCGGGCCAATCCGGGCGATCCGACCCATAGGCTGGCCAACATCGTCAAGGTGACGGCGGGATCGACGCCGGAAGCCGCGGCGTTCGTCGACGCCCTCTATGCGACTGTCGTCACGGCGGGAACCCACCGCGCCAGTTCTATCCGCGTGGCCGAGGCCGCCAAGGTGATCGAGAACACCCAGCGAGACCTGAACATCGCGCTGATCAATGAATTCTCGCTGATCTTCCAGAGGCTTGGCGTCGATACATCAGAAGTCCTTGCGGCCGCGGGCACCAAGTGGAATTTCCTCAACTTCCGCCCTGGCCTGGTCGGAGGTCACTGCATCGGGGTCGATCCCTACTACCTGACGCACAAGGCCGAGGCCCTGGGTTACCACCCCGAGGTGATCCTGGCGGGGCGGCGGATCAACGACGGCATGGGCGGCTACGTCGCCCGCGAGTTGATCAAGGAGATGATCCGGCGCGGAACCTCGGTGAAGGGCGCGCGCGTGCTGGTGATGGGCCTGGCCTTCAAGGAGAACTGCCCGGACCTGCGCAATACCCGGGTGATCGATATCATCCAGGAACTCAGCGACTACGAGGCCAAGGTCGACGTCTGGGACCCCTGGATCGACGCGGACGAGGCGCGCTCGGAATACGGCATCGAGCTGATCGCCGCGCCCTCTGCCGGCGACTATGACGCCGTGGTCCTGGCGGTGGCGCACGACCAGTTCACAGAGCTGGGGGCCGAGGCCATCCGAGGGTTCGGCGGGGCGAAGTCTGTGCTGTTCGACGTCAAGAGCGTCCTGCCGAAGGCGGACGCCGACCTCCGGCTGTAGGTCGCGCCGCAGACTTCGCCTGCGCGCGGGGGGACAGATCGTCGGCGTAGAGCGTGGCCGCCCAGGGCGGGAGCTCCGGCGCGACCTCGGTGGCGCTTCCGCTCGAAAAGGCGATGAGGGCGCTGGGCTTCGAGCCTCTGACACTGTTGTCGATGACGAACGCCCGATCGGCCATGCGGACCGCGTCCCGGATCAGGGCCTGGTTCCTCAGATAGCGGCCGCGGATCCGATCTTCAGGGACGGGATGGCCTCCGTGGGCTTCGCGGGCGGCCACCCGGGCCACCGCGAGGTCCGAGCTGTCGACGTTCACGTGATAGACAATCACCCGATAGCCGCCGGCTCTGGCATGCCTGAGCAGATGCAGCTTCGAAGGATGGGAGAACGTAGACTCGGTTACCAGGCTCTGACGGCTGGCGATCAGGGCCGCGCGCCGATCCTCCGCCAGCCGCTGGCCAAGCGTCGCGTCGGCCTGGGTCGTTGCGTATCGGCCCAGGGCAGCGTGGACAAGCAGGTCGGCGTTGACGAACTCCGCGCCTGTCCGAGGCCTCAACCAGCTCTCGTAGAAACTTGTTTTTCCCGCCCCGTTTGGGCCCGCCAGGACGTGAAGCGTCGGCGCGGCTTCGCCCACGCCTCAGGCGACGCGCCGTCTGCGGGTCGTGCGGACGACGCCGCCGTGGCCATCCGTCCCGACCGCGCCTTCGCGGGCGCCCAGGCCGGCGTAGTGATCGCTCATGGCCTTATCGGGTCCGTTCAGTTCAGCGAAAACCCCATCATAGAAGGCTTCGCGTTCGCTCGTGGCGAGGTCCTCGATCTTCAGGCGGCCTTCCAGCGCGCCGCGCACCCGGTCGATGCCGACGCCCGGCGTGTTTTCGAAGGCGCGGCCCAGCCTCGCCCAATGCTCAACCTGGGCGCCGACGGAGCGGTTCAGCACTTCTGCCTCCCTGCGCGCTTCATCGACGAAGGCGCTGGAGAGCTTGATGGAAGCGTGGTTGGCGGCCATGGGCTGTCTTTCGTCGCGATTGGTAGCAAAATGCCACCAAGTGTGACGCGTTTCAAGGTTTCTTGCCGTAGTACTCCAGGTACCAGTCGACGAATGCCCCGATCCCGACCTCGATAGACGTCGAGGGCGCGTAATCCAGAGCGGTTCGGGTCTCCTCGACGTCGGCTTCGGTGCGGGCGACGTCGCCGGGCTGCATCGGCAGCAGGTTGAGCGTGGCCTTCTTGCCCAGCTTCTCCTCCAGGACCTGGATGTAGCGCATCAGCTCGACACGCTGGCTGTTCCCCAGGTTGAGGACGCGCCACGGGGCGACGCCGCTGGTCGCCGGGTCGGGCTTCAGCGGATCCCAGGCCGGGTTGACCTGCGCGGGGCGGTCGATGGCCGCGACCAAGCCATCGACGATGTCAGCCACGTAGGTGAAGTCGCGCTGCATCCGTCCTTCGCCGTAAACGTCGATAGGCCGGCCGGCGAGGATCGCCTCGGTGAACTTGAAGAGCGCCATGTCCGGCCGTCCCCACGGGCCATAGACCGTGAAGAAGCGGAATCCCGTCGAAGGAATGCCGAACAGGTGGGCGTAGGAGTGCGCCATGCCCTCGTTGGCGAGCTTGGTCGCCGCGTAGAGCGTAATCGGGTGGTTCGCGCCGTCGTGGACGTCGAAAGGCAGCTTGCCGTTCGCGCCATAGACCGAGCTGGTCGAGGCGAAGACCAGATGCTTCGGCTGCGTGGCGCGGCAGCCCTCCAGGATGTTCAGGAAGCCGACCACGTTGGAGTCGACGTAGGTGGCGGGGCTTTCCAGGCTGTAGCGAACGCCCGCCTGGGCGGCGAGGTTGACCACAGCATCCGGCTTCACCTCGGCGAAGAGGGCCGGGACGCCTTGGCGGTCGGCGAGGTCGAGCTTGGCGTGGCGATAGCGCGGGTGCTGCTCAAGGATCGCCAGGCGCGCGGCTTTCAGCGTCGGGTCGTAGTAGGGATTGAGGTCGTCGAGGCCCACGACCGCGTCGCCGCGCTCCAGCAGGCGTCGCGCCAGGTGGAAGCCGATGAAACCGGCCGAACCCGTGACCAAGATCGCCATGCCGTCGCAACTCCTCGCCGCTTTCGTCCATGGCTGTGCCACTGCCGGCCGCGAACTTCAAACCCCAGCCGCTCGCGCCAGGCCGGGCAGGGAGGGCTCGCGCGCGGGGAAGTGATCGGTCCTGGCGGCTCGCGGGGTGATCCAAAAAGCCGCAGGCGCGTTGAGCTTGTTGTCCAGCCTGAATCGCTGGCCCGGAGTATGCAGGCCCGCGATCTGCATCTAAGAGAGTGTGCAACTTTGACCGCGCCCGGGGCATTGATTCCGCCCACCTAGGCGGGCGCGTTGTGGGGCCAGGGAGCGTCAGTATGAGCCATCGCAGCGTCCCGGGACTCGAGCCCGCGCCGACGAAACACGCGAAACTCCTGGACTGGGTTCGCGAAATCGCCACGCTGACACAGCCCGACCGCGTGCACTGGTGTGACGGATCCGAGGCCGAGTGGACGAAGCTCACGAGCGAACTCGAGGCCGCCGGGACGCTGAAGCGACTCAACCCGGCCAAACGCCCTAATTCGTTCTACGCCGCCTCGGACCCGCGTGACGTTGCGCGCGTGGAAAGCCGCACCTTCATCTGCTCCGAGAAGCCCGAAGACGCAGGCCCGACCAACAACTGGCTCGAGCCGGGCGAAATGCGCGCCGACCTCAAAGATCTGTTCGAGGGCTGCATGCGCGGACGCACGATGTACGTCGTGCCGTTCTGCATGGGGCCGCTCGGCTCGAAAATCAGCGCCATCGGCGTGGAAATCACGGATTCGGCCTACGTCGCCGTATCCATGAAGATCATGACCCGGATGGGCAAAGCCGCCCTCGACCAGCTCGGCGAGGACGGCTTTTTTGTGCCGGCGGTGCATTCGGTGGGGATGCCGCTGGTCGATGGCGTCCAGGACGTCGCCTGGCCCTGCAACGAAATCAAATACATCGTTCACTTCCCTGAGACGCGCGAAATCTGGTCGTACGGCTCCGGCTACGGCGGCAACGCGCTGCTGGGCAAGAAGTGCTTCGCGCTCCGCATCGCCTCGGTGATGGCCCGCGATGAAGGCTGGTTCGCCGAGCACATGCTGATCCTCAAGCTCACCTCGCCGGAGGGCGACGTGCGCTACATCTCCGCCGCTTTCCCGAGCGCCTGCGGCAAGACCAATATGGCCATGCTGCAGCCGACCCTGCCGGGCTGGAAGGCCGAGACGATCGGCGACGACATTTGCTGGATGCGCTTCGGCGAGGACGGGCGGCTCTATGCCGTGAACCCTGAAGCCGGCTTCTTCGGCGTGGCGCCCGGCACCGGCGAGACCACGAACAAGAACGCCGTAGCGGCGCTGCACGCCAACTGCATCTTCACCAACGTGGCGCTGACCGACGACGGCGACGTGTGGTGGGAAGGCCTGACGGACGAGGCTCCGGCGCACCTGATCGACTGGCGTGGGCAGGACTGGACGCCGGCGAGCGCCGAGCCCGCCGCGCATCCGAACGCCCGCTTCACCGTGCCGGCCGCGCAGACGCCGGTCATTGCGGCGGAATGGGAAGATCCCGCCGGCGTGCCGATCTCGGCGATCCTGTTCGGCGGCCGCCGCGCCTCGGCGGTGCCGCTGGTCAACGAGGCGCGCGACTGGGCGCACGGGGTGTTCATGGCCTCGAACGTGGCCTCCGAGGGCACGGCCGCGGCGGAAAGTGTTATCGGCGAGCTGCGGCGCGACCCGTTCGCGATGCTCCCGTTCTGCGGCTACAACATGGGTGACTACTTCGCCCACTGGCTGGCCACCGGCGCGAAGGCCGATCCGGCCAAGCTGCCGCGTATCTATTTCGTGAACTGGTTCCGCAAGGACGAGCGCGGCAAGTTCGTCTGGCCGGGCTACGGCGAGAACGCCCGTGTCCTGAAGTGGATCGTCGAGCGCCTGGACGGCCGGGCCGAGGCGGCGGAGACCGCGATCGGCAACCTGCCGGCTCCGGGGAGCCTGGACGTCTCGGGCCTTGGCCTGACGCAAGCCCAACTCGACCTGCTGCTCACCGTGGACGCGGACGTCTGGCGCCAGGAAGCGGCCCTCGTGCCGGCCTTCTACGAGCGGTTCGGCGATCGGTTGCCGGCGGCGCTGTGGGCGGAACTCGATGCCCTGGTGAAGCGACTGGGCGCACCGGCTCGCAACCCGGCCATGGCTGCGGCTGAGTAGGGCGGTTCCCTTCACGGGATCTGCGCTGGGCCGCGCATTGCGGCGCGCCACCGTAATCAGTTGAGGTCGTAGTCGGACCGGCGTCAGCCGTTGGCGACGACGCGCAGGTTGGGCGCCCCAGAGGCGCGCTCGCCACGGATTTGACCGACGAGTTCAAAGAGGGCGCTGCGCACCGCATCGACGTCGCCCCGATCGGCCAGCACCTCCAACTCCGCCAGGTGGGCGGCGGAGACGTGCACGGCCGAGTTCGAGACCACTTCCAGCACCTTGTGCGCGCAGGGCAGCGACCGCTCGGTCTCGTCGAGTAGGGCCTCGGTGAGTTTCTCGCCGGGGCGCAGGCCAGTGATCTCGATCTCGATCTCCTTGCCGGGCGTGCGCCCGGAGAGCGCGATCATCTGGCGGGCCAGGTCAATGATCCGGACCGGTTCGCCCATCTCCAGCAGGAACAGGCGGGCGTCGCGGCCCTCGCCTTCGGCGCAGGTAGCGGTGGCGTGGAGGACGAGCTGGCTCGCCTCCGGGATCGTCATGAAGAACCGCTCCATGTCGGGATGGGTCACGGTGACCGGACCACCGCGCTCGATCTGCGATTTGAAGATCGGCACGACGGAGCCCGCCGAGCCCAGGACGTTGCCGAAGCGGACGGCGGAAAAACGGGCGCCCTGGCCGCCGTTCTGTTGGGCCTGGATGACCGACTCGGCGAGGCGCTTGGTGGCCCCCATGACGTTGGTCGGGTCGACCGCCTTGTCCGTCGAGATCAGCACCATCTGACCGGCGCCGCAGGCCTTTGAGGCCTTGGCCACGTTCCAGGTGCCGATGACGTTGGTGAGCACGCCTTCGCAGGGGTGCTGCTCGACCATCGAAACGTGCTTCAGCGCCGCGGCGTGGAATACCAGGTCAGGGAGCTCGTTGCCGAAGGCCTGGGTGACACGCGCGGCGTTGCGGACGTCACAGAGAACCGCCTGGCGCGACATCTGCGGATAGGTCTCCGCCATTTCCCGCTCGATCTCGAAGAGCGAGGTCTCGGAGAAGTCCATGAGCGTCAGGTGGGCGCAGCGGAAGGCCGCGACCTGACGGCAGAGCTCGGCGCCGATGGAACCGCCCGCGCCGGTGACCAGCACGCGCCGTCCGCGGATCAGATTGCCGATGGCCAGCCGGTCGAGCTCAATCGGCTCACGCGCCAGGAGCTCTTCGATATTGATGTCCCGCATCGGCAGCAGGGTCACGCCATCGTGCTGAGCGAGCTCGACGATCGAGGGCAGGCGAAGCAGGCGAATGCCGTCGGTCTTCAGGCGGCCGAGCTGGTCGGCGGTAAGGCCTTTCAGACGTCCGGGTTCCTCCAGGAAGAGGATGGCGCGCGGATAGCGGTTCCAGCGGCGCAGGTCGGCGAGCGCCTCGTCGAGGTTCTCGAGGCTCTCGATGATGCAGACCCCGCGCACCTGTTGACCGACGTCGCGGGGGTCCGTGCCGACGATGCCAACTGGGGTGTAGCTGCGGTCATGGCTGCGGGCGATGTCGCGCAGGTAGGTGTCGGCCATCGGCGGCGGCCCGATCAGCAGCAGCGTGGGCGACTGCGTGATGCGGTCTGTCATGCCCTTCAGCGGCGAGAAGCTGTCCAGCGCGTGCTCGTGCAGCCCGCGGCGCAGAATCCGCACACCCATCGACCCGACCATCTGGAACATGGGCGCCAGGAACAGGGCGGCGCGCGGCACGCCGCGGGCGCGGTCGATGACGAAGACCCAGACCAGGAAGAAGAGCGCGGTCAGGACAGCGATGCGGGCCAGGACCAGGGCGTCGGGGATCGACGCATAGCGCCAGGGCGACAGTTCCCGGCGGAACAGCATCGTGAAACCGCCGGCCAGAGTGGCGTAGAGCACGACGAGCTGGACAAGGCTGAGCGCGGGAACGGCGGCCGGTTCGAGGAGAGGGCGACCCGCAGCCGCGACCTGGAATGCGAGGGCGAAGGCCACAGCAGCCAGCACCACGTCGGCGACGATGGTCTGGGCTCGAAAGGCCATCCGCTCCATGCGCCGCACTCCATCCGCTCTTGGAATCGCCAACATAGCCCCGAGGGTGTGAGCGTCCACCGAAACCCGGCAACGTCCGACAATCCCGCGGGAGCTGTGGCGCCCCGCGCGCAATCCAGGCCTTTTGCTGGGCGATTGGGCCCATTGGAAGCCTCTCGCGGCGCAAAATGGAAAGGCCGCCGCCCTGCGGGCGACGGCCTCGGAGGCTAGCGGGCGATGCTTACGGGAAGGTTGCCTTCACGCCGAACACGACCTTGGCCTTGTAGATGCTGCCAAAGCTGTGCTCGTCGGTGTCCCAGTAGCGCAGGTCGAAGCCGATGTGGCTGTTGAGGGCGTAGCCGACGCCGAGGTTCCAGGTCGTGTAGTCGAGCGGGCCCTTGACCTGCTGGTGGCCGAGCGCGCCGCTGACGGAGAAGGGCGTCTTGCCGATCGGCATCGACCCGTTGAGCTCGTAGTAGTTCGCCGAGCCGGTCTCGCCGAAGAAGTTGTCGGAATAGTAGTAGGCCAAGCCGACCGTAGCCGGGCCCAAGGCGATCGAGGGAGCGACCTTCCACTCGGCGTACTCCTCCCTCGGGCCGGACGGCTGGTTGGTGTAGCCATAACGGATGACGCCCAGGTCGACGGTGACGGGTCCGAGGACCGGCTTGATGCCGCCGTAGATGTCGTACTCCATCCGCGTGCCGTTGTTGAAATCGACGTTGGACAGCCAGACGCCGACGTAGGCCATGCCCTCAATCGTGACGTCGGCCCCGCCAAAGATCTGAGCGCTGTTGTCCGTCTGGCTGACGCCGCGGAATTGATAGTCGCTCGCTGCGCCCACGTTGAAGACGATGGCCAGCGGCTTGACCGCGGCCGGTGCGGCGGGCGCGTCGTCGGCTCGCGCCGCGCCGGCGATCGCCAGCGTTGCAGTCGCCGCCAGGAGCGAGAGCTTCAGAAATTTCATCCGTGTATCCCCTTTTCCTCGGCCTGTGCTGTCCGGGTTGACCGGATCCGACCGTGCTTGGACATCCTCGCGGGCCGCCCGCGCAGATCAACGGCGCCACGGCTCCTGCAGTTGAGCTTGACCGTGCTGATCAATTTTTAGGCAAAGCCGGCCAGGGTCGCCATTCGCATAGGCGCCCAAAGGCGTAGAGCGGTTGTATCCGTCGGGAATCCCCTTGGCCGCCCCTTCCACAGCGAGGCCTGGGCAGCCTTGCCAATCAGCTCATGAGGGGAGGCGAGGTGGTGCGCCTCCCCCCTTCGACCTGACATGCTCATAGGGTCTAGAACAGTACGCCCGTTTCAAGCATTGCGCGGGTTTGGCTGTCCTTGTTGCCGTCCGCCCCAAATCCCGCGCCATCGGCGGCCGAGTCGAGCTTGGTGTAGGAAAGCTCGCCGCGAACGAAGAAGGCCTTGTACTGCCAGGTCGGCGTCAGGGTCAGCGACCATGCGGAGCTCTTCGGCCCATACAGCAGGCTTACCTGCGAGCCCGAGGAACTGATGTACTCCGCGCGAGCCGCCAGGTTGAACATCGGATTGAAGGTGTATTTGCCTAGCACCGCGGCCCCGAACGTCGAGGCGGAGCCCGGAAGGCCCAGAGAGACGTCCTTGGGCGTGGTCGAGTATTGAATGTAGGGCGACACCAGCCAGGCGCCTGCCGTGTGCGTCCAGATCAGGTTGTAGATGCTGCCGTTGTTCTGGGCGAGCGGCGTGACAAAGCTCGACCTGTCGACCTTGTCGAAATTACCCGACGCGGCGAACGCAAGTGTGTCCGCCGGACTGAACACGTAGGAAACCAACGCCGAGCCGGTGGAATAGTGGTTCGAATAGTAGCCGTCGTTCCACGAGCCGGAAATCGTCAGCGGGCCCGCGGTATAGTTGAGCTGCACGCCGCGGCTGACAGCCGGCTCCTGATTCCAGAGCAGTCCGCGCGCGATGTTCATATTTTGGAACGTGAAGGTGTACTCGGCGCCGATCAGGGTCGGGAGTTGGCCGATCATCACGTTGAAGGATGCATTGGGCACGATCTTCAGGAACGCGACCGGAGCGTAGCCGAAGGTGTCGTTGGTGAGCTTGCCCGAGTGGACGTAGGGGGTCCCGAGAGACGGGAAGGTGTAGGTGCCCGCCTGTACGTAGAACTGCACGACGCCGTCGGTCTTTTGGATTTCGATCTGGGCGTTGCTGAAGTCAGCCTTGCCGCGATCGTTGTCTCCCGGGAAGGCGTTGTTCTGCAGGGTGCCCAGCCCCGTGAGCTGGCCGCTGAAATAGATCTTACCCAGCGGCCCCGTATCGACATTGAAGGGATTGGGATTGGCCGCCAGCGTCGGCGACATCGTAGGTGTCGACAGGGCCGTGGGCCCCGGCGGCGCCGCTGGTGCGTCATCGGCCCGAGCGACGCCCGCGGATGCCAGAGCCAGCCAAGCGACACTCGTTAGGCATGCCGTTCTTCTCGCGTTCATAGGTTATCCCCTTGTCGCCGGCCTCGTTGTCCGGTGCGTCCGCTCCAGCCCGACCGTGCGCTTCCATGGTTGCGGGGCAGCTAGGTAGATCAACGCGCTGCGCAGTGCTGACCCCCGCGTTGCGGGGCCTGATCAGCTTTTAGGCATCACCGGATAAGGGCGCCATTCGTATGGGCGCCCAAAGGCGTAAGGAGGTTGTAAAGGGGTCAGCGCGCCACGAGGGCGGCGTAGCCGAGGTGCGAACCCGCATCGACGAGGAGGGTCTCGCCGGTGACGTGCCGTGAGGCCCGGGAGGCAAGGAAGACCGTGGCGGCGGCGATGTCGTCCGGTGTCGAGGCGGCCTTCAGGGGCGTGCCGGCCGCAGCGTTGGCGCGGATACGGTCGACAGCGGCCTCGGGCAGGCCCTTGCCGAACCAGGGCGTGTCGATGAAACCCGGACAGACGGCGTTGACCCGGATCTTGGGGGCGAGCGCGCGGGCCAGAGAAAGGGTCATGGTGGTGAGTGCGCCCTTCGAGGCGGCATAGGGGACCGACGAGCCGATACCGGTCACGCCGGCGATCGAGGCGGTGTTGACCACCGCGCCCGGCTGCGGCGCGGCTTCCAGCAGGGCGCGGCAGGCCCGAACCATCTGATAGGCCCCGACCACATTGACTGCGTAGAGGTCGAGGAAGTCCTGGGCGGAAACCGCGTCGAGGTCGGCATGATTGGCGAAGCGGGTGGTCCCTGCATTGTTGAACAGGGCGTCGATGCGGCCGAAGGGCTCGGCCGTCGCGGCGATCTTTCGGCAATCGGCGTCCTGGGCCACGTCGCCCTGGACCAGGACCGGCTTGGCGCCCTCGGCTTCCACCAGCCGGCCAGTCTCTTCGGCTTCAGCAGTGCTGTGGGCGAAGTTGATGATGACAGCCTTGGCGCCCTGGCGAGCGGTTTCCACCGCAATGGCCCGTCCGAGCCCTGTCGAAGCGCCCGTCACCACCACCACGAAGTCTTCGAAACCGCCAGACATGCGCCGCCTCCTCAGGTTTGCGCTCCTGATTAGCGGCTAGCTCAGCGGCTGTCTCGGTTGCGGGCGCCTCGCACCGGGGCTAAAGCCGCCCGCATGGACGAGACGACGCTGACCCAGCTCGGCCGCGAGGTCCGGGGATTCGAAAGCCCCGAGGAGGCGGTGCTGGAGCGCGTGCCCAATCCGCAGGCGGGCGTTCTCTATCTGGCGCGATTCACGGTCCCGGAATTCACCTCGCTGTGCCCGGTGACGGGTCAGCCGGATTTCGCGCATCTGGTGATCGACTATGCGCCAGGCGACTGGCTGATCGAATCCAAATCTCTGAAGCTCTACCTCGCCTCCTTCCGCAATCACGGGGCGTTCCACGAGGACTGCACGGTGGCGATCGGGCGGCGGATCGTGGCGGTCGCTGATCCAAGCTGGCTGCGCATCGGCGGCTATTGGTTTCCACGTGGCGGCATCCCGATCGACGTGTTCTGGCAAAGCGGACCGCCGCCGGAAGGCCTGTGGCTGCCCGACCAGGGCGTGGCGCCGTATCGCGGCCGCGGCTGACCCGGCGCGTCCGGCAAGGCTGGCGACGGAAGGCCTACTCGAGTGGGGCGATTACTCAGGACGAACGGTGAAGCTGCTCTGAGCTGGCGTCCTCGCACAGCACAGCTGCTGAGGTCGAGCGACAATGACTAAAGCCGGGCGTTTCTTCTCTCAGGGGAAACTTCAACGCTGCTCTAGCGGGGCGCGCTTCGCGCTTTCCAAAATGGTTAATTCGGCCTATACAAAATTCGCCCAACTCTCCTCGGGCGTGTCACCTCAGGCCGGACGACGCACCTGCGTCGTCCGGCCGTTGTGTTTGTGGGCCTAGAGCGCCGACGCGCCTGGCGCCCAGCGACTGACGAGCGGCTCTGCGGCCGGTCGCTCGCGCTCCAAAGGCGGTTCACGGGGCGTACCTAGCAACAAGAAGCCGGCGACTTTCTCTTCCCCGGTGAGGCCTAGAATGGCGTTCGCCTCCGGGTCGTAGGCATACCAGTCCGTTATCCAGTTGGCGCCATAGCCCATGGCCAGCGCCGCGTAGAGCATGGTTGTGCAGACCGCGCCGGCGGAGAGCCGCTGCTCCCATTCCGGGATGGCGGCGGCCCGCGGCGCGGAGATCACCGCCACAGCGAGCGGCGGAACCTTGAGCTTCGCGAGCTTGGCGGCCGCGGGCTGATCGCCTCGGCCCAAAGCCAGGGCTTCGAGGCTGGCTGCGAAAGCCGCCTTGCCCTCGGTCTCGAGGATCACGAACCGCCACGGCGCAAGCTTGCCATGGTCCGGAACCCGCGTAGCGAGCCGCAGAAGGACGTCGACCTCGTCGGCGCTGGGGGCTGGCGCGACCAGGGTCACGGCCGAGGTCGATCGTCGCGTCGCGAGGAAGGTAAGCACCTCCGGGACGGGCGTCATGTCGATAGGAGAGCCGAATTCCGGGGCGGGCGGCAGGGCGACGGTCACGGGCGCCTCATGACGGTTAAAGGCTGTTCAGGAAAGGGCGATAGGGTGCTCCTTTATGGGTGCGCCGGCGCGCACTGCAAGGCGAGCCCTATCCATGCCGCAGAAACCCGCCTGGCTGAGACCGCACGGGACGCCATGGAAGGCCGGTGACGAGAAGTTGGTCTATGAGAGCGGCTGGATCCGGGTGACGGATCAGACCGCCACGGCGCCCACCGGCAATCCCGCGCCTTATGGCCTGGTGCGGTTCAAGAACCTGGCGGTCGCGGTCCTGCCGATCCATGAGGACGGAACGGTGGTCCTGGTCGGCCAGCACCGCTTTCCGCACGGGGACTATAGTTGGGAATTGCCCGAAGGCGGGGCGCCGCTGGGCGAAGATCCCTTGGCCGGCGCGAAGCGCGAGCTGGCGGAGGAGACCGGCCTCGCCGCGGCTGAGTGGCGTGAAATCCTGAAGGCGCAGCTTTCCAACTCAGTGACCGACGAGAGCATGATCGGTTATCTGGCGCTGGGGTTGTCGGAGGCCGCGGCAACGCACCAAGCCGACGACACCGAGGCGATAGCCCTCGTCCGGGTCCCTTTCCGCGAGGCGCTGGACCTGGCGGTGGCAGGACATCTTCCCGATATGCTGACAGTGGCGATGCTGCTGCGGGGCTACCATATGGCGAGGGAAGGGTCTTTGCCGGGCGCCATTGCGCGCGCCATGCTAGGGTAGGGAGGCGCCAATGGGGCGGGAGGAACTGATGAGCCAGCAACGCCTGGAAGTCGTCGACCCGGCTGTTGCGCCCCCGGTATGGGCGGCGCTGCGCAACGAGGCCCAGGCGGCCGCCCAAAGCGAGGCGGCGCTGGCGAGCCTGCTGGCCGCGGTGATCCTGAA
>DASXKT010000306.1:0-11017 GCA_036496685.1 Phenylobacterium sp.
GCCGCCCTGGCCGCGGCGCGCCGCACCTGCCTGGTGTGATGGGCACCGCCCAAGGTCGCCTCTCCGTCCCTTGCGGGCTTCGGCCAGCGCCAACCACTCGATGTCCAAGTTGCGTCACCACCGGACCTACGCTCCGCTCCCGAAACGCGACCTTCAGGCGGCCGCCCGAACAGGCGCCGTCGACCCAACTCAGACATCTGCTGACCGGAACAGCGCGCCCGCCCTGAACCAGTTCGCGCTGCAATAGGCCATCGCGACTTGCGTCCAGAGCATCTGGGACGGCGAGCCCAGGGCGACGACCGTTGCGACCACAGCCAGCACGACGACGCCCACGCCGACTGCGCGCCAAACATCACCCACGGGTATCTGCGCCGGAGGCAAGGTGCGGCTGGTCAGGTACGAGAAGATGCTCACGCCAGCGCACGCGGCCAGCGAAACGGGGTCCGGCTGTCGCACCAATGCGGCGGCGGCCACGACGAGATAGGCCAGGCCCAGCGCAACTTGGGTGTCGCGGAGACGAACCGTCTGAACCATCTTGCCCCCCGCCCAGGCGCCGCACATCGCATTCTCAACGACCGCTGACCACCCTGCCCGGTCCTTTGGCACGCCGGCTTTTCGGCTCTGGATCGGTAGCCCGCGTTAGACCGCTCTGCGCCAGGAGCATGCGTAATCGGGCAGCCCTGCGAGGGCCAAGCTCCCGCTAAGGTCTCGGCAGGTCCGAGACGAAGGGAGACGACGATGTTTTACGCTGCGCTGGATGTATCGCTGCGCTCAGTGGCGATCTGCGTCATCGATCACGAGGGCAAGGTCAGACTGGAGCGATCCGTCCCGTCCGAGGTTCCGGACCTGGTCCGCTGCCTCAACGAGTTCGGTGAGCCGATCCACCAGGTGGGGCTGGAAGCCGGCACGCTCACCCAGCATCTGACCTATGGCCTCGTCGAGGCCGGCTTCGACGTGGTCTGCATGGAGGCGCGCCAGGTCAACGCCGCGCTCTCCGCGATGCGCAACAAGACCGACAAGCACGACGCTCGCGGCATCGCCCAGATCCTCCGCTCGGGCTGGTACAGCCGGGTGCATGTGAAGAGCGTCGAGAGCCACCACACCCGGGCGCTGCTGACCTGCCGCAAGGTGATGCAGCGTAAGTGCATCGACCTGGAGAATGAGATCCGAGGCCTACTGAAGGTCTTCGGCGTGAAGCTGCCGATGCGGCTCTCCCGCGGCGCCTTCGACCTGGCTGTCCGGGAGACCATCGAGAGCGATCCCGCGTTGAGCCACGCCTTGCTGCCGATGCTGCAGGCCAGACAGGTGCTCTTCGACACCTTCCTCGAGCTGGACCGGCGCGTCCGCCGAGCCGCCCACGAGGATGCAGTTTGCCGCCGCTTCATGGGCATCCCCGGCGTCGGCGAGATCACCGCGTTGAGCTTCAAGGCCGCCGTCGACGACCCTGCCCGCTTCAAGAGCTCACGAACGGTCGGCGCCCACTTCGGCCTGACGCCCAGGCGCTTCCAATCCGGCGAGAAGGACAACCCGGGCCGTATCTCTCACGCTGGCGACGCCGACGTCCGGGCCACCCTCTACGCGGCGGCCAACGCCATGCTCATGCGCTCGATCGCCTGGTCCAGCCTCAAGGCCTGGGGCGTGCGGCTGATGAAGATCAAGGGCCGCCGGCGCGCGATCGTCGCCGTCGCCCGCAAAATCGCTGTCGTGCTCCACCGCATGTGGGTCGACGGCTCCGACTTCCGGCGCGGATCGGAGGCTGCAGCATGAGCTGACACCCCAGCCTCACCGCGATCCTGGTCGGATCGTCCCACGCGGACGATGGGATGGATGAAGCCGAAAATGTCTGCTGCGCTCTCAAGCGCGTCCATGAGCAAGGCTCTCCAGACCCTGATCCCATGCATGCGTGCAGCGGCTCCGCTGAACAGGGGCCACCAGACTGCGAAGAGAAGCGTGACCCGCGTGAACGACCCCCGGCCATCAAGCAATAGGAGCTTGACCCCCATGCCCGATTAGAGAAGCTCGCATTTGGACGCGCAATTGCAGCGCGGACTCGCAAAGTTCCGGCCTCCGCCTCCGACGCGCGATGCAGCGGCAGGCTTGAAGCGCACCCGCTTTGATTCATGGCTAATCAAAAATAACCAACGATTTCAGGATGATCTTAACCGAGATCGTGTGAACCTCCGCCGAAACATGCAACCAGGTGATTTCGCTATGACCTTCAGTCTGCGAGCCTCTCTTCGGAGATTCCTGCGTAGCAAGCGCGGCAACGTCGCGATCATGGCAGCGCTTTCCTTGCCTGCACTGGTGGGTTCCTTGGGCCTCGGCGCCGAGACGGCCACTTGGTACGTCAACACCAAACAGATGCAGAACGCCGCCGATGCAGCCGCAATCGCGGCGGCCACCAACGCGGCGTCCAGCTACATCACCGAGGCGCGGGCGATCACCGGCCAGTACGGGTTCGTGAACGGCGCGGGCGGCGTGAACGTCACCGTCTCGAACACCGCGACCTGCCCGGACGGAAGCGCCACCTGTTACAGCGTCACCATCAGCAGGCCTCAGCGGCTGCTACTGGCTCAGATCGTCGGGTACCGCGGCGACACCACCATCGGCAACAGCCCGGCCAAACTCATCACCGCCACCGCCGTAGCGCTCCAATCGACGACCGCGCGCCCCTATTGCCTCCTGGCGCTCGGCGACAACGGCGTGAACACCGCCCTGGTCGCCAACGGCGGGCCGAAGGCGGACCTCTCCGGTTGCAACGTGATGTCGAACACCGGCGCCATCTGCAACGGCCACGACCTCGGCGCCGACAACGGCGATGCTCACACCACCAACGACGGGTGTGGCGTCGTCGAGCATTCGAACGTCCCAGTGGTGCCGGATCCATACGCGGCCCTGGCGGCGAATATCCCGCCAGACCCCTGCAATGGGAACTATCCGCAGGAGCCGCAGAACAAGAAGGACCCCGGTCTTCCATCGCAAAACCAGCTCGCCGGGATTCAGAACTGGAGCGGCGCCGTCCCGATGTGCGGAGACGTTCAACTGGCCGGACCCGTGACGGTCAACACAGACGGCCCGGCCGTCCTAGTCATCTACAATGGCCAGCTGGACACCAACGGTCAGACACTCACAACCAGTTCGGGCTCGGCCCTGACCATCGTCTATGCCGGGACCAACGGGCCCTACATCCATGCCCCGACCGGCGGCGGCACGCTCGACGTGGCCGCACCGAAGACCGGCCCGTGGTCAGGCGTCGTCATGTACCAGGACCCCGCCCTCACGACGGGCGTCGATATTTCGGCGGCTGGCAATTCCCCGACCTGGGACCTGACCGGCGCGGTCTATCTGCCGCACTCGACCGTCACCTTCTCCGGGATCGTGAACAAAGCGAGCAACGGAAAGTCTTGCTTCGCCATGGTGGTGGACAACATCACCATCAACGGCACCGGCAGCATCCTGGAACACGGTGAGTGCGCGCAAGCCGGTCTCGCCATGCCCACCGGACAGGTGCCCAGCCGCGGGAAGCTTGTGTCATGACCCGGCTCGCACGCAGGATCTACGCCTGGCGCGGCGACCGCAGCGGCAGCGCCGGGATCGAGATGGCGGTCATCGGCAGCATCCTGGTGGTCGCCGCCATGAACGCCGCCGAGGTTGGACGCTACGCCTTCCGGTCAAATGAGGTCGGCTCGGCGACGCAAGCGGGCGCGCAGGCGGCTTACGTGGCCTGTGACCCCGCGCATACGCCGGCGACCACGAACTGCCCGAACCTGACGACCGCGGTCACCACAGCGATCCAGGGCACCCCCCTGGGGGCGCAGGTGAGTCTGTCCGGTCCGATCACCGAGGGCTACTACTGCCTGAACGACACTAACCAGCTCGTCTACATGGCCGACGTCGCCAACCGGCCAGCCGACTGCTCGGCTGTCGGTCAGCCCACGTTGCGCTCGGTGCTCTATCTGCAGGTCCGCACCACTTACCCCTACCATCCGATGTTTCCTTCGTTGACGTTGGTGGGAACGTTTCCCCAGGCGATCACTCGCACCACCTGGATGAGGATGCTGTGATGAAGGCGCTGTCATTCAGGCGCTTCGGGCGCGATCGTTCCGGCGTAGGCGCGGTTGAGTTTGCCCTCGTGCTGCCGGTCTTCATCGCCATGCTGGCGGGCGGCATCTGGGCGGGGCAGTTGGCGTTCGCGGCCAACAGCCTGCAGTACGCCGTGGAGGCTGGCGCGCGCTGCGCGGCCGTCAACGCCACCGTCTGCCCGGACGCCACGTCGACGCTCGCCTATACGAGCAACCACTATTCCGGGCCGAAGATCTCCCCGGCCTTCAGCTATGGCGCAACAGGGTGCGGCCATACCGTCAGCGCCAGCGCAAGCTTCAACGTCAACATTGTGCCGGGTATCGGCAGCGTCCCGCTGTCGGCGGCGGCTTGCTATCCTTGACGGTCCGAAGTCGAACATCCGGTACCGAGATAGAAGAACGCTTGCGGTCCAGCTAGGTCTTGTGTCGCGCCGAGACGCCCCTCACACTGAAAAGAAAATCCCGGGGATGCGGACCAAATATGAAATTGCCTAGCTTGATGGCGGCTGTCGCCGCGCTTTTGCTCGCCTTGCCGCTCGCGGCCCACGCCCAGGCGCCCGCTGCCGCCGGCGAAGGGGTGTTCAACGCCCGCTGCAAGGGTTGCCATGAGCCGGCCATCGAGCGCGCGCCAAACCGCGCAACCCTGGCCACCATGCCGGCCGCCACGATCATCGAGGCCCTGACCAATGGCGTCATGAAGCCTATGGCTTCGGGTTTATCGGACACCGACAAACAGGCGGTCGCGGCCTATCTCACGGCCGCCCGCTCGACCCAGACCGCACAGGGACGGGCTCCCGCCGGCCCGGTCGGCGTCGACGTGAAGTGCCAGGTCAATCCGCCGATCCAGGCCGCCGCCTCGGACTGGACGAGCGTCGGGCTGGAAGCTTCCCATCGCTATCAGGCCAATCCGGGCCTGAAGGCCGCCGACGTGCCGAAGCTGAAGGTGAAGTGGGCTTTTGCGATGAGCGGCGGCTCGATGCCGACGGTGATCGGCGACTGGCTGTTCATCACAAACCGCTCGGGCAAGTTCTATGCCCTCGACCCGGCCACGGGCTGCGTGCGCTGGGTGGTCGATGGCGCGGTCTCGCGCACCACCCCGATGATCGTGAAGTCGGACGTTTCGCCCAGCGGCTGGCTGACCGCCATCGGCGAGCGCAATCGCACCGTGCGCGCCTTCGACGCCCAGACCGGCAAGGAGCTCTGGCGCTCGGCTCCGCTGCACGAGAACGCCGTCGTTGGCATAACCGGCAGCCCGGTCATCTCGGGCGACCAGGTGTTCGTTCCGCTGACCTCCGGCGAGGAAGGCGCGGCGCGCCAGCCCACCTATCGCTGCTGCTATTTCCAGGGGGCGCTGGTGGCGCTCGACCTCAAGACCGGCAAGACGCAGTGGACCACCGTGATCCTGCCCGAGCCGCTGCATGACACCCACAAGAACTCCGCCGGGACCATGCTGCAGGGGCCGGCCGGAGGGGCGATCTGGTCGGCGCCGACTGTCGATGCGAAGCGCGGTCTCGTCTACGTCGCCACCGGCGACAGCTATACCGACATCGACACCAAGGGCGCCGACGCCATTGTCGCGATCGACACCAAGACCGGCAAGATCCGCTGGTCCAACCAGGTGACCGAGAAGGACAACTTCATCGTCGGCTGCGAGGACGTGAACAAGCCGGTCAACTGCCCGAGCCCGGACGGCCCGGACCACGACTTCGGCGCTTCGCCGATCCTGTTCAAGCTCGCCAACGGCAAGGACGTCCTGCTGGCCGGCCAGAAGTCGGGCGCGGTCTACGGCATGGATCCTGACAGCGGCCGGACGCTCTGGACCACCAAGGTCGGTGGTGGCTCGGCGCTCGGCGGGATCGAATGGGGCATGGCGGCGGACCTGAAGCGGCTCTATGTCGCCAATGCCGACACCCTTAACCTGATGGACGAGGTGCTGCGGCCGCTCGGCAAGTCCAGCTTCGCTGAAAAGGCGCCGCCGGCGACCCCCGGCCTCTACGCCATCGATCCGGCGACCGGAAAGGTCCTCTGGAAGACGCCGGCCCCGCTCGCGCCCTGCCACTACGCCGGCGACCGCTCCCGCGACCGCACCGGCGGCGCCTGCATCCGCGCCCAGTCGGCCGCGCCCTCGGCCATGCCGGGCGTGGTCTTCTCAGGCACTATGGACGGCTGGTTCCGCGCCTATGACGCGGCGAGCGGAAAGATCGTCTGGGCCGACTCCACCACCGACCGCACCTACGACACCGTCAACCAGGTCAAAGGCCAGCCGGGCGGCAGCCTCGACGGCCTGGGCGCGGCCATCGCCGGCGGGCGGGTGTTCGTAATGAGCGGCTTCAACGGCGCGTCCGGGACCGGCGGCAACGGCGTCAACGTGCTGCTGGCGTTCTCGGTGGACGGAAAATAGCTCAGGGAAACGGCGCCGCCGCCGGTCCTGGAACGCCGCTGGTACGTCAGCGCGTTGACTTGCCGGTGGCGGGCCGTATCTTCCGCCGCGCGCGACGATCTCCGTCCGCGCCGCCGCGGCCCGCCACCCCAGGTCCTTTCCAAAAGTTCCCGGGCGGCCTCCCGCACCTATCGTAACGAATGACCGAATTTTCCGAACTTGGACTCTCGCCTGCCACGCTGCAGGCCGTCGCCGACACCGGCTACACCACCGCGACCCCCATTCAGGCGGAAGCAATCCCACATGCCCTGCACGGCCAGGACGTACTGGGCATCGCTCAGACCGGCACAGGCAAGACGGCCGCCTTCACCCTGCCGATGATCGACCGCCTGGCCGCGGGCCGGGCGCGGGCGCGGATGCCGCGCGCCCTGGTCATCGAGCCGACCCGGGAACTGGCCGACCAGGTCGCAGCCTCGTTCGAGAAGTACGCCAAGGGCCAAAAGCTCACCTGGGCGCTCTTGATCGGCGGCGTCTCGTTCTCCGACCAGGAGCTGAAACTCGATCGCGGCGTCGACGTCCTGATCGCCACGCCGGGCCGCCTCCTCGACCACTTCGAACGCGGCAAGCTGTTGATGACCGGCGTCCAGATGCTGGTGGTCGACGAGGCCGACCGCATGCTCGACATGGGTTTCATCCCCGACCTCGAACGCATCTTCAAGCTGACGCCGGCCAAGAAGCAGACGCTGTTCTTCTCCGCGACCATGCCGCCGGAGATCACCCGGCTGACCAAGCAGTTCCTGCGTGACCCCATCCGCATCGAGGCTTCGCGCCCGGCGACCACCGCAGAGACCATCACCCAGTACCTGGTCCGCATCCCGACCACCGACCAGAAGGCCAAGCGCACGGCGCTGCGCACCCTGATCCAGCGCGACGACGTCAAGAACGGCATCGTCTTCTGCAATCGGAAGTCCGAGGTCGACATCGTCGCCAAGTCGCTGAAGACGCACGGCCTGGACGCGGCCCCGATCCACGGCGACCTCGACCAGCAGACCCGCATGCGGACGCTGGAGAGCTTCCGCAACGGCTCGCTGAAGCTGCTGGTGGCCTCCGACGTCGCGGCCCGCGGTTTGGACATCCCCGATGTCAGCCACGTCTTCAACTTCGACGTGCCGCACCATGCCGACGACTATGTCCACCGCATCGGCCGCACCGGGCGCGCCGGGCGCTCGGGCCAGGCGTTCATGATCACCACGCCTGCTGACACCCGTAACCTGGACAAGGTCCTGAAGCTGATCGGCAAGGCGCCCGAGGAGCTCAAGCTCGACCTCGACTGGGCGAACATCAAGGACGAGCCGCGCAACGCGCGTGGCGGCGAACGGAGCGGACGAGGCGGCCGCGCAGCGCCCTCCACCCGCGACCGCCGCCCGCGCCCGGTTCCGGCGCACGGCGAAGTCGCCGCCATGGCGCCTTTCGATCCCGCGACGGCGCCTAGCGCCGCGGAAGCTGCGCCGCGTCCAGAGCGCACCGAACGTCCGCCCGAACGCACCGGACGCACCCGCGGCCGCCGCGGCGGCTCGGACGCCCCCTCTACGCCTGCGCCGGCGGCGGAAGCCGTTGCGCCCCCGCCGACACGCGAGGCGGATCAACCGGCCCGTGAGCGCCCGGAACGCAGCCGGTCGGCCAGAAGCGGTCAGGATCGCGGCGCTCAAGAGCGCGGCGGACGCGATCGGGCTCGCCCGGATCGGGGCGACGACACCCGTTCCCGCCAGGACCGGCCGGCGCCCGAACGTCAGCCCGCCGGGCGCAATCGCGACGACGCCGACGACGGCGTGGTGGGTTTTGGCCGCGACGTGCCGGCCTTCCTCTCGCGGCCTCCCCCGCCCCGCTCGGACGACTAGCGAAAAACTGCCCGGCCGAACGGAGATCCTTAACCCCCCGTTTGTGTTGCCTGTTTAGGTTTTCGGCTCACGTGGGGCAGACCGCATGACGCGGCAGGCCCGATGGGAAGCCTGAACCATGGCCGCGGATGTCCAAGCCTTGCTGCGCAGCCCCAAGGGTTATGATGTGGCGCGCCGCGCGCTCGACCTAATGCAAGCCCGCGCTGTCTGGCCTACGCCTCGCAACTTCGAACTCTGGCTGCACTACGTCAGCGAAGCCGAGGGCCCCCTCGCCCAGGAGATCGACCGCCTGCTGGCCACCGGCCACGCGTTCACCGAAAGCGTGGGCGAGGCGCTGGCCGCGCAATACCTGCCCGAATCCCGCCTGAACGGCGGAATCCTCGAGGCCGGCAACGTGCTGTCGAAGGAGTTGCAATCGGTCACCCGCGCGATCGAGACGGCCCAGAAGTCGAGCGTGGAATACGGCCAGGAACTGGCGACCGCCTCCAAACGCCTCGGCGGCGAGGACACCAGCTCGACCAAAGCTATCGTCGAGGGACTGGCCAGCGCCACGCGCAAGGTGCAGGGCGAAAACGCGATCCTGGAGAGCCAGCTGGCAGAGACCACGGCCGAGCTCGGCCGCCTGCGGGAAAGCCTCGATCAGGTGCGCCGCGACGCGATGACCGACGGCCTGACCAACCTGACCAACCGCAAGGCCTTCGACGAGCGGCTGGTGCAGATTTGCGAACACGCCGACGCCGAGGGCGAGACGGTCACCCTGGCGCTCATCGACATCGATCATTTCAAGGGCTTCAACGACACCTGGGGCCATCAGATCGGCGACCAGGTGCTGCGCTATGTCGCCAGCGTCATCGGGCGCCTGGGGGCCAACCCGCGGGTCGCCGCTCGCTATGGTGGCGAGGAGTTCGCGATCATCTTCCCCGCGGAGAACGGCCGCACTGCGATGGAGGTGCTCGAGCAGATGCGCGTCGAAGTTTCCTCCCGCTCCTTGAAGCGCCGCTCGACCAACGAGGACCTCGGGGCCATCACCGTCTCGTCCGGCTACGCCGAACGCCTCTCCGGCGAGACAATCGTGAGCCTGATCGAGCGCGCGGACACTGCGCTCTATGCCTCCAAGCATGCCGGCCGTAACCGCACGAGCGCGGCGCCGCCCTTGGCCGCCGTCGCGGCCGCGTAAGCGTTTTTTGCTAGGCTGACGCCGGGTAGAGTCCTTTAGATCGAGCGAAAGTCTCGAATTGGAGGACATCCCATGGACGGCGCCACCACGCCCGCGAAGGTCAGGACAGAGGTCCAGGGCCGCATCGGGATCATCACGCTCAACGACCCGGCGACGCTGAACGCAGCGGGCATCGAACTCATGGACGGCCTGCGGGCCAGCCTCGAGGCCTTCATCGCCGATCCGGCAGTGCGCGCTATCGTGATCACCGGCGAGGGCCGCGGCTTCTGCTCCGGCGCCAATCTGTCGGGCGGCGGCGGCCGGGTCACCGAAAACGCGACGGGCCCCAACCAAGCGCTGCTCAAGGTCTACAACCCCTTCGTCAGTGCGGCGCGCAAGTCGCCGAAGCCCCTGGTCGCGGCGGTCAACGGCGTGGCCGCCGGCGTCGGCGCCTCGCTGGCGCTGATCTGCGACCTGATCGTCGCCGCTGAGAGCGCCTACTTCCTCCAGGCCTTCCGCCGCATCGGCCTCGTCCCCGACGGCGGGGCGACCTACCTGCTGCCGCGCCTGGTCGGCAAGGCCCGCGCCATGGAGCTCACCTTGCTGGGCGAGAAGCTCCCGGCCAAGACCGCCCTGGAATGGGGCATGATCAACCGCTGCGTTCCGGACGCCGAGTTGATGCCTACGGCGATGGCGCTGGCCACCCAGCTCGCCGACGGGCCGATCTCGCTCGGCTATACGCGCAACCTGATCTGGGCCTCGCTCGACGCCGCCTGGCACGACCAGATCGAGCAGGAAGCCTTTGTGCAGGGCGACGCCGGCCGCACCGAGGACGCGCGTGAGGGCATCACGGCCTTCGTCCAGAAGCGGCCGGCGGAGTTCAAGGGGCGCTAGCGGTCGAGCTGCCGGGCGGCTAAGTCTCGCCGCATGAGTTTCGAGCGGCCCCGCGTGGTCTTCGCCTACGACTTCGACGGGACCCTGGCGCCTGGCAACATGCAAGAGCACGCGTTCATCCCGCACGAGTTGGGGATGCCGCACAGCGATTTCTGGGACGAGGTGAAGGCGCTTGCCCAGGCGCAGCGGGGCGACCCGATCCTTGCCTACATGCACCTGATGCTCGCCAAGGCGCGAGCGCGAAAGGTGGAGCTCACCGAGCAGAGCTGGCGACGGCGCGGCGCGGCCCTGCCGTTGTTTCCGGGCGTCGAGGACTGGTTCGAACGCCAGACCGCCCGCGCAGCGGCGCTCGACCTCGACCTTCGCCACTTCATCATCTCGTCAGGCAATCGCGAATTGATCGAGGGCTCGCCGATCGCGCGGCACTTTGAGCGGATCTACGCCTCCGCGTTCATGTTCGATGCAGCGGGGGAAGCGGTGGGACCGGCGCTCGCCGTCAACTACACCTCGAAGACCCAGTACCTCTTCCGCATCAACAAATGGACGCTGGAGGAATGGGACGACGTGGCGATCAACAAGGCGCTGGCCAAGGACGATCGACCGGTTC
>DASXKT010000307.1:0-2533 GCA_036496685.1 Phenylobacterium sp.
GAAGGCGATGAACCAGGCATGGTCGCGATACTTCCACTCGCCGTGCGTGCCATGCACGCCGTGGCCGCTGGCGTAGTTGAACGCTTGGGCGGTGCCGGTCTTGCCGGCCATCCGGATGTCGCCGAGGCCGAGGTCCCCGTAGGCCGCGGCCGTGCCGGAGGTGGTCACGGCGACCATGGCGTTGCGTACAAAGTCGATGTGCTCGTCGCTGTAGGGCAGATCACCGAAGGCCGCGCCGGATGGCTGCTGAACCCCGCCGATGGACTGGATGAGCCGCGGGTGGAGCGCCTTTCGGCCGTTGGCCAGCCGCGAGGCCTGCACACAGAGCTGCAGGGGATTGAGGTGTGTGTAGCCCTGGCCGATACCCATGCTCGGCGTCTCGCCTGGATGCCAGACGGGGTCCTTCTTGAATGCGCGGCGCTTGTAGGCGGTGTCGGGCACCAGGCCCGCCTTCTGCCCGGGAATGCCGATGTCGAACAGCTGTCCCAGGCCGAAGCCGCGGGCCACGGCGGCGATCTTGTCCGGCCCCAGCGTCAGGGCGCACTGGTAGAAATAGATGTCGCAGGATTTGGCGATCGCCATCTTCAGGTCGAGCGCGCCATGCGCCTCGTCGCAGTGCCAGACCCTGCCGCCCCAGGCCCAGGCCTTGCCGCAGACGTGGACGGTCTTGGGGTCGTAGCCGTTCTCCAGCGCCGCCAGGGCCACCATGGTCTTGAAGGTCGAGCCCGGCGGGTAGGTGGCGGTCAGCGCCTTGTTGAACAGCGGCTTGTGGTCGTACTGCGCGAGCGACCGGTATTCCGCTCCGGTCGGGCCGCGCACGAACCGGTTGGCGTCGAAGCTCGGGCCGGAGAACATGCACAGGATGTCGCCGTTGCGGCAGTCCATCATGACCGCAGCCCCGCTCTCCTCGCCGAACACTTCCATGGCGCGGTTCTGGATGTCGGCGTCGAGGGTGAGAACGATCTCCCGGCCGGGGATCGCCTTGATGTCGCCGGCTGGGTCTGCGGAGACCTCGTGGCCGTTGGCGTCGACCTCGACCTTCTGCGCGCCCGGCTTGCCACGCAACGCCAAGTCGAAGGCCTGCTCGACACCCTGACGGCCGATGCGGAACCCGGGGTTCAACAGGATCGGATCGGAGTTCGGACCGGTCTCGGTCAGGTCGCTCTTGTTGACCTTGGCCACGTAGCCGATCACGTGGGCGAAGGCCCCGCCGTAGGGATAGACCCTGACCTCGCCCATGTCGGCGGTGACGCCGGGCAGTTCGGGCGCGCGGATATTGATGGCGCTGAACTGCTCCCAGGTCATGTCCTCCATGATCTGGACGGGGGAGCGGCGCGGAGCGTTGGAGATGTCCCGCAGCAGGCGGGCCTGGCGGGTGTCGTCCAGGGGCACGAACTCGGCCAGGGTCTTCAGCGTCGACTTGGGGTCGATCCCCTTGTCCTTAGCCACCATCAGCCGGAAGTTCGGGCGATTGGAGGCCAGCACCACGCCGTTGCGGTCGACGATCAGGCCGCGCGGGGGCGGCGTCAGCTTGAAGTTGAACTGGTTGGAGGCCGACAGCTTCTCGTAGCGCTGGGTCTCGATCAGCTGCAGGTGGGCCAGGCGTCCGCCGAGCGCCAACAGGCCCACTCCGGCGAACCCGCCCAGCAGGAAGGCGCGCCGATGGAACACCCCTTGGCGTTCGTTGACCTCAGCGAAGAATATGGACGGTTCAGCCATCGCCCGCCCCTAACGGAACCTCACGTCAGCGTCCTCGAAGAGGTCGATCAGCCGCTGCGCAAATGGATAGAGGACGATTGTGGCGACGAATTGCCAGGCCATCGGGACCAGGCCCGGCGTCGACTTGGAATCCAGCATGACGAAGAGGTAGCCCGAGACCATCGCCGTGGCCGTCGCCAGCCCGTACCAGGCCCAGAGGATCAGCTGGTTCTGCCCGGCCATCATGCTGCGTCCAGCGAGCGCGACCCCGTAGGCGATCAGGAGGCAGACCGCCCACAGGCCCATCGGACCGCCCCAGAAGGTGTCGAGGAACAGGCCCAGCAGCAGCACCCCGAAGGGCGCCAGCATGGAGGGCCGGATCACCGCCCAGGCAAAGGCCAGCACCATCGGGAACACCGGCTCCGGCAGCTGAAGGCTGAAGATTCGCAGAGGTATGCCGAACAGGACGGTGGCGATGATCGCCTGCACCATCGGAACGCCCAGCCAGCGCCAGGGCTCGAGAGGCCGCGCGGCGCTCATGTCGGCGGAACCTCGGCTGGCGGCCTGGGCTTTGGCTTCGCCGGCTTTGGCGCCACGTCAGGGTTGATAGCCTTCGGCTTCACTCCGCCGGCCGATGTCGGCTTTGACGCGGCCACCTTGGGCGACGCCGCGGGCTTGGGCTCAGAGGACTTGGCGGCGGGGGGTTTGGCCGCAACAGCGTTCGGCGCCGTCGTCTTGACGGCAGGCTTGGCGACGTCAGTGGTCGCCGCCGGACCGCCGGCGGCGTCAGGCGACTTGGCTCCCGGCGGGACAGCAGTCGGCGCCGCCTTGGGCG
>DASXKT010000308.1:0-9204 GCA_036496685.1 Phenylobacterium sp.
CGCCCATCTTCTGGACCTCGGCCACCACATGCAGGGCCAAGGTGGTCTTGCCCGAGCTTTCCGGCCCATAGATCTCCACGATCCGGCCCTTGGGCAGGCCGCCGATGCCCAGCGCCAGGTCCAGGCCCAGCGAGCCGGTGGACACGGACTCGATCTCGACGATCTTGCCCTTGTCGCCCAGCTTCATCACCGAGCCCTTGCCGAAGGCCCGATCGATTTGTGTCAGCGCCGCTTCCAGAGCGCGCTGTTTGTCACCGTCTTCACGAGCCACGAGCTTCAACACTGGTCCCTGCGCCATTCCCAAACCCCTTATACCCAAGATTCCGCCACCCGGGCCGTCCAAGCCGCGGCAGGACTCATGCGTACGCCTTTTGTTCCAGGTTCGCAAGATGTTCTATTTTCGCGAGAGCGGGCTGGACGCTCGCCCTCGGAACTCGGGCCCCACCTGCCTCGTCAGGAGAGCATCGGCGCCATGTCGGGCTCGGCCTTGGCCATGGCCCGCTGATAGGCCGGTCGCTCGCCGATCCGCTGGAGATAGGCCTTCAGGTTTGGATAGCCCTCGAGCGACGTGCCCCGAAACGCCCGACTGGTGGTGAGGCAGTAGACCATCATGATGTCGGCGGTCGTCAGGTTCCGTCCGCCGAAGAACGGCGCCTGCCCCAGCCGCGCCTCGATCATCGCCCAGGCGCGCCGGCTGCGATCGCCGACGAACACCGCGGCCGGATTGCCCTCGCCGCCGCCGCTCAGCACGAGCTGCATCATCAGCGTGGTCATGAACGTCCCATTGGACCAGTGGAACCAGAACAGGTGGTCGGCGAAATCCGGATCGTCCGGCCCGGGCGTGAGCCGCCCGTCGCCGTAGCGGCCGCAGATGTAATCGCAGATCGCCCCACTCTCGCCCAGCACCAGGTCGCCGTCGGTGATCACCGGAGCTATCCCCATTGGGTGCAGCGCCTTGTACTCGTCGGGCGCCAGCCGATTGTCCGCGCGCCGCTGGTAAAGCTTGAGCTGGTAGTCGAGGCCCAACTCCTCGCACAGCCACACGATCCGTTCGGATTGCGAGATTCCCAGATGATGAACCGTCAGCATGTTCGCGCCTGTCCTTAGAAGCACCGAACCTCGACGCTAGGCCACCCCTGCACCCGCCGATACCCCCCAGCGTCCGCAAAGAACCGCCACGCTTTCGACCCCTGACGGACACACAGCGCCTGCTAAGTGACCCGCGCGCCGCTATGTCCGCAGGCCGCCCTTGCGGGCGGCGCACCGGCAACCATAGTCGGAGGCGGGCTGGGATCCTGGAGCGTTGCTGATGTCCGACCCCACGAGGGCGCTGCACACGGGCCTGGCGCTGTGGCTTGGCCTGATGTTGGCAGCCTCGCCGTCGCTGGCCGCTGCGCGCGTGAAGGCCGCGAAGAAAGCGCCCGCGCCGTCGGTGACCGTGACGCAACTCGCGCAATGGGTGGTCGCCACCGACGACCACAGCGACCTGCCCTTCGTGATCATCGACAAGGTCGCGGCCAGGGTCTTCGTGTTCGGGGCCGACGGCAGTTTGCGGGGCGACGGGCCAGCCCTGCTGGGGTCGGCGCGCGGCGACAATTCGACTCCTGGCGTCGGCGACCGTGAGATGTCGGACATCCCCCTCGACGAGCGGACGACGCCGGCCGGACGCTTCGTGGCCAGCTTCGGCACGGCCAGCGGTAAGCGCAGGGTGCTCTGGGTCGACTACCCGACCGCAATCTCCATGCACCCGGTGGTCACCTCCAATCCCGCAGAACGGCGCCCGCAGCGCCTCGCCTCGCCGACACCCAAGGACAACCGCATCACCCACGGCTGCATCAACGTGTCGGCCAACTTCTATGAAAAGGTGGTGCGCCCGACGTTCACTGGCACCAGCGGCATCGTCTACATCCTCCCGGAGAAGAAGCCGGTTCTGGAGGTCTTCCCGGCCTTTCGGGTCGTGCCGAGCGCCGATCCCGCGCCGCACGCGACGCCCGCGGCCGGATGAGCGGCGCTTGAGGCGTCGTCACGCCCGCCCCACACGGGGCTCTGTTCCGGCCAGCAGGCGCTGGATGTTGGTGCGGTGGCGGAAGATCACGTAGGCGCCGCCGGCGATCACCAGCACCCTATAGGCCAGCGGCTGCTCCAAGGCGCAGATGAGGACAATGGCGGTCAGGGCGCCCAGGATCGAGCTCAGCGACATGATGCGGAAGATTGCCAGCACGAGGATAACGGCCGCCGCGGCGCCCAGGCCGACGGGCCAGGACATCGCCAGCAAGACGCCCAGCCCCGTGGCTGCGGACTTGCCGCCGGTGAAATTCAGCCAGACCGAACGGCTATGGCCCACGACCACGGCAAGCCCGGCCAGGCAGACGGCCCACGGCGCCACAGTCTGCAGGTCCAGCCCCACCGGGGGCGTGACCGACGGCAGGGTGTAAAGCCACCGGGCGAACAGGATCGCCGCCACCCCCTTCAGCAGATCGACGAGGACTACGGCCAAGGCCGGCCACTTCCCGAGCGTTCGCAGCACGTTGGTGGCCCCGGTGGATCCGGAACCGTGCTCTCTGATATCGATGCCCTTCAGCAGTTTGCCGGCCAGGTAGCCCGCGGGAATGGAGCCAAGGAGGTAGGCGATCACCACGCCGGCTATGCTCGCGATCCAGAACATCATGGGCTTCCCTCAGCCGCGCACCCCTAAGCGCCCGGGTACAGGCTACACACGCTTCAGGCGGTCTGACGACCTAGAGAGGGCGGCCGCGCGTCCCCCTCTCCCTTGCGGGAAGCGGGCTCGAAGACGCTCTCCGACCCTCACTGGTAGTCGATTGGCCCCGACGCGCGGCCGGCGACCAGGGCCACCTAGGACCGGACGGCCGCCACGATCACCTGATCGGCGTCCCGCAGCAGGACGTCGATGTGCGCGAAGCCGGCGCCTCGCAGCAGCCCCGTCCAGCCGGCGACGGACATGCTGTCGTCGATGCGGCTCTCGTCGCGCGCGCCCAGCAGCTTGGTGTGGTCGTAGCCGAGCAGCGCGTTCGCCTGCGACCAGAACCGCTCCCAATTCTCGCGCGAATATCGCGGCGGCTGCTGTGCCTTCCACGCCTCGAACCCTGCCTCGAACGGCGCGGCGGCGCGAACCGGCTCCGCGAGGACGAACACCCCGCCGCTGCGCAGCAGCGCACGGACCTCCCGAAGCAACTGCTCGGCGCGCGGGACGTGGAACCAGTGGAGCGCGTTTACCGTGGCGATGGCGTCGTACTCCGGCGACAGGCCCTTCTGCCAGCCGCCCTCCCCCAGGTCCGCGACGACGATCTTGCCGGGAACCTGGTCGCGGTGGTTCACGCCGGCGCAGATCGCCGTCAGGAACGGGTCGCGATCGACGCAGTCGACCTCGGCGTTCGGGTACTCTTGTCGGATGGCGCGGCCAGCATCCCCCGGACCGCAGCAGAGGTCGAGGACCCGCAGGGCCTGATCGCGCGGGAACGAGAACGCCGAGGCGATGAGCTCAAGATCCCGCGGTTTGCAAGCGCCCTGCTCGGCCCACCAGAGCGCGAGCAGTTCGTCCAGATGGCCGCCGATCCTGGCTTCGATTTCGGCTTGGCTGATGGGTGGGGGTTGCATGGCGGACACTCCGAGCTTCGAAGACCCGGGTAGCGCCGGCCTGACCCAGCGTATTGTATTTATTTTCTCGGTGTCGCTCGGCGGCGTCAGCTGACGTCGGCCATCCGGCGCAGGAACTCCGTCGGCGTGACACCAGAGAACTGACGGAATTCCTTGATAAAGTGGGCCTGGTCGAAGTAGCCGCAACCCGCTGCAAGATCCGCCCATCGCGGCTCGCGGGTGAGCGAGGGGCCGGCCGTCTCGGTTTCGATGTAGGGCTTGCTCGCGTCCGCCGCTGTCCGGTTGCGGCTGGAAGCGTCGAGCGAGCGGATCGCCCGATTGAAGCGGAACACCCGTTCCATCGCTTTCGGCGTGACCCCGATGCCGGTTCGGAACTGGTCGATCAGGGTGCGATGGCTGCAGCCGACCTCAGAAGCCAGCGCACCAATGGGAACGCGCCCGTCGGCGGCCTCGAGTCTGCGCCAGGCAAAGGCGAGACCGCTCGGCGCGGCGGCCCGCCCGACGCGTTCGGCGATCAGCGCCTCCATCGCTGCGAAACGATCCTCCCAGTTTCGCACGACGCCCACCCGGCTCATGACCAGGCGAGCGAGCTTCGGGTCGAGCTCGCACAGGTCGACGGCTTGGCGTCGGATCAGGTGCATCGGCGTCCGCAGGAAGTGGTGGGCGCCCAACGGAGTGAACCGCACGATCATGAAGTCGCGCTCTCCGGCGGCTTCGCTGAGCTGCGGGCGGTTGTGGAGGCCGACGATCCAGGCGCCGTCGCGCGCGGTCCACTCTGTCGGCGTGTCGGTTTCGAGCCGCCGGTGCGGCGCTCCGAAGTTCAGGAACAGTGGGACCTCGATCGAAGGCAGCAGCCGCTCGCGAACCGGCTGCGGCAAGAGACTCGAGCTCGCCAGATAGCCGCTTACGAACGCTCGCAGGTGGGGCAACGCGGCCCGTTGGGCCATCCGCCACTGGCCTAGCTCCGACCTGTGTTCCTGTATTTCCATGCGCGCCTGCGGGCCGGCAGCTCTTCCACCCAGCAGCGCCTCCACAATGTCCCCTTTTGGGGGCCGGGCCAACGTCGGGGCGAAGGCTCCCATGTCAGCGATGCTGGTGAGCCGTCGTTGCGACCTGTCGCCCGGCCCTGCATGATCGACCGCATACGATGCTGAAGGTGTGAGTGAGATGAGCACCGTCTATGACGAGTTGGACGAGACGCTGATCGGCTTCATCCGCCGCCAGAAGCTTTTCTTCGTCGCAACCGCGGCCCTGTCTGCTGAGGGATCCGTCAACGTTTCGCCGAAGGGCTACGACAGCCTAGCGATCATCGACCGCAAAACGGTCGCCTACGTGGACCTTGGCGGCTCAGGGATCGAGACCCACGCCCACCTGCGCGAAAATGGCCGTATCACACTGATGTTCTGCGCCCTCGAGGGGCCAGCGAACATCCTGCGGATCTATGGTCGTGGCGAGACGTGCTCATTTGACGAGCCGGGGTTCGCCGAGAAGATGAAGCTTTTTCCGGGGTTCGAGCGTGCGCGCGGTGTCATCACGATCCGAATTCACCGTGTGGCCGACAGTTGCGGCTGGGGCGTCCCCTTCTTCGACTACAAGGGCGAACGCGACCAACTCCGGCGCTGGGTCGTCGCCAAACCGGACGAGGAATGGGCGGCGCGCCGGTACGAAGCCAACGCGGTTTCCATCGACGGTCTGCCCGGCCTCATCCCGTCTGAGCGCTGACATCCGGGCCTGCAACCCCGGGCCGTGAACGGCTCAGGCGGGGACGCGGGCCTTCTTGGGCACGGGCTTGCCCTGGGCGTTGACGGGCGCGTGAGCGACGTCGTCGGGACGGAAGGCGCGGGTCAGCGCGGCCAGCTCCATGTGGATGCCGCTCGGGTCGCGGAAATACATGGAGCGGATCCAGACACCCTCGTGCACCTCCGGCGAGCCGCCGGCGGGCGAGTCATCGTGGTTGATCACATAGACCGGGACGCCCTTGCGCTTCAGCCGCTCGACGTAGGCGTCGAACTTCTCGATCGGGATGCTGATCGCCAGGTGGTTCATGGAGGCGTGCGCTGTCATCGCGCCATTGGCCCGGACGTCCTCATGCATCGAGGCGATGCCGGGTGCGACGGGCGGTGCGTTGGGGAACCAGAAGAAGGCGATCAAGCCGCCACCCCCGCAGTCGAAGAAGAAGTGCTGGCCACGACCGTTCGCGAACTCGACCGTTTTCACGAGCGGCATCTCGAGGATGTTCTCGTAGAAGTCGACTGTCTCGGCCATGTCGCGGCAGACCAAGGCCACGTGGTTGACGCCACGATACTGCATCGGTTCAGCCGCCATCTGATCCTCCTTGGGAGCAGGCCCCTCTCGGGATTTTCAGAGACTACCGTTCTCGCAGCCGCCTCGCTAGAGGACGAAGGGGATGAGCCGCGAGCGAACGGCCCGGGTGTATGCCGCATATCCTGGCAAGTTCTCTCGAAGGTGTCGTTCTTCGACGAAGACGCGCGCCACGGTCGCGGCGAGGATCACCGCCACGCCCAGAAGCCCGGCGAGGCTGCCGATCCACAGCGCAATCCCCGAAAAAAACAACAGGTTACCGGTATAGAGGGGATGACGCACGACGCCGTAGAGACCGGTGCTGACGACGGTCTGATCCAGGTGCTTTTGGACAGCCGGCGAGGCAAATTCGTTTTGCCACACGGCAAGCTGGCCAGTCGCACAGCCAGCGAGCGCAGCCAGCAGCCCAAGGACCGCGACCCACCGCGGGGGTGGCGGCAGCAGATGCAGACGAGCCGCGTCCACGGGAAGAAAGGCCAGCCATCCCACCAGGTATGCCAGGAAAGCGACCAGGCCGATTGAGTCGATCAGCGGCTGGTTCTGCGCTGCGACGGGGCGTTTCCTGCGGATTTCGAGGCTTGCCGGCCGCGCGAAGGCCATCCCGACCTTCGCCACCGTGGCGAGCCCCATGCACAGGGCGATCAGGATCATGGCTCGGACGGCGATCGGGCGGCCACCTGGCGTAAGGAGGGCGGCCGCAAGGAGGGGCGCCGCGATCGGCAGCATGGATAGAACTCCCGCCGACACCCCGCGAAGCAAGCGCATCCTGGACTCCCCCAGCGCCGTTGCGGACCTCAGTCTAGCGCAGCCATGCCTTCAGGTCGCGGGCGTCGGATGTTTCACAGTCGCGGTTTCGGAGGCAAGGTTCGCGCTCCCTCTCGGACCACGATCGGGCGCATCGCATGTACAAGCGGATACTGCTGGCGACAGACGGCTCGCGGGAAAGCCTCGTCGCGCTCCGAGAAGGCGCCCTGCTGGCGCAGGCCTATGAGGCGGCGGTGTTCCTACTGGTCATCGACCGGGAGACACCGGGTATGCGGGTGAGCGATGCGGTCTCGCCCCTGCCCCGCAGCGAGGAGCCGGCCAGGCTGCTGGGCCTCGGCCTTGCGCGGTTGTCGGCGCTGGGCGTTCGGGCGTCCGGCGAGGTCGCCTTCGGGGAGCCCGCGCTGGCGATCGGGGCCTACGCCAGGAAGTTCGCCGCGGACCTGGTAGTGGTCGGGCACCGACGCCAGGGCCTCTTGGACCGGTGGTGGTCGGGCGCCTCGGGCGCCTATCTCGTCGAGACGGTCAAATGCAGCGTGCTGGTTGCGCGCAACGTCATCAGCGACGAGGAGTTCGACGCCCAGATCGCCGAAGGTGCGAAGGCTAGGAGCGCGACCGAGTTGTCCTGACGCCGCGGCGGGTCAGCCCTTGCCTTCCGGCTCCACCCGCTCGGCTTCGGGCTGGAAGCCGTTTGGCAGGAAGCCATGCAGGAACGACTCGACAGCCACCGTTACCGGCCCGGAGATGTCGCGGCGGCCCGCTTCCATCTCCAGCACGCGCTTGGCGCCCTGCTTGTCGTCCCCGGCCAGGCGCAAAGCGCGGGCCAGCTCCAGCGGACTCCAGCCCAACGCTTCGCGCGCCTGCCGCAGATGCGGGCCTGTCTTGATCACGGTCGTTCCTTCGGGTCTGGGGCGGCCTCCCCCTACCGACCGAACCGCTTCGACGCTAGATGCGTTCGATGATGATCGCCGGCGCCATGCCGCCTGCAGCGCACATCGTCACCAGCCCACGCTTCAGGTCGCGACGCTCCAGCTCGTCGACCATGGTGCCGATCAGGATCGCGCCGGTGGCTCCGATCGGGTGGCCGAGCGCCATGGCGCCCCCGTTCACGTTGACCTTCTCGCGGTCGAGCTTCAGGTCGCGGATGAACTTCTCGGCGACGACAGAGAACGCCTCGTTGATCTCGAAGAGGTCGATGTCGTCGAGGGTCAGGCCGGCCTTCTGCAGCACCTTGCGGGCCGCCGGAACCGGGGCGTTGAGCATCAGCGTGGGCGAATCCCCCATGTTGGCCATGGCCACGACGCGGGCGCGCGGCTTCAGGCCATGCTTTTCGGCGTATTCGCGGGAGGCGAGCAGCACGGCGCCGGCCCCATCGACTACGCCGGACGAATTGCCCGCATGGTGGAAGTGCTGGATCTTCAGGTCCGGATAGACCTGGTTGATCAGGCCCGCGAAGGTCGTGCCCTTGTCGTCGAGCGGCACATTCGCCATGGCCTCGAACGAGGGCTTCAGGGCTGACAGGCCCTCCATGGTGGTCTGCGGCCGGGGGAACTCCTCGCGGTCGAGGGCGACCGAGCCGTCCTCCCGGTAGACCGGCACCAGGGCCTTGTCGAAGTGTCCGCCACGGATCGCGGCGTCGGCCCGCTGCTGGCTGACCAGGGCGAGCTCGTCGAGCGCCTCGCGGGAGATGCCTTCCATCGTGGCGATAGCGTCGGCGCAGACGCCCTGGTGCGACTGCGGGTGCTTCGCCCGAAGCGAGAGATTGCCGCTGTCCATCAAGGGCGGTCCGGCGTTCGGGTCGCGCGGCGGAGCGCTGGAGGCGGTGTAGGACATCATCTCGGTGCCGCCGCCGATCACCAGGTCTTCCATGCCGGACATGATCTGGGCCGCGGCCAGGTTGACCGCCGTGATGCCCGAACCGCAGTAGCGGTCGAGCGTCACGCCGCTGGCGCGGATGTCGTAGCCGGCGTCGAGCGCAGCCATGCGCCCCAAGTCGCCGCCCTGTTTGCCACGCTGGGATGAGGTGCCCCAGATAATGTCATCCACCTCAGCGGTGTTGAGGCCGTTGCGGTCCGCGAGCGCCTTCAGGACCGTCGCGCCAAGGTGCTGCGGGTGGAAATCGGCCAAGGCGCCCTTGCCGACCTTGCCGATGCCGCGGGGCGTGCGGCAGGCGTCGATGATCAGGGCTTCACTCATGTTCCGGTTCCTCACGTTCTGATGGCCGACGGGCAGCGCGCAGGGACGTGGGCGCTCCGCCGGCTGATGTTAGGCCCCGATGCTGCCGGGCGCACCTAGGGGAAGTCGAGCCCGAATTGCGGACCATCGCACCATCACGCACAATGGCGCCGAGGCCGAGCCCAAACGAGAGTGAGAGCATGGAATTGAAACCGGGATCACGCTGGAAGAGCGCGGTGTGCGACACCGAATTGGTGGTGGTCCGCCCGCCGAAGTCAGCGGTCAGCCTTGAGTGCGGCGGCCATGAGGTGATCCCGCACGCCGCGACCC
>DASXKT010000309.1:0-8567 GCA_036496685.1 Phenylobacterium sp.
TCAGGGCGATGTCTTCGACGCTGCGCTTGAGCAGGCCCTGATGGACTTCCAGCGCCATCATGAGCTGCAGGCGGACGGCGTGGTCGGGCGAGGGACCCTCGCCGCGCTCAATGTCACCGCGGAGGATCGGCTGGCGCAGCTGGACGCCAACCTTGAGCGGTGGCGCTGGCTCCCGGCGCTCCCCGCCGAACGGATCGAAGTCGATGTCGCCGCAGCCAACGCGATCCTCTACGACGACGACGCGCCCCGCCTTGCGATGCGGGTGGTCGTGGGCGACGCGCAGCACAAGACCCCGATGTTCAGCTCCCGGCTCGATGCGCTGGTGTTCAACCCGCCGTGGAACGTCCCATCATCGATCGCCGCCAAGGAACTGTTACCCCACGAACGAGCCGATCCAGGCTACCTGGCGCGCAACGATTTCGTCGTGGTGGGCGGCGCCTTGCAACAGCGCCCTGGCCCGCGCAACGCGCTCGGACGCGTGAAATTCGACTTCCCGAGCCCCTTCGGCGTCTACCTGCACGATACGCCAAGCCGCGCGGCCTTCGCCCGACCCGGGCGCTGGCTGAGCCACGGCTGCATCCGCCTGGAGAAACCGCGTGAACTCGCCGCGGCGGTGCTGGGACCCCAGGGTTGGGGGCCGGACAGGATCGATGCCGTCATCGAGGCTGGCGAGACGACGCGGGTGCAGCTCTCGAACACGGTTCCCCTGTACGTGCTTTATTGGACGGTTGTGCTCGCTGAGGATGGCCGGCCAGCCTTCCGGCCAGATCCTTACGCCTGGGACGCAAAACTTATGAAGGCGATCGCCGGCGCCGGCCGGTCCCGCGGCAAGGTGGCGCAGATCGAGAGCGGGTGCCCAGCTGCAAAGGCGCCGCGACTGACGCTATAGTGGATCAAGCTACCCCGGAGGCCGCCGTGATCATCGACCGCCGCAAGCTGGTGCACTACGGACTTGGGCTCGCCGGCGCGACAGCGCTTGGAGGCCGCGCGGCGGCTGCCGGCGCCGCCCGCAGCGCCGCCTTCACCAACCTGCACACCGGGGAGAGCCTGAACGCCACCTATTGGGAAGGCGGCGCCTACATTCCGGATGCGCTGGCCGCCCTCAATCACCTGTTGCGCGACCACAGGAACGACGAGGTCCACGCGATCGCGCCCAACCTGTTCGATCTGATCTCGACGCTGCGCGCTCGTCTTGAGACCAACGCGGTCGTGCAGGTGATCTCGGGCTACCGGTCTCCGGCCACCAACGCCGCGCTGCACGCCCGCAGCGAGGGAGTGGCGAGCCACAGCTTGCACATGGTGGGTGAGGCGACCGACGTTCGGATCGCCGGCGTCGATCTTGCCCGGCTGCGCGACGCGGCCTGGTCGCTGCAGGGCGGCGGCGTCGGCTTTTATCCGCAGTCGCAGTTTGTGCACGTCGACGTCGGCCGCGTCCGGCGCTGGGCGGGCGCCTGAAGCCGCGCCGGGTTGACCTCGATCAACGCGGGACAGCCCCAATGCGGCAGTCTGTGGGTGACGATCAGGAGAACCCGCGATGTCACCCGCAAATGCCAAGCGCCCCGCCAGCAAGCTTCGGAATTTCTTCCGCGGCCTAGGCGAAGTGGGCGCCTTCGTCGGCGACTGCGCGCTGGCGGTGTTCGAGGTCTGCGTGGGCCGCTGGCCACAGGCCGTCGGCGAGCGGCGGCGGCCGAAGGCCAAGCCTCCGAACGAGGGCATGGGGCCGATCGAGAAGGTCCTGCCCTTCCCGACGGAGGATTGATCCTCAGCTGGCGGTCATGCCGCCGTCCACGACGAAGACTCCGCCGGTCAGGTATTCTGCATCGTCGCTTCCCAGGAAGGCCACCAGACGCGCGACTTCCTCGCACGTCCCATAGCGTCCGAGTGGTATCCGGGCGGCGAACTGGTCATGTGTGGTCTGCGGGGTTGTCGGTGAGGCTTGGGTTTTGATCGAGCGCATCATCCGGCTCTCAATTGGGCCGGGATTGACGCTGTTGACGCGGATCTTAATGGGCCCGCACTCGACGGCCGCGGTTCGGGTCAGGCCGATCACGGCGTGCTTGCTCGCGACATAGGCGCTGAGGCCCGGGGATCCGATCAGGCCGGCGACCGACGAGGTGTTGACGATGCTGCCGCCCCCTTGCGCCGCCATCGCCGGGATGACGTGCTTCAGGCCCAGGAAGACCCCGACGACGTTGACATCCAGGACGTGCCGGAAGGCCGCCAGGGGGTATTGGCCAAGGGGCGCGACGTCGCCCTCGACGCCGGCGTTGTTGAAAAAGATATCGATGCGTCCGAACACGGCCTGAGCCTCCGCCACGTAGGCGGCCACGGCCGTCTCGTCGGTGACGTCGGCGTGGATCAGGTGCAGGCTGGCGGCGGGGCCTGCGTCGTGCGTCAGGGCCTCGAAGGACATGCCCGGCCGGTCGACGGCGACGACGGAAGCGCCCCTCTCCAGCATCAGCTTTGCGGCCGCTGCGCCGATGGCGCCGGCCGCGCCGGTCACCAGCGCGACCTTTCCGGCAAGGCGGGTCTGGTCGGTCATGGATGGCTCCCTGGGCACGCTATCGCGTGAAAGGCCCCGTCAACGGCGGGGCAGGGCGAAGAACAGGTTGAAGCAGAAGACGCCGAGCCCACCGATCAGGCCGCCGACCAGCAGCGCATGCGCCAGGCCGTCAGCCAGCACCCCGTGCGGCGTGCCTAGCGCCTGCTGGGCGAAGATGCCGACGAAGGCCCGCGACGCCGGTATGGCGGCGACTGCCGAGGTCACCCAGGCCAGAAGAAAGAGGAGGCACAGAACGGTGGCGCCGACCATGGCCCCGCGACCGCAGCCATGTTCCAAAGGGCGGCGAAGGGAGTCTGAGAGCTTCATCTCAGGCCTCGTTCAGGGTCGGCGTGATGCGGCCCGCGAACCGCTGCCGAACGGCGGCCGCATGCCCGGCCAGGCCAAAGATATCGGTCACCAGGCGTTGTTGGGCTTGGAAGCAGCCTTCGAGGTCGCGCGCCTGCGCGACGGCGGTCCAATAGGTCAGCCAGGCCTCGCAGGCGCTGGCGTACAACACCGAGGCCTCCTCGCGGCCGCTCATCGCGCCAGCCATGGCGGGGGGCGGATCTTCCGACCGCCGATGACGCTCTTGGCTTGCCATGTCGCTCACCTCGCCTGGCCTGGGAGTAGTGGCCGGACGAGTTCCGCGCGTTGATCGGGATCAATGGGCCGGCGACGTCGGCTTGATCTCCCGCAATGCCGCCAGGCCCCGCGCAGTGAAGCTAGGCATAAGCGCTGCACCGCACCGCCGGAGGTTCAGATGCACTGGCTCGTGATCCTGTCCCTGATTACTGGAACGACGCCTCCGCCAGCGACCCTTCCGGGTTTCATTGACGCTGCGAAGCTGATCGAGCTTTGCGGCGCCGAACTCGACGCCGGTCCCGGTCGAGCCATCTGCGTGGGCTATGTGGTGGGGGCGGTGGACCAGCTCATGGCCCAACAGTCTCAGCTCGAGGAGGCGCGACGCACGATCTGCCCGCCTTCGGGCATGACCGTCGAGGACGCGGTCAGCGCGGTGGTCAAGTATGGGAGGTTCGGCTCCACCGCTACGAACATCGGCGCCTCGGGCTTTGTGCGGTTCGCGATGGAGGAGACGTTCCCGTGCGCGTCGCCCGCCAAGTCCCGCTGATTGGGCAGGCTCCGATGCGACGGGCGACCGCACGCTGCCGCAGCGCTTGAGGCCCCGGAACAAAAGGGATACATGGCTGGCGGGCATAGGCGGGAGGACGCGATGCTGGGCTACGTGACCATCGGTACAAATGACTTCGCTCGGGCGCTCGACTTCTACGACAAGGTGCTCGCCGGGCTGGGCGCCAAGCGCGGCATGGGGGGTGAGCGCATGCAGGGCTATGTCGGTGAAGCCGGGCCGATGATCATGGTTTGCAAGCCCTATGACGGCGAAGCCGCGACCCACGGCAACGGCACGATGTTTGCGCTCACCGCGCCCTCGCGAGAGGTCGTGGACAAGGTCGATGCCGATGCGATCGCCGCGGGAGCCAAGGACGAAGGCGCCGCGGGCGAGCGCATGCCTGGGTTCTATGGCGCATATTTCCGGGATCTCGACGGCAACAAGTTCTGTGTCTTCAAGATGGGTTGAACGCTGATTTCACTGATCAGTCCGGCGCATGGGTGAGAGCTCCTGGAGGTCGCGAGCGAGGTTTCGTTCGTCCAAGGAGCGGCGGCCGCGCAGCACAACGGGCGCCAGGGGGCCCCTGCAGGTCCCGTTCGCGGCGAGCCGCAGGTGGCGCCAGCCTGGCGAGTTCCGGGTCAGTTGCTGTGCAGGCTGTCGAAGTAGGCGACGAGGTCCTGGGCTTCGGACCGGCTGATCGCGACCGGTGGCATCCGGTCGACGCCGTGCTGCGAAACTTCAGCGAAGCGATGCTCCAGCGACAGCGCATTGTAGCGCATCGAGAGTTTGCGGAACGCCGGACCTTCCTGGGCGCCGCCGTCGTCGAGACCCACGGTGTGGCAGCCAGAGCAGCGACGCATCGCGAAATCGTGGCCGCGCTGCTGAGCCGGGTCGAGCTTCGGCAAAGGAGGGACGGCGGGACGGTCGGGCGCAGCGGTCGCGCTGACGCTGAACGCCAATGCAAAGGCTGCGGCGCACAGACCGGAACGTTGGAGAGACATGACCGACTCCTGCAAGGCCGCGCTACTGGCGACCTCATTCCTGATGATCGCAAACAGCCTGCCTTTGACGATGCGGCGCCTTGCGGGCGCGGAAGACCATACGCCCTGAGACACCCTTTCGTGCGACCCCACCTTGCGCGGGATCAAGGCCGCCATTTCGACGCTGATGGTCGTTGCCGGACGGGCGGGCGGGTCTCGACGTCGCCGCCTGATCCTCAGGCAGCCTGTCACTTCGGGTCTTCCGTTCAACAGGCCGGTCAGCCTGACGCGAATCTGAGTTGTGCTAAGTCATCGTCTGGCTCTCGTCAGGCGCGCCTGAACGGTGATCTGAACACGACGGCGGAGAGGCTATGGGGGCGAGGTTGCGAGGGTTGGCGCTTGCTCTGGCGTTGGCGGGCCCGGCGACCACGGCGCGGGCCGCCGACGAAGAGATCCAGGTCTATATCGATGACCTGCTGGCCAAGGGCGACTATGGCCTGGACGTGCATGTCAACGACGTGCCGCGCGGGCGTGGAGCCAATGCCGACTACTTCGGCGAACAGGCTTCCCAGGGCCGCCTTCGGGTGACGCCGGAGTGGGCCTATGGCCTGACCGAGAACATCGAGCTGGGTGCCTATTTGCCGCTGATCACCTTCGACGATCGCGGCCACGGCGGGATCGGCGGCATGAAAGGGCGCATCAAGTTCATTGCCCCGCACGACAAGGACGATCCCTTCTTCTGGGGTGTGAACTTTGAGCTGGGGCGGGTGCGCCGCGACCTGGACATCAACCACTGGAACGCCGAGCTGAAGGGCATCGCCGGCTACCGATCCGGTCCTTGGACCTTCGCCGGCAACCTCAACGTCGACTGGGCCGTCTCGGGACCGGCCAAGGGGCCTGTCAGCTATCAGCTCGCCACCATGATCACCCGCAAGTTCGGCGAGGACTTCGACCTGGGCTTCGAGAGCTACAACGGCCTGGGCGACGCCAACCACTTCGGCAGGCTGGGCGACAACGACCAGCAATTCTTCCTGATCATGGACAAGTCCCTGGGCAAGTGGGACCTGAACCTTGGCGTCGGCACAGGCTATGGGCGTCCCGAGGACCATCTGATCCTCAAGGCCATCATCGGCGTGCCGATCGGCTAGCGGGCTGATTGCGCGAACATCTTCCCGATCCCGCACACCAAGGACCTTGGCGCCGCGCTCGAAACCACCATCCTCATCCGGGCGCACACTCACGACGGCGAGCGCAGCCGCAGGGGCGGCGGGAACGGAGGACCATGCGATCCGGATTACGGGCGCCTGTTCGACCACGTCTGAGGAGAAAGGGCTCGATGAGGGCGGCAAACCTGTTGCTGGCTGGCTTTATCGCGCTTGGGTTCCCTCGTGGGCCCGCGGCGGCCGAGCAACCGCGCTGGATGGTCCTGGCGGACTGCGCCGCGGCCTATCGGGCCAACGCCCAGATTTCCGATCCCGGGCGGCCGGCCTCGATGACCACGATGGTCTCGGAGGTGGCCGACGACTACGCGAAGGCCGCAGCCCTCGCTTACAGGAAGCGGACGAAAGCACCTGCCGCTCGCGAGGGCGATGTCGTTCAGGCCCGCATCGGGCAACGGACGTCGGAGTTCCGCCGCCAGCCGCGCACGGACGTCGAGCATTTCATCGACGCCTGTCCGCAGGTCGACGGCTGAACCGCGTGCGAGGGTGCTGGCAGTCGAGCCGGATCTGCCTTTGACAGTGATCAAGGCGGGGGCGCACGCGTCGCGCTTTGCTGGGGCGTCAGATGCTGGAGGACGGCCTATGACCGACCCTATGACCCGCGCCCTGGCTCGCGAGGCGCGCTGCAGCTTAGAGGACGTCAGCGGCGACCTGGCCCGTTGGGGCGCCGCGCGGGCCCGCTCAAAGTCGGCGACCGAATTCCTCCAGAGCGCACGGCGGACCTGACGGTGCCGCTCCCGCCTGTGTTGATGGCGCTCGCCGTCGCCGCGGCGCCGGCGCCTGCTGATCCAGCGCTGCAGCGCGGCGCCTGGGTGGCGTTGCGGGATTGCGGGGTTTGCCACGCCATCGGCCTTGACGATGTGAGCACCAATCCGAAAGCGCCGCCCTTTCGTCAGCTGCGCTTGCGCTTCAATGCCATCGCCCTGGAGCGGCGCCTGCATCCGATGCCTGCCACGGGCCATTTCGAGATGCCGCCCCAGACACTGACGGCATCTGACGTTCCGGATCTTGTCGCCTATATCCAGTCCCTCAAGCCGCGGCAGTGAAGCGATCGACGGTTGGACCGGGCTCGTCACCTCGGAAATTCGAGTCCTGCCGGGCGTCCGATCCCTGTCCACGCAACGTTGAGATGGCACCGCGCCCGCAACTTAGAAATGGCACTGCCGGCGGAGTAGGGCGGCGGGTGGGCGCGGAGAGGGCGAGGCTCGAAGGCCTTGTCTTCGATGACCGCGATAATCCGATGGTCGCGGTGCACACCAAGCGCGGGTCCACTCGCTACCGCTACTACGTCTCCCGGCCCAAGCTCACTGGAAAGGGTGAGGCCGGGAGTCTGCATCGGATCTCGGCGGGTGTCCTGGAGCAGTTTTTGATCGAGCGGCTCGGGCAAATCGTCGCCTCGACATGGCGTCATGATCTCGAGGGGCTCGAGCGGATCGCCCTGGCACTTCAGAGGATCATCCTGAGCGAAGGTCAGATCGTCGTTCGGTTGACGTCGTCAGCCATATCCGCGCACGCGGGAGAACTGACGGAAGTGACTGAGATCGGAGACGGCGTCTGCAGCGTCCGGCTGGCGTTCCACATGCGGCGACGGCAGGGCGCGATCATACTGGAGTCCGGTGAGCCCGCGCCGTCCCGTGCCGCCAAGGTTGATCGACCACTGGTCCGCGCGATCGTGCTCGCCAGAGTGTGGGCGGCCCAGCTCGAGAGCGGTGAGGTCGAGTCGGTGAAGGCGCTCGCTCGGCTGAACGGTCTCTGCCACCACTACACGGCACGCCTCTTGCCGTTGGCCTACATCGCGCCGGATCTCAGCGAAGCGATCCTTAGAGGTGCTCAGCCGCGGGCTGCATCCCTCGCGGGCCTTGCGGCCCGGCCCCTGCCACTGGAGTGGTCTGAGCAGCGCAGGGTCTTCTCCGCCCAGGGCGCATAGCGGGCTCCAAAGCCTACTATCCAAGAGCGGCCACGGGGTTAGCCGGCCATCGCAGCGTTGTCCGTCGCCTGGAGGTCACCCCTGTTATTGCCCCTGTTCTCAGGGGCAGAATGCGAAAGTGACACTTCTGGAATGAGCCCAGAGACCAGGACGCAAAATAGGCAGGTTGAGCTGCGATCCAGGCTCTCGGAGAGCCCTCAGCACGGGCCTAAGCCCGCCTAACCTGCGGACTTCTCGGCGCTAATGGCTGGGGAGAAAATCAGGTCGCGTTAGCGACGGAGAGAATGGTCGTGGGCGCAGTCACCAGGCAACTCGTCTCCGACCATGAAGGCGCGCTGGCACGTCCCTTGGATCGCGTGGAAGTCTAGGTGCTGCCCAAGGTCGAGGCGCGCGCCAAGGTCCTCGACGCCACGTAGACCGATGACCCGCGCAGGAGTCCCCGCGGGCCATCTCAGCCCATGCCGCCAACCGCCGCGAGCCAGACGCAGCGGGTGGCTTCTCTAAGACCCGTTCGATGATGATCGCAGGCGCTAGGCTGAATATTTCCCTCTGAAACAGTCCTACAATATCGTGCAACGATATAAATGGCGACGCAAGCGCTAAGCCAAGCGTTTGCGTTTTCATGATGAACCTCATGTCGACACCAGAGGTGGAGGATCAATTCACTCATGAATCATTGATAACGGCGTTGGTCCAGTGTCATCTTCGCACCATAAGTCCGCCGATCGAATCGACCGCTTACAAGGCTCCACCAACTCGATGCATGCGT
>DASXKT010000310.1:0-10145 GCA_036496685.1 Phenylobacterium sp.
CCTGCCGCCAGCGTTCGCTCTGAGCCAGGATCAAACTCTCAGGTTGAGTTGAGCACTGACTTATAGCTCGTCCAATTCCGAAGAATTGGCTGGCATATAGTCTGCGTATTTCTTGACGAGTTCCCATTCACATCGATGCCCAAGAGCCGAAGCTCAAGGGTATTGATATTCATGGTATTGTCTTCAAGAGACCGCAAGTTCGTCAGTGTCGAGGTTACCTGGTTAAGGTAACCGCCAGGACACCGCCGCCTGCGTTTCTCTTTCCAATTCAACGATGTCAAAGACCCGACCGGCTTCCGCCGACCCCACTGTTTAGCGCCGGTGGCCGGCGGAGGCGGCTATCTATTGGCCGGCCTCTTTAGTGTCAACCGGTCTTTTCAGACTTTTTTTGCCGCATCCCGGAAGACCCGGAAAATGGCAAAAACCACACCGGGCCGCCGAGGGGCAACCCTCATACAGTCGGTAGCGATTCGATTGAGGCTCGGGAAAATATCCATTCCCAGGAGAAAAGCAAGGGGCTTATTCACCCCTTCCGAACCGCCTGGAACTGGCCCCGCCCGAGCGGGAGGCGCTATCTAGGGGGTGGCCTGGGGGCTGTCAATCGCCGTCTGTCGACGGATTGAAATTATCTGGCTCGCGCACCGTCTTGCGCCTGTGTGCGCGCCGCTTAAGAAGGTGGGCAGGAGGCGCGATGCTCTCGCAGAAAGCCAGGTACGCGCTACGCGCGCTCGTGGAATTGGCCCGCGCCGAGGGCGGCCAACTCACCGCGGGTGAACTGGCCCTGCGCGCCGATGCGCCGCGCAAGTTCCTGGAAGCCATCCTGCTGGAGCTGTCGCGCAATCGCCTGGTCACCAGCCGGCGCGGCAAGTTCGGCGGCTATATCCTGGCCCGCCCCGCCCCCGAGATCAGCTTTGCGGAGGTGATCCGTGTGGTCGATGGCCCGCTGGCGCTGGCCCCCTGCGTCAGTCCGCGCCTCGGCTATCGAAAGTGCGACGACTGCCCCGACCGCGATTCCTGCACCTTGCGCACAGCACTTCTGCGCGCCCGCGACGCCACCGCCGACGTGTTAGAGGCCTATAGCTTGGCCGACGCCGCCACAGGCGGCGGGGATTCGGCCGCTCAACTCGCGGCGATATAGGCTTTCAGGCCGTCGGCCTCGGCTTCGACCTCGGAAATCTTGGACTTCACCAGGTCGCCGATGGAGACGATTCCCACCAACCGCTCCTTCTGACAGACCGGCAGGTGGCGAATGCGTCGGTCGGTCATCCGCGTCAGGAGCGAATCGACCGTCTCGCCGGGTTGGGCGAACAGTACGTCGCGCGTCATGACGCCGGAAACCGCCTGGCCCAGCGCAGCCGCGCCAACCTCGGCCATGGCCCGAACCACATCGCGCTCGGAGACGATGCCGACGACTCGTTCGGCGTCGAGCACCACCAGGGCGCCGACTCGTCGGGAATGCAGCAGCGCCGTCACCGCCGCGATGGTTTCCGTGGGACCGACCGTGAAGACTGTGTCGCCCTTGGTCTTCAGGATCTGCGAGACAAGCATCGAATGTCCTCGCGCTCTCTATATGTCCGAGAGAACAACGTCGCGCAGAAGGCCTCAGGCTTCAATGCACGCGCGCGTGAGGCGGGCACGCGCGCGGGGCGCGCTCAGTCCGCAGGCGCCAAGCGGGCGAACGGACCGATCAGCAACACGCCTACCGCGAACCCGACGAGGTGCGCCTCCCAGGCGACGCCGGCGCTGCCGGACCCGGGCAGAAACGAGCCGCCCAGCAGGGCGATCAGCAGATTGATGGCGACCCAAGCGCCTCCGAGGCTCAATACGGACCTGGAGAATAGCGGCCCGGGCCGCCCTGCCCCTCCAATCAGCCGCGCCGCCGCCCCCATGAGACCAGAGACGGCGCCAGAGGCCCCGACGATCAACGCCGTACTTCCGGGGTGCACAGCCGCGAATCCCAGATTCGCGAGCACCCCGGTCAACAAATAGAAGCTGAAGAAAAGCAGCCCCCCTTCCAGCTTGGGCCCGAACAGCCTGGCGACCGGAGTGGAGAAGGCCAGCGCGAAGGCGCCGTTCATCATCGCGTGCGCCCAGTTGCCGTGCAGGAAGATCGCGGTGATCACCGTCTCCCACCGCCCGGGAACCAGATTCGCCGGCGCGAAGGCGTAGGCGCTCTCGATGGCGTCCACGGGGAACTGTGTCTGCAGCGCATAGCCACCGACGATCAGCAGGGTCACCGCGACAGCCTGCCACGGCGCGTTGAAGACCGGCTCGCGGATCGGGCGCCGCTCAGGCTGCGGCGCGGGCTCCGGCGGCGAGTGCTGCGGTTGCGGCGGAGTCTCGTCGAAACGCGATTCGGTCATCCATCTCATTTAGGCGCTTTGCCAACGCTGCGCGACAGAGCGCCGCCTTCTTGCCTTGCCGCCGCCATGTAGCTTGGCGATGGTTAGGGCCAAAGTGTCGGACACCATCAGGACTTTTCAATGATCCGTTCCCTGGGCGCCAGCCTGGCGCTCGCTGCCGTTCTGTCGCTGACCACCTCCAGCCTTGCGTATGCGGGTGAAGCCAAAGCGCTACCAAAGCTTGCGCCCGGCGAGTGGCCGCAGGCACATTCCGACGTGCACGCCGATCCCGACATCCGTTTTGGGTCGCTTCCGAACGGGATGCGCTTCGCCATTCGTCGCCAGGCCATCCCCGCGGGTCAGGCGGCGCTGAGGCTGCGCTTCGACGCCGGTTCGCTGATGGAGACCGACGCCCAGCAAGGGCTCGCCCACTTCCTCGAGCACATGGCGTTCAACGGCTCCAAGGCCGTGCCCGAAGGCGACATGATCAAGATCCTCGAGCGCCTTGGCCTGGCCTTCGGCGCCGACACCAACGCCTCCACCGGCTTCGACCAGACGATCTACAAGCTCGACCTGCCGAAGACCGACGACGAAACCGTCGATACGTCGCTGAAGCTGCTGCGCGAGGCGGCCTCAGAACTTACGATCGCCCAGTCCGCTGTCGATCGCGAACGTGGCGTGGTGTTGTCAGAGGAACGCTCCAGCGACGGCCCGGCCTACAGAGTCTACAAATCCCGGCTGGAGTATCTGCTGGCCGGCCAGCGCATGCCGGATCGCGAGCCGATCGGTAAGGTCGACGTGCTCAAGACCGCCCCGGCCAGCCAGATCGCGGACTTCTATCATCACTACTATCGCCCCGAACGCGCGACGATCGTCGCGGTCGGCGACTTCGATCCCGCCGCCATGGAGGCCAAGATCCGCGCCCGATTTGGCGACTGGAAGGCCGACGGCTTGGCCGGGCCCGAACCGGATCTCGGCAAGGTGAAGCCTCGCAAGACGGACGCCAAGCTGCTCGTCGAACCCGGCGCGCCGCTCAGTCTGCAGATCACTTGGGTCCGACCGCCGGATACCCGCGCCGACAACCTGGCCAAGCGCCGCGCCGACCTCATTGAGGAGTTGGGCTTTGCGGTTCTCGATCGCCGGTTCTCGGCGCTCGGCCGCTCGGCCCAGCCGCCGTTCATCGCGGCAGGCGCTTTCAAGAGTGACGAGGGCCATTCCGCCGAAGTCACGATGATCAATCTGATGGCCCAGCCGGACGGCTGGCGCGAAGCGCTGGCCGCCGTCGACCAGGAGCAGCGCCGCGCCGTGCAGTACGGTGTGCGCCAGGACGAACTCGACCGCGAGATCGCTGAAGTCCGGGCCACGACCCAGGCCGCGGTCGCCGGCGCGGCCACGCGCCGCCCGGCCCAGATCGCCGACGAAATCATCGGCTCGCTGGGCGACCAGGAAGTGATCACCAGTCCGGCCGAGGATCTGGCCTTCTTCGAAGCGACGGTGAAGGGCCTCAAGGCCGAAACCGTGTCCGCCGCGCTGAAGGCAGCCTTCGCCGGCGAAGGTCCGTTGATCTTCATGTCCTCGCCGAAGCCGGTGCAGGGCGGCGAGCAGGCGATTCTCGCCGAGTATGCCTCCACGCGGAAGGTCGCCGTCGCCGCGCCCACGGCGCCGCATGAGGTCGCTTGGCCCTACGCCAGCTTCGGCGACCCGGGCAAGGTGGCCGAGACCAAGGAGATCACCGACCTCGACACCGTCTTCGTGCGGTTCGCCAACGGCGTGCGCCTGACGGTCAAACCGACCAAGTTCCGCGATGACGAGGTGCTGGTCAGGGTCAACATCGGGGATGGTCTGCAGGACCTGCCCAAAGACCGGCAGAGCCTGGCGTGGTTCGGCAACGCCTTCACCGAGGGCGGCCTCAAGCAGATCGACAACGAGGACACCGAGCGCGTGCTGGCCTCCAAGGTCTACGGCGCCCGATTCGCCGTCGGCGAAGACGCCTTCGTGCTGTCCGGCTCCACGCGTACCGACGACCTGCCGACGGAGATGCAGGTCCTCACGGCCTACGTGGCCGATCCAGGCTGGCGGGCCGAAGCCTTCAGGCGTCAGCAGAGCGCAGGCAAGACCCTGCATGACCAGATGGAAGGCACAGACGCCGGCGTGATGAGCCGCGATCTCTCCGGCTTGCTGCACGGCGGCGACCGACGCTTCACCTTCCCGAGCCGCGACGACATCGCCAAGGCTCGCATCGACGACCTCCAGGCCCAGGTCGCCCCGCACTTGGCGTCCGATCCTATCGAGGTGGTCATCGTCGGGGACATCACGGTTGAAAAGGCCATCGACGCCGTCGCCCGGACCTTGGGCTCGTTGCCCGATCGCCGGGCGCCCGAGCCCGCGCCCGCTACCCAACGCCAGATCTCCTTCCCGGCGCCGAACACCCAGCCGCTGGACATCACCCACAAGGGCCGCTCCGACCAGGCCATCGGCTATGTCGCGTGGCCCACGAACGACCTATGGGCCAATCCGCAGCAGGCGCTGGAAAACGACGTCCTTGGTGAGGTCATGGGCCTGCGACTGATCGACGAGCTGCGCGAAACGCAGGGCGTCACCTATTCGCCCTCGGTCACCTATACCCACAGCCCGACCTGGACCGGCTGGGGCTATCTGGCCGCCAGCGTCGAGGTGCCGCCTGCCAAGCTGCCGGGCTTCTTCCAGGACGTGGCCAAGATCGCAGCCGACCTGCGCAGCAAGGATGTCACCGCCGACGAGCTGGCGCGCGCCAAGAAGCCCCGCATCGACCGTCTCGAACGTTCGCGGGTCACCAATCAGTACTGGCTTGCCGAGCTCTCCGGCGCACAGGCTGAACCGCGCAAGCTAGACTTCATCCGGCACATCATCCCGGGCACGGAGAAGGTGACCGCCGCTGACGTCAAGCGTGCCGCGGAACTGGTCCTCAAGGAGGACAAGTCCTTCAAGCTGGAAGTCACCCCCGCGAAGTGAAGCGCTTCCCTCCCCCTCGTCGGGAGGGACAGCCCCCTAGGCCGCCTTGAGGCCATCGGCGTAGACCGGGACGTCCTCTGGCGGCAGGGCCGCGCGCCCACGGATCACGTCGGAGATCTTCTCGGCGATCATGATGGTGGGCGCGTTGGTGTTGCCGCCCACCAGCGTCGGCATGACCGAGGCATCGATCACCCGCAGGCCCGCGAGACCCTGCACACGGCATTCGGCGTCGACCACCGCCATGGGATCTCCCGCTGCGCCCATGCGGCACGTTCCGACGGGGTGGTAGATCGTCTCCGCGCTCTTCCGGATCCAGGCGTCGATCTCGGCGTCGGTCTGCACCTCCGCGCCCGGCGAGTACTCCGACGTGATGTAGGGCCCGAGCGCGGACTGCGCGGCCACCTTGCGCATCATCTTCACGCCTTCGCGGATCGCCCGGCGGTCTTCCTCCGCGGCGAGATAGTTGGCGAAGATCGCCGGATCGGCCAGCGGATCGGCCGACTTGAGCCCGACCCGGCCCCGGCTCTCCGGTCGCAGCTGGCAGACGTGGAACGTGAAGCCGTCGTAGGGCACCGAGACTTTGCCGTGGTCCTGCATGATCGCCAGCACGGTGTGGATCTGCAGATCGGGCCGGTCAAGTTCCGGCCGCGAGCGGAGGAAGGCGCCGGACTCCAGGAAGTTCTGGCGTCCCGGCCCCTTGCCGAACAGCATGTAGTTCAGCCCGACCGCGAGCGTCTTGATGAGCCCCTTGCGCATTGAATAGGCGGTGATCGGCTTGGGGCAGACCCAAGACATGCAGACGTCCAGGTGATCCTGCAGGTTGGCGCCGACGCCTTTCAGCGCATGGACCAGCGTCACGCCATGCCTGGCGAGCTCCTCCGGGTCGCCGATGCCCGACAGTTGGAGGATGTGCGGTGACTGTACGGCGCCGGCGCTCAGCAGCACCTCGGCGTTGGCCCGCACCACGCGGCTCGTCTTGGCCTTTTCGTCGTAGATCTCCACGCCGACGGCGCGGCCGTCCTCGACGACGATCTTGGTGGTTCGTACGCCGGTCAGGCAGGTCAGATTCGGCCGATTCAACACCGGGTGCAGGTAGCCGCGCGCCGCGCTCCACCGCTGGCCGTCGTGGATCGTCAGCTGGTAGGGCCCGAAGCCTTCCTGCTGGAAGCCATTGAAGTCATCGGTCAGCGGGAAGCCGGCCTCGCCGCCCGCCTTGATCGTCGCCGAGTAGATCGGGTTGGGCGTCGGCGCCTTGGAGACCTTCAACGGACCGTCTGCCCCGTGCCAGGGATCCCGCCCGCCCTCGAAACTCTCCGAGCGCTTGAAGTAGGGCAAAACGTCCGCGTAGGCCCAGCCCGCCAGGCCCATCTGGCGCCACTGGTCGTAGTCGCGCGCGTGCCCGCGGATGTAGATCATGCCGTTGATCGAGGACGATCCGCCCCAACCCTTGCCGCGCGGCCACCAGAGCTTACGGTCGTTCAGGTTCGGTTCGGCCTCGGTCCAGAAGCCCCAGTTCTGCGGCCCCTGCTTGCCGATCAACCCCCCGACGCCCGCCGGCATCTTGATCATCAGCGAGCCGTCCTTGCCGCCGGCTTCCAACAGCAGCACGGACTTGTCCGCGTCCTCGCTCAGCCGATTGGCCAGCACGCAGCCCGCCGAGCCCGCCCCGATGATGATGTAGTCGTAGCGATCCATGGCGCGAACTCAGGTCCTTCAGCGGTGGCGGCCGCCAAACCTGACGCAGGCGTCATCTTGTGGCAAGCGCCGCCTAGGCGAAGACTTCCTGAAGCGGCGGCGCCAACGGGTCCGCTCCGTAGCGATTGGGACCAGCCGTCCCCTTCAGGCAACCCATCTCCACAAAGGCCCAGATCGACAACGGAAGCCCAAGCAGGACCAGAACCGCCCCGCCAGCAGCGTCCCCTTCGGAGGTCTGGGACATTCCCATCATGGCTTGGCCGAGGCCGGACAGGACGCCGGGCAGGACCATGAACAGCATCAACCACCAGGCCGACTTGTTGCGGTCATGCAGACGCCGCGCACCATTGGAGAGGCCCGCCCAAAAGACCGCCGCGAAGACCGGAAGGCCTAGCATACCGAGGACCGCGAAGGCTCCAGCAAGGACTGTGACCACGATCACGCTGGCAACGATCAGGCCCGCGAGCGCCAAGGACGTCAGCCAGTACCGCTGACGGTTCGCCCGCCCCTGGAACGACAAGTACTTCAGAACTCCACCCATCTGCTCGCCCCAAGCTTCACCATGGATGCCGGCAGGTGATCTCCTTGTGTTCGCCTCGTCAAGGGCGCGCTCAGCGCCCCTTCCATGCCGGCGGGCGCTTCTGCGAGAACGCCAGAGGCCCCTCGACGAAGTCTTCGCTGCCGTAGAGCGCCGCGACCGCCGGGTACTTGTTCTGTCCCTTGATCGCCGCCTCCAGGCTTGGCTCGTCCAGCCCCTGGTAGACCGCCTGCTTCGACGCCCGGATCGACATCGGGGAGAGTTCGGCGATCTGCCCGGCCCAGCGGAGCGCTGCGCTCATGAGTTCGTGGGGAGCGACGACCTCGTTGACGAAGCCCAGTTCGAGCCCTTCCGCAGCCGACACCCGCCGGCCGGTCAGGATCATGCCCATCGCCCGCTTCGTGCCGATCGCCCGCGGCAGCCGATGCAACCCACCGGCCAGGGCGGCCAGTCCGACCCTAGGTTCTGGCAGGGCGAAGACCGCAGCCTCGGACGCCACGATGATGTCGCAGGCCAGCGCGATCTCGAAGCCGCCGCCCATCGCCACCCCGTTCACCGCGGCGATCAAGGGCTTGGTCAGGTTGAAGCGGCTCGTCAGGCCTGCGAAGCCCGACGGCGGACTACCCATCTTGCCGCCCCCGGCCTGGTGCTTCAGGTCGTTGCCCGCCGAGAACGCCCGCTCGCCGGCGCCGGTGACGATCGCTACCCACTGTTCCGGATCGGCCGAAAAGGCGTTGAACGCCTCGTCCAGTTCGAAATGCGCCGGCGAGTGCAGCGCATTCATCACCTCTGGCCGATTGAGGGTCACCGTCGTGACCGGGCCGTCGCGCTCCACCTTGATGAACTCATAGGCCATGGCGTCCTCCTTGTTTTCCCGCACGCTCGGCGGGCGCCGCAAGGTCCGTCAAGCTTCCTTCAGGTCCCGTCGATAGCGCTTCCAGTTCTCGACGTAGTGCGCCGCGCCGCCGGCCAGCATCATCGCCTGCTCGGGCGAGACTTCCCGCACCACCTTGCCCGGCGCGCCCATCACCAGGGAGTTGTCCGGGATCTCCTTGCCCTCGGTGATCAGGCAGTTGGCGCCGATCAGGCAGTTCTTCCCTATCTTCGCTCCGTTGAGGACGATCGAGCCGATGCCGACCAGGGTGTTGTCGCCGATCGTGCAGCCATGCAGCATCACCATATGGCCCACCGTCACATTGGCTCCGATGGTCAGTGGCGAGCCGGTATCGGTGTGCAGCACAGAGCCATCCTGCACATTCGAGTTCTCACCCACGGTGATCGGATCGTTGTCGCCACGCAGAGTCGCACCCCACCATACCGATGCGTTCTTCTTGAGAATCACTCGCCCCATAACCGCCGCTGTCGGCGCAATCCAGTATTCGTCATCGTTTGGTAATTCAGGCGTCACGCTGCCTAAGTTGTAGACACTCATCCGCACACCCCGTTTCTTGAGACAATCATGTCATTTAACATTTTTGAAACCAAGCTAGGCTCATTCTAGTCGGGCGATTCGAGAGGGCGATACCCCTTCCGAACCCGCTGCGGGCCGAGTGTTCGGTCCCGTGTCTCGCGCTGGACGGAGTTGATGGCGCTGAGTGTGTTGTCCTCCCGGATCCATCGGATCCGGACCGGCATCCCGGGAAGACCCCCGGGCCGCGCACGTCCCCTGCTTCGATTCAGTTCGACCACCCAAAGGGCGCTCCATCGCGGAGACGCCCTTTTTTCTTGCCCCCACTTTTGCGGATCTAACGGAGGCTTTTGATGACCAAGCGAGCCCTGAAGCGACAGCTGCGCGAAGGCGCGTTCGACGCCGGTCAGTTTGCGGGGGATGACAAGATCCGCCGGTTGCCGCTCGACAGGGGCTGGTCGCCGCTGGCGCACCACAACTCCAACGATGAGCGCGACCAGGGCTACCTCAAGACCATCAAGGCCAAGTCGCCGGGCCAGGAGGAGTTGATCAAGGCCATCGACGCCAAGAACCTGGTCATGGCGCTCGGCCCTGCCGGAACCGGTAAGACCTATCTGGCGATCGCCAAGGCCGTCGAAGCCCTCGAGAGCGGCAGCGTCGGCCGCATCGTGCTCTCCCGCCCGGCTGTCGAGGCTGGCGAGAGCATCGGCTACCTGCCGGGCGACGCCGAGGACAAGCTCGCGCCCTACCTGCGGCCACTCTACGACGCGCTCTCCGACCGGCTGTCGATGAAGCGGGTTCGAGCGCTGATGGCCGAGGGCGCGATCGAGATCGCCCCGGTGGGCTTCATGCGCGGCCGTACGCTCAACAACGCCTTCGTGGTGATCGACGAGGCGCAGAACTGCACCTACGTGCAGCTCAAAATGCTGCTCACCCGCCTGGGCTGGCATTCGACCATGGTGGTCACCGGCGACCCCAACCAGTCTGACCTGATCCCCGAGCTCTCCGGGCTCAGGCCCGTCGCCGAGAAGCTGGAGGCGGTCAGCAACATCGCCATCGTGCGCCTCGCCGACCGGGACATCGTCCGCCACCCCTTGGTCGGGGAGATGTTGGGGGTTCTCTAGCGAAATATCGGCTCGGCCCTTTCCCCACGCGGGGAAAGGGCCGGCGC
>DASXKT010000311.1:0-14477 GCA_036496685.1 Phenylobacterium sp.
GGGCGTGGGGGTGGACAGCGTGGCCCTCAGCGCCTGCGCCACCGACCGTGCGATCCGCTCCTGCAGGGCGAAGATGTCGTCGAGTTCGCCGTCGAAACTGTCCGCCCACAGAATGATCTCGCCATCGCATTGCACGAGTTGCGCGGAGATCCGGACGCGTGCGCCGTTATGGCGGACCGACCCGTCGAGCAGGTGCGTGGCCTGGAGCTGCGCGGCCACCTCGCGGACCGCCTTTTCTGGGCCGCGGAATTGGAAGCTCGACGAGCGGGCGATGACCTTGAGATCTGCGCCTTGGGCTACGGTCTGCTGGATCTCCTCGGATACGCCGTCCGACAGATAGGCCATCTGCGGATCGCCCGAGAGGTTGTCGAACGCCAGCACCGCAAGCACCGGCCGTGAGTCGGCTGCCGCACCCGCAGGCGCCGATGATGATGTGCGGGACTCCGGGGATTGCGACGGTTGGGCCAAAGCCCGGGTGAGGACAGCCCCGGGCGCGACGCCCAGGTCTTCGAAGAGCAGCCGCTTCATCGCCTGAAAACGGCGCTGCGCGGCCGCCGGCTGGCCGCTCGCAAGCTCGGCCCTGATCGCGGCGGCGGCGACGGCCTCGTTCAGCGGATCGCGACGATGATAGGCGTCCGCAAGACTTCGAGCCTTGTCCCATCGGCCCTGCGCTTCGAGCCGGTCGAGGCAGGAAACAACCTCGGCGGCGATGCTCGCCTCCAGCGCTGCCCGCGTCTGGTCGAGCCAGTCCTCAAACAGTCCTGGGATCTCAAGGCCTTCGAGGAGAGGGCCTCGGGAAAGCAGCGACGAGAGCGCCGCGTAATCCTCCTCGCCCCTGGCCGCCAGCGCCCGCCGGACCTGGGCTACGTCAGAATCCAGCCAGTCAGGACGGGCGATGAGCTGTTCGCGACCGACTTCCATGACCTCGTCCGCCAGGTCGCCGAGCGCCGCCTTCAGCTCGAAGAGACACTGGCGAAGGCTGGCGCGCGCCTGGTCTTCCGGGCGATCGCTCCAGAGCAGGCCGCAGACGCGGTCGCGCGCGACGCCGGCGTCGCCTTCAAGATAGACGAGAGCCAGCAGGCCTCGCGCCCTGCGGCTGGTGAGCTGGATCGGGGTTCCGTCGGCGCCCAGCAGCTGGAACCCGCCGAGAAGACGGAGCCGCGCCCGAGCCTGAGTGGCAACGTCGACCGACATCCCCTGACCGACTCCCACAACCCACTGCCGCGATCATACAGGCCAAGGTCTTCGGGACGCCAGCATTCGGAGAACGCGGGTCGGATCTTGCGCGCACGAAAAAGACGCCACAGGGGTTTGGGACCCTGTGGCGCCTTTCGCCCCCACTCATTCCCCGGCATTCGTCACGCCGGGGCGGCGAGTTCTAGCGTGTGCTGGCGAGCCGGGTTGTGGTCGGCTGTGCGTACTCGTCGTGCAGCATCGCGGTGAGGTGCGGGTTGTTGAGCTTGGACACGGTGCGTTGCGTCACGTCCTGCACGCATGGCTTGAACTTCTCTTGGCGGTCCAGCTGACGGCTGGGTTCGCCGCCGCAGACTTCGCCGGCCGCGTTGCGGATCCGCCGCAGCACGATCGCGGCGCCCTCGGTTGAGTTGGTGTCGATGCCGGCGACCGAGACCTTCGCCGACGGGACGTCGGAGACCTGCGCCTCGGCGGTCGAGGCCGCGGCGAGGAGAAGTGAGGCCGCAAAGGCCGAGGTGATGATCTGCCTGAACATGATAGCGGTTCCCTGTTCCATTTCTGAGCCGGCTGGCTGCTTGGTTGCGCCGCTCGGCCTGCAAGGAGGGTTTTCCCGCGTGGGCGTCTGGACAGACGTCAGCGCCCCGTCAAAGGATCGTCAAAAGCGCAGCTTGCGCGGCGATCTTCGTCAAAGGCTGGTCGGACGCGCGGCCTTCAGGCCCAGGGCCGCGACGATTTGGTCGACAATCTGATCGGCCGGTGGCCCGACGTCGATCGTCGTGACGTGCTCGGACGGGTCAGGCTGTTCGAGGTCCGCCAGCTGGCTGTCGAGCAAGGTCGGTGGCATGAAGTGGCCCATTCGGCCTGCGAGGCGCTCGGCCAGCAGCGCTCGAGTTCCCTCAAGTAGCACCAGGCGCACGTCGGCGCGTCCCGAGACGAGTTCGCTGCGGTATTTCCGCTTGAGCGCTGAGCAGCTGACCACGCCTGATCGACCCTCCGCGAGCTGGGCGTCGATCCAATCCTTGACCTTCCCGAGCCACGGCGCGCGATCGGCGTCATTGAGCGGGCGCCCGGAACTCATTTTCTCGATGTTGGCCTTCGGGTGCAGGGTGTCGCCGTCGATGAAGGCGAAGCCGCACCGCTTGGCGAGCGCCTCGCTCACCGTGGTCTTGCCCACACCAGATACGCCCATCACCACGATCACCATCGGATCCGGCGGCCTCATGCGCTGACGCCCGAGGCCCCAGAGCACCCGAAATCGCGAACGAGGATCGAGGGCGCAGAGACAAGCTGTCGGCTCATGAGCCCACCTCATGCCAGACGCGTCCGTCGCGGGCCAGCAGGGCATCGGCCTGGGATGGGCCGTTGGTCCCAGCCGCGTATCCATGTACGACACCGCCCTTCGACCAGGCCGTCATGAACGGCTGCACGGCGCGCCAGCTCGCCTCGATCTCGTCGGCCTTTTTGAAGAGCGTTTGGTCGCCGATCATCACGTCATAGATCAGCGTCTCATAGCCGGTGCCCGGCGCGGCCTTGAAATAGTCGGCGTAGCGGAAATCCATCCAGACCCGTTCCAGGCGCACGTCCGCACCGGGCTGCTTCACGTCGAAGGCCAGCGATAGGCCTTCGTGGGGTTGTAGCTGCAAGACCAGTTGGCTGGGGGCGCGGTTGAGCGCCTGTTGAAACGGCTGGCTGGGCGGCGCTTTGAATTGGATGACGACCTCGGTGTCCCGTCCCGACATCGCCTTGCCGGTGCGCAGATAGAAGGGCACGCCCGCCCAGCGCCAGTTGTCGATGCCGAGCTTGAGGGCGACGTAGGTCTCCGTGTGGCTGCGGCGGCTCACATTCTCGGCGGCCCGGTAGGCGGGCAGGGCGCGTCCGCCAGCCTTGCCGGCGCGATATTGCCCGCGAACGGAGTTGGCGAGCGCGGCGGTCGGGGTCTGGACCTCGATCGCCTCGATGGCGCGGGCCTTCTCCGCGCGGATCGCGTCTGCGCTGAGCGAGTTGGGCGGCTCCATGGCGACCATGCCCAGAAGCTGGAAGAGGTGGTTGGGCAGCATGTCGCGCAAGGCGCCGGCCTGGTCGTAGTACGCCCCGCGCTCTTCGACGCCCACGGTCTCAGCCGCCGTGATCTGGACGTGATCGATGTTGTGCCGGTTCCACACCGCCTCGAACACCGAGTTGGCGAACCGAACAGCCATGATGTTGCGGACCGTTTCCTTCCCCAGGAAGTGGTCGATCCGATAGATCTGGCTCTCGTCGAGCCGCTTCAGAATGCGCCGGTTCAAGGCCCGGGCCGAAGCCAGGTCATGCCCGAACGGCTTTTCGATCACCACGCGGCGAAAGCCGCTGGCCTGGTCGACGAGGCCGGCCTTGCCCAGTTGGTCGACGATATCGCCAAAGAACCGAGGTGAGGTCGCAAGGTAGAAGATGACGCCATGCCGCTTGCCGCCGGCATGCTCCGCGAGGCGTGCCGCCAGCGCCCCGTAGGTCTGCGGATCTTCGAAGTCGCCGGTGAGGTAGCCGAGGCGCTGCTGCAGCCATGCCCAGCGGGTCTTGTCGAGGTGGGGCTCGGACGCCTCGTTGGCAGTGTTGCCGATCAGGGCGCGCATCGCGGCGGCGAGGTCCTTGCCGAATGCTGCATCGTCGCCGGCGTTGTGATCGACGCCAAGGACGCGAAAGCCGTCCGGCAGGAGTTCCGGGGCCGTCAGGTTATAGAGCGCCGGGGTTAGCAGGCGTTTCGTCAGGTCACCCCGCGCGCCGAAGATCACCAAGGTGCAGGCTGGTGCGGGCGGGGGACCAACAGCTCGAGGCTTGGGCGCGGCGCGGGCCAAGGCGGCTAGGGCTTAACCGGCGTTTCGACGTGACCGCCGAAACCAAACCGCATGGCCGACAGGATCTTGTCGCCGAAACTGTGGACCTCTCGGGATCTGAAGCGCTCGAAGAGGGCGGCGGCCAGCACGTGGGTGGGCACGGCCTCCTCGATAGCCGCCTCGATCGTCCAGCGGCCTTCGCCGCTATCGGCTACGGCGCCTTCGAATTTTTCCAGCTTGGCGTCAGCGGCGAGGGCCGAGGCGGTGAGGTCCAGTAGCCAGGACGAGATCACGCTGCCGCGTCGCCAGACCTCGGCGATGTCCGGCAGGTTGAGGTCGTAGCGCTCGGCCTCGGGCAAGACCTCGGAGTTCTTGTTCCGCAGGATGTCGAAGCCTTCGGCATAAGCCTGCATCAGACCGTATTCGATGCCGTTGTGGACCATCTTGACGAAGTGGCCGGCGCCCACTGGGCCAGCATGGATGTACCCCTCGACGGCGCGGGGATCGGCCCCCTTGGCGCGCTCGGTCCTGGGGATGTCGCCGACGCCCGGAGCCAGGGTCTTGAGGATCGGGTCCAGTCGGTCGACGGCCTTCGCCTCGCCGCCAACCATCATGCAGTAGCCGCGCGAGAGGCCCCAGACACCGCCAGACGTGCCGACGTCGACATAGGCGATGCCCTTGGGCGCCAGCGCTTTCGCGCGCCTTACGTCATCCCGATAGAAGCTGTTGCCGCCGTCGATGATCGTGTCGCCGGAGGCCAGGATCTCGCCCAGGGCCTGGATCGTCTCGTCCGTGGGCGCGCCGGCTGGCAGCATCACCCAGACAGTCCTTGGGACCGAGGCCTGGTCCGCCAGGCTCTTGAGGTCTTTGAGCGCCGTCGCGCCCGCCTGGACGACCTCGGCGACCGCCTTGGGGTCCCGGTCGTAGACGAGGCAATCGTGCCCGCCCTCCATCAGGCGCCGCGCGATATTTCCACCCATGCGGCCAAGACCCACGACGCAGACCTGCATTCTTGTCTCCTTGTTGGCCGGATGGGCGGGTCGTCAGGCGTGCGCCGTCTTGGCCGACGCCTTGTCGGCCAACCGCTTGCGCTTGTCGTCGACGGCGGCCAGGAGCTCGTCGAACGCCTTGGCGAACAGCTGGACGCCATCCTTCACGAGCGTGTCGGTGACGCCATTCAGATCGAGGCCCAGCGCGCCGGCCTCAGCCAGGATCGCCGCGGCGCCCGACGGGTCCGCGGTCAGCGTCGGCGCGACATGCCCGTGGTCACGGAAGGCCTCGAGCGTCTTGGGGGGCATGGTGTTGATGGTGTCCGGCCCGATCAAGCCCTCGACATAGAGTACGTCGGAATAGGTCGGGTCCTTGGTCCCGGTCGAGGCCCACAGCAGCCGCTGCGGGCTGGCGCCGGCCGCGGCAAGCGCCTTCCAGCGGGGTGTCGCGATAAGCTCGAGGTAGCGCTGGTAGGCGATCTTGGCGTTGGCGATGGCGACCTTGCCGCGCAGGGCCTTCAGGCGCGATGCGGTTGCGGCGTCGGCGCTCGCCGACTTGGCGTCGATGGCCTTGTCGATCGCGGTGTCGATGCGGCTGACGAAGAAGCTCGCCACGCCGTGCGTTCGGCCGATGTCGCCGCCGGCGACCTTCAGGCTCTCAAGGCCCGCGACGTGGGCTTCGGCCACGTCGAGATAGGCCTGCAGGCCGAAGAGCAAGGTCACGTTGACGTTGATCCCTTCGCTGATCAGCTGGCGGATCGCGGGCGTGCCAGCCTGGGTTCCCGGCACCTTGATCATCAGGTTCGGCCGGTTGACGGCTTTCCACAGGCGTCGGGCTTCTTCGATCGTGCCTTGCGTGTCGTTGGCGAGAGCGGGGGCCACCTCGAGGCTCGCGTAGCCGTCCTTACCCCCCAGCCGATCCCAGGTGGGGCGGAACTGGTCGCAGGCGCCCTGTATGTCGGCGATGGCGATCGCCTCGTACAGCTCCGTGGTTTTCGGCGTGCCCTTGGCCGCCAGCTCGGCGATGCGGTCGTCATAGGCCTCGCCGCCGCCGATCGCCTTCTCGAAGATCGAGGGGTTGGAAGTGAGGCCGGTCACGCCGTCGTCGGAGATCAGGCGTTTGAGCTCGCCGGTCTTCAGGATGTCCTGATGCAGGTAATCGAGCCAGATCGCCTGGCCGGCGGCGACGAGGGTCCTGGCGGGGTTCGCGGTCATGACTCGGGCTCCTTCACTTCGATGCCGGGCGCTCCAATTGGCGCCGCGCCGCGCGGCAGACCCGCTCGACGGTGAATCCGAAGCGCTTCATCAGGTCGCCGCCAGGCGCCGAGGCGCCAAAGGTCGTCATGGCAAGGACCTCGCCGGTAGGCCCCACGTAGCGGTCCCAACCGAGCGGCGAGGCGGCTTCAACAGCTACACGAGCGGCGATTTCAGGCGGCAGGACCCGGTGGCGATAGGATGAGGGCTGGGCTTCGAAAAGGTCCCAGCTCGGCATGGAGACCAGACGTACGCGTATGCCGTCGGCTTCGAGGACCTTGGCGGCCGCGACGCACAGACCGACCTCGCTGCCCGAACCCATCAGCATCACCTGCGGCGCGCCGCCGGCGCTGTCGTGGAGCACGTAGGCGCCCTTCGCCACGCCCTTGGCCGATGCGAAGCGGGTGCGGTCCAGCGTGGGCATCGATTGGCGCGAGAGGACGAGGCATGCCGGCTGGCTGGTCTGGCCGAGGATCGTGCGCCAGGCCTCCGCAGTCTCGTTGGCGTCGCCCGGGCGCAGCGTGATGAGCCCGGGGATGGCCCGCAGAGCCGCCAGCTGTTCGATCGGCTGATGGGTCGGGCCGTCCTGGCCCAGGCCAACGGAGTCGTGGCTGAACACGAAGACCGACGGCGTCTTCATCAGAGCGGCCAGCCGGGTCGGCGGGCGCATGTAGTCGCTGAAGATCAGGAAGGTGCCGGTGTAGGGACGCAGGCCCGAAAGCGCCAAGCCATTGGCGATCGCGCCCATGGCGTGCTCCCGGACCCCGAAATGCAGGTTTCGCCCGGCGTGGTCGTCAGCCTCGAAGACGCCGGCGCCGTCGAACTCGAGGCGCGTCTTGGTGGACGGCGACAGGTCGGCCGAGCCGCCCAGCAACCAGGGCAAGCGCGGACCGATGGCGTTCAGCGCCTTGCCGGACGCCTCGCGGGTCGCGATCCCCTTCTCGTCCGCCGGGAACTCCGGAAGGTCCTGGTCCCAGCCTTTCGGCGGCGCGCCGGCCAGCAGCGCGTCGAGTTCAGCGGCGAGTTCCGGGTGGGCCTTGCGGTGGCCTTCGCGGGCGGTGTCCCATCCCGCACTGAGCGCCGCACCGCGCGCGCCCAGCGTCTCAGCGAACCGCTCGCGGACGCCGTCGGGGACAAGGAACTGCGCATCCTCGGGCCAGCCATAGGCGCGCTTGGCCGCCTTCACTTCTTCGGCGCCTAGCGGATCGCTGTGCGCCTTTGCTGTGCCCTGCTTGTGCGGCGCGCCGAAGCCGATGACACTTCGTACGAGGATCAGGGTCGGCCGGTCTTTCGTCGCGAAGGCTTGGGACAGCGCGCGGCCGAAAGCCTCGCTGTCGTTGGCGTCGGCGACCCGCGCCGTGGCCCAGTGGTAGCCTTCGAACCGCCGCGCCACGTCCTCGCTGAACGCCAGGCTCGTCGGGCCCTCGATGCTCACGCTGTTGTCGTCATAGATCCAGCAGAGGTTGGAGAGCTTAAGATGACCGGCGATCGAGGCCGCCTCGCCGGAGATCCCCTCCATCAGATCGCCGTCGCTGCAGATCGCATAGACGCGCTGGTTGAAGAGCTCGTGGCCCGGCCGATTGTATCGTGCGGCCATCCAGTTCGCGGCCATCGCCATGCCAACGCTGTTGGCGACGCCCTGTCCCAGAGGGCCAGTGGTCACCTCGACGCCGACGGTGTGGCCATGCTCGGGGTGACCGGGGCAAAGGCTGTCGAGCTCGCGGAACGCCTTGATGTCGTCCAGGCTGACGGCGGTTCGACCGTCCTTCGCAACGCCCGCCAGATGCAGCAGGGCGTAGAGCAGCATCGAGGCGTGGCCGTTCGACAGCACGAACCGGTCGCGACCCGGCCAATCGGGACGCTTGGGGTCATAGCGCAGGAACCGGCTCCAGAGCGCGTAGGCCACCGGAGCAAAGCCCATCGGCGCGCCGGCGTGTCCGGACTGGGCGTTTTCCACCGCGTCGATAGCCAGCGTGCGGATCGTGTCGACCGCCAGCTGGTCGATCTCCGTCATCGGCGGCGTTGCGGCGAGGGTCGGCGTCTGTAGGTTCATTTTCAGATCGGGCCTGGTGCGCCGGCAGGGCGCAAGCGCCGACGTCGCCGGGCCGCCTGTCGGGATACCTCAGCAACGGGCGCCCTGGCGGTGGGGTTCCTCATTGGAACCGAGTGCCTCGCCAAGCGCTGCCTTGGGGTGCGCCCCGGGAGTGAGTATCCATGCCGTCACGGATCGAGGACTACGCGCTGATCGGCGACTGTCGGACCGCAGCCCTCGTGGGGCGCGACGGATCGATCGATTGGTTCTGCTGGCCGCGCTTCGATAGCCCCGCCTGCTTCGCCGCCCTTGTGGGTGACAACGGCAACGGGCGGTGGCGTATCGCCCCGCAGAGCGCGATTTCGGCGATCTCGCGCCAGTACCGCAAGGACACCCTGGTCCTCGAGACCGAGTACGAGACCGAGGACGGCGTCGTGGCGCTGATCGACTTCATGCCGCCGCACGGCGCGGCCACGCACCTTGTGCGCATTGTGGAGGGCCGCTCCGGTCGCGTGCGGATGGCGATGGAGCTGGTGCTGCGCTTCGATTACGGCGCGGTGACGCCCTGGGTGAGCCGCGCGGGCGACGGCGCCCTGTATGCGGTCGCCGGTCCCAACCTGTCGGTGCTGCGGACGCCGGTCGAACTTGAAGGGCGCGACATGACGACAGTCGCCGAGTTCGAGGTCCAAGCCGGCGGGACCGTCCCCTTCGTGCTGAGTTTCGGCCTTTCACACCTGGCGGCGCCCAGGGCGATCCATGCTGGGCAGGCGCTTCGCATGACCGAGTCTCATTGGCGCAGGTGGCGGCGCGGCCGCCCGCTCAGCGGGCCCTACAGCGAGGCGATCAGCCGATCTCTTATCACCCTGAAAGCGCTCACCCATGGTCCGACAGGCGGCATGGTGGCGGCGCCGACGACCTCGCTGCCGGAGGAGTTCGGCGGCGAACGCAATTGGGACTATCGCTACTGCTGGATCCGCGACGCAACCTTGCTGCTCCTGGCCCTGATGAGCGTCGGGCATTTCGAAGAGGCCAAGGCCTGGACGGCATGGCTGCACCGCGCCGTGGCGGGCAGTCCGCAGGACATGCAGATCATGTACAGCGTCACCGGCAAGCGGCGGCTCACAGAGTGGGGCGCAGGTTGGCTTGCGGGCTACGAAGGCTCGTCGCCGGTCCGGATCGGCAACGCCGCGCATGAGCAGTTCCAGATGGACGTCTATGGCGAACTCATGGACGCCACGCACCAGGCCCGGATGCATGGGCTCACCGACGGCGACACTTGGGCGCTGCAGCTCGAGATCATGGATCACGTGGTCAAGGTCTGGGACCAGCCCGACGAAGGGATCTGGGAGGTGCGCAGTGCGCCCCGTCACTTCACCTTCTCGAAGATCATGGCGTGGGTGGCGATCGATCGGGCCGTGCAGGACGCGGAGGCGTTTGGCCTGGAAGGCCCGGTCGAGGCCTGGCGCAAGCTGCGCGACGACATCCATGCCGAGGTCTGCGCCAAGGGGTTGAACCCGAAGACCGGCGGCTTCCAGCGCGCCTACGATGACCCACGGGCGGACGCCAGCCTGCTGCTGATCGCGGCGTTGGGCTTCGTCGCCGCGGACGATCCGCGGTTCGCCGCGACGGTCGAGGCCGTGGAACGAGAACTGATCTCGGCCGAGGGGCTGGTCCAGCGCTACAACACAGCGATCTCCGCCGATGGCCTGCCGCCGGGGGAGGGCGCGTTCCTGACCTGCAGCTTCTGGCTGGCCGACGCCTACGCCATGCTGGGGCGCCGCGAAGACGCCGTGGAGTTGTTCGAGCGACTGCTCGATTTCCGGAACGAGGTCGGGCTGCTCGCCGAGGAGTACGATCCGAAGGCCCAGCGCCTCGCCGGCAATTTCCCGCAAGCCCTGTCCCACATCGGCCTGATCAACACCGCGCTCAACCTGACGCACGACACCAAGCCGAACGAAGTGCGATCGCGGCAAACGGGTCGGTCCCAGGCGCGACGGGATATGCAACCGCAGCGCTGAGCCCACGCCCGCGTGCGTTGCGGGCGGTCGCGCGAGCGATCGGCGGAGCTCTGGGCCTTTATGAATCGTTGATATCCCTCAACGCGGTTACGAATAGCCCCCTTACGGTCATCGGCAGTACCAGCGTCACCATACCCCCCTCTGGCGGGAGATTGCCGTGACTGACCTGATCTACATCGTGCTCGGAGCGGGCATCGTCGTGCTCTTCGTCGGCTACGCCGCCCTTCTGAGGCGCGCATAGCCATGCTGATGATCCTGCTCTACGCCGCGGGCGGCATCGGCATCGCGATCTACATGATCGCCGCACTGCTGCGACCCGAGAAGTTCTAGGTCGGCGCCCGGCCGCCAGTATCAACATGGCCGGCCATCCCCCGCAGACAAAACCCAATTCACCTAAGTAAGGAGACCTCGCCATGGACGTGCGAGGCTGGTCAGAGATCCTGTTCACCATAGCCGTCACGGTGGCGCTTGCGTTCCCGCTCGGCTTCTACCTCGCCCGCGTCTGGAAGGGCGAGCGCACTTGGCTCGATCCGGTCCTGCGTCCCGTGGAGGGCGTTCTCTACAAATCCTTCGGCGTCGATGCGAAGAAGAGCCAGAACTGGTTCGCCTACACCGTCTCGATGCTGGCTTTCTCGATCGCCAGCTTCGTGGTCCTCTACCTGATCCTGCGCTTCCAGGACCTGCTGCCGCTCAACCCCCAGGGGTTCAAGGGCGCAAGTCCTGACCTCGCGTTCAACACCGCAGTCAGTTTCATCACCAACACCAACTGGCAGTCCTACGTGCCGGAGCAGACGCTCTCGGCCTTCTCCCAGATGGCGGGCCTAACCTCGCACAACTTCCTGTCGGCCGCGGCGGGCATCGCCATGGCCGCCGCGGTCGCCCGCGCCTTCGCCGCCAATCGCGGCGAGGGGCTCGGCAACTTCTGGGTCGATCTGACCCGCATCAGCCTCTACGTCCTGCTGCCCCTGGCCATCGTCATCGCGCTGGTTTTCGTGGCGCTGGGCGAGCCGCAGACGCTCACCGCACACGCCAACGCCGTCGGCCTTGAGGGCGGCAAGCAGGTCATCGCCCTCTATCCGACGGCGTCCCAGGAAGCGATCAAGCAGCTCGGCACCAACGGCGGCGGCATCTTCAACGCTAACTCCGCCCACCCGTTCGAGAATCCCAACGCGATCACCAATCTGATCGAAGAGATCATCATGAACACGCTGGGCTACGCTTGCGTCGTCGCGTTCGGGATCGTCGCCTTCGCGAAGCGGGAGTCCCGCGCCCTGGTGGCCGTGATGGCGATCTTCGTCCTGGCGGCGGCGTCCATCGTCTACTGGTCCGAGACCCAGCCCGCGCCGGCCATGCACGCCGTGCATGCCGCGACTGCGGTCAACATGGAGGGCAAGGAGGTCCGCTTCGGCGCGCCGTCGACGGCCGCCTGGACGGCGTTCACCACCGGCGCCTCCGATGGCGGCGTCAACGCCATGCACGACAGCTACATGCCGCTCGGCGGCGGCGTGGCGATGTTCATGATCCAGCTTGGCGAGATGCTGCCTGGCGGCGTCGGCTCGGGCCTCTACGGCATGGTGGTCATGGCGCTGATCGCGGTCTTCGTCGCCGGCCTGATGGTCGGACGCACGCCAGAGTACCTGGGCAAGAAGATCGAGGCCCGCGAGGTGAAGTTCGCCATGCTGGCGGTGCTTATCCTGCCGCTGTCGATCCTCGGCTTTTCAGCCGCAGCGGCGGTGATCCCTATCGCCCTCAAGGCGCTGGAGAACCCCGGTCCGCACGGCCTCTCCGAGATCCTCTACGCCTACTCCTCGGCGACCGGGAACAACGGCTCGGCCTTCGCCGGCCTCTCGGCCAACGTCCCCTATTGGAACTCGACGCTCGGCATCGCCATGCTGCTTGGGCGCTTCGCCTACGTCGTGCCGGTCCTGGCCATGGCCGGGTCCCTGGCCGCCAAGCCGAAGCTCGAGCCCTCGGCCGGGACGCTCCCGACCCACGGCCCGCTGTTCATCAGCCTGCTCACCGGAGTGATCCTGATCATGGGCGGCCTCCAGTTCTTCCCCGCCCAAGCCCTCGGCCCGATCGTCGAGCACTTCCAGGTGCTCGCCGCCGTCGCCGGCCACTGACGTCTTCCGGAGCTTAGATTCCCATGACCGACGCTACGGTCCACCTCGGCGAAAAGCGCCGCTCTGCGGTCGCCTCGACGACCCTATCCTCGGGCGTGATGGCCCGCGCGATCCGGGATTCCTTCGTGAAGCTCGATCCGCGCCGGCTCGCGCGCAATCCGGTGATCCTGGCCACCGAGGTCATCGCCATCCTGGCGACCGCCTCGACGGTCTACGCGGTCGCGACGGGCGCAAGCCCCTGGTGGGCGTTCCAGATCGCGCTGTGGCTGTGGTTCACGGTGCTGTTCGCCAACTTCGCGGAGAGCATCGCCGAGGGCCGCGGCAAGGCCGCCGCCGACGCGCTGCGCGCTCAGCGGGTCGACGTGAAGGCCAAGCTGTTGGGCGACGCCGGCGCCTGGACCGCCACGCCGGCCTTCAAGCTGAAAGCGGGCGACGTCGTGTTGGTGGAGGCGGGCGACATGGTCCCCTCCGACGGCGAGATCGTCGAAGGTGTCGCCAGCGTGAACGAGGCCGCGATCACCGGCGAATCCGCTCCCGTCATCCGGGAATCCGGCGGGGACCGTTCGGCGGTCACCGGCGGCACCACCGTGGTCTCCGACTGGATCAAGGTGCGCATTACCGCCGAAGCCGGCTCCACGTTCCTCGATCGAATGATCGCCATGGTCGAGGGCGCGGAACGCCGCAAGACGCCCAACGAGCTGGCGCTCACCGTCCTGCTGGCCGGCCTGACCCTGATCTTCTTGATCGCGGTGGCGACCCTGCTGGGCCTGGGCCAGTACTCGGGCGTGAAGCTTGACCCGCTGGTGCTGGGCGCCCTCTTCATCTGCCTGATCCCCACGACCATCGGCGGCCTTCTCTCGGCCATCGGCATCGCGGGCATGGACCGGCTACTGAAGGTCAACGTGCTGGCCACCTCCGGCCGGGCCGTCGAGGCCTCCGGCGATGTCGACACCCTGTTGCTCGACAAGACGGGCACCATCACCCACGGCAACCGCATGGCCACCGAAGTGATCGCCGCGCCTGGCGTGCGGGCGGAAGCGGCGCTCCACGCGGCCATGATGGCCTCGCTCGCCGACGAAACGCCGGAGGGCCGCTCGATCGTCGACCTGGCGCTCGAGAAGGGCCTGACGGGCACGCCGCCGAAGGACTCCAAGCCGGTGCCGTTCAGCGCCACCACGCGGATCTCCGGCCTGGACTCCGGCACGGACAGCTGGCGCAAGGGCGCGGTCGACGCCATCCTGAAGACCGTCGGTCTGACGGCCGCGCAAGCCCCGGCTGAGCTCAACGCCGCGATCGACCGCATCGCCCGCGCCGGCGGCACGCCTCTGGCGGTGAGCGAGAACGGTGTGCTGGTGGGCGTCATCCACCTGAAGGACGTCGTGAAGGCAGGGGTGAAGGAGCGGTTCGCCGATCTGCGCCGCATGGGCTTGCGCACGGTGATGATCACCGGCGACAACCCGGTCACGGCGGCCGCCATCGCCTCGGAGGCCGGCGTCGACGATTTCCTCGCCGAAGCCACGCCGGAGGACAAGCTGGCGCTGATCCGCAGCTATCAGTCGGACGGCCGCCTGGTCGCGATGACCGGCGACGGCACCAATGACGCGCCCGCGCTCGCGCAGGCCGACGTCGCTGTCGCGATGGGCAGCGGCACGCAGGCCGCGAAGGAGGCCGGCAACATGGTCGACCTGGACTCGAACCCGACCAAGCTGCTCGAAGTGGTGGAAACGGGCAAGGCGTTGCTCATGACGCGCGGCTCTCTCACGACCTTCTCGATCGCCAACGACGTCGCGAAGTACTTCGCCATCATTCCGGCGATCTTCGTATCGACCTATCCGCAGCTTGCCGCGCTCAACGTGATGCGGCTCGCGAGCCCGTCGTCGGCCATTCTGTCGGCAGTGATCTTCAATGCGCTGGTGATCGTGTTCCTGATCCCGCTCGCGCTGAAGGGCGTGCGCTACCGGCCCATCGGCGCAGCGGCACTGCTGCGTCGCAATCTCGCGATCTATGGCCTCGGCGGCCTCGTCGTGCCCTTCATCGGCATCAAGATCATCGACTTG
>DASXKT010000312.1:0-13761 GCA_036496685.1 Phenylobacterium sp.
GGCTTGGCCCGCCGCCGCGACGCTCGGCCGGACTGCTCCCTCTCCAGTTTGAGAGGGGCCTCAGCTTCAGGCTCGGGCGGCGGCGCATCCCACGCGGCCAATGAGGGAAGCTCGTCTTGCAGCGGCTCGTCGGCACGTTCCATGGGGTCTCCGAGGTCCACCGCTATCACCCGTGGCTCGGCGGGTCGCCGCCCGGTGAACAAGGCTCGTGGGCCGCCGCGCCCGCCGCGCTCACGGCGCGCCGCCATCTCCTGCAAGATCTGATACGACAACGAGGCCTGGCCGCGCTCTCGGGTGGAGTCGAGCAATCGACGGAGCTCAGGGGCGCTCAGGGTGGAGAGGTTGACTTGCAGCATCGCGAGCTACTCGGGCGCGTCCCCCAACTTGACTCGCCGGCGCCCGTCACCACACCAGCCCCCCAACTATTACGCCGAGCGGCCAAAATGTGAACATCTATTGTTTTCGGGTGGTTGCATGCCTTGAGCCGAAGCCCGGGGATGCTCCCCGCGCCGACCCAATGGCGCTATGGTGTCCGCCTCACGGAGGCCCACTGCCCATGTGCCGCAATATCAAGACCCTGTTCAATTTCGACCCGCCTGCGACCGACGAGGAAATCCACGCGGCGGCGCTACAGTTCGTGCGCAAGCTGACCGGCTTCAATGCGCCGTCCAAGGCCAACGAGGCGGCGTTCAATGCAGCGATCGAGGAGGTCTTCGCCGCCGGCCACCGCCTGCTCCATGGACTTGAGACCCATGCCCCGCCCCGCGACCGCGAGACTGAAGCGCAGAAGGCCAAGGCCCGCGCCGCTCAGCGCTTCGGCGTCCGCGCACCGGCCTGAACCCAGTCGCTCCGCAACGCTTGGGATGACGAAGCGGGGGATGGGCCCTAGAGATATCCCATGCCCTTAGACGCCTTCCAGAACACCTTCGCCGGAAACCCCCTGGATCGCGCCAGCGACCGACGGGCCAAGCCTGAGTGGATCGCCGAACAACTGGCCGCGCCGGACTCCCTGGGCCTTGCCATGTGGAACGGCCGGCCGTTCGTGGAGCCGTCCAAGGACGGGGGGATGCAGATCGCCTACCTGCCGGCCAAGCTGGTCGGAGAGCTGGCCGGCGGACCGGAGCGACTGCTGTTCATGGGTCTCTGGAAGGAGACCGCGGTCTTCGCCGTCGACATGGAGGACGCCGCCGATCCGGCCGACGGGCCGTTGCAGGGGTTCGGCAAGTTCGAGGACCTGCGGGCCATCGCGCTCAAGGTCCCGGCGCCGGACGCTGCGATCCTCGCAACCGCCAAGCAAATGTTCGAGTGGCGCCGCCGCCATAAGCACTGCGCGGTCTGCGGCGAGCCCAGCCAAGCCACGGACGGCGGCTGGAAGCGCCAGTGCCCGGCCTGCGGGTCCGAGCACTTCCCGCGCACCGACCCCGTGGTGATCATGCTGCCCTTCCACGGCGATCGCTGCATGCTCGGCCGCCAGGAAGCCTGGCCCAAGGGCATGTTCTCTGCGCTGGCCGGCTTCCTCGAGCCCGGCGAAACGATCGAGGAGGCCTGCGCCCGCGAGCTCAACGAGGAGGCGGGCCTGCATGCGCTGAAGGTCCGCTACCACTCGACCCAGCCCTGGCCATATCCGTCATCCCTGATGATCGGCTTGATCGCCGAGGTCGAGGACGACGAGGGCGCGCCCGACCAGACGGAGCTCTCGGAGGTGCGTTGGTTCACCCGCGCAGAGGCCCGCGAACTCATCGCAGGCAAGCTCGACGGAACCTTCGCCCCCCAACGGATGGCCATCGCCCACCAGCTCATCAAGGCCTGGGTGGAGGAGGGATCCTAGCCGTCGTGCCGTCACGCTCGGAGCCGTTCGGCATGGTCGTTCTGGAAGCCATGCAGCACTGCACCCGGTTATCTACCCAGCTTCCTCCGGCGCCGCGGAGGTGCTGGAGAGCGGCCTCAAGGTCGATACCTCCGACATCGCCGGCATGGCCGAGATCGTGATCCGCCTGCTCTCGGACTTGGCCGAATGGGAGCTTGGTCCGCGCGCAGGCCGCCGAGATCGACGCCTACCCCCGCCGTCCGGACGACGACCGGCTTCATCGCCGTCTGGCGCCAGGCGGTGGCCGAATACGCGGCAGGCGCTGGGGCTACCCCCGGGTCCTGAACGGGTCGGCCGGATAGACCCCCAGGATCTCGAACTTCTCGGAGAAGAACCGCAGCTCTTCGAACGCCAGGGCCAGGCCGCGGTCCTCGGGGCGACCGTCAGCCTCGGCGTAGAAGAAGGTGGCGGTCCAGGCGCCGTTCTCCATGTAGCTCTCGAGCTTGGAGATATTGACCCCGTTGGTCGCGAACCCGCCCATCGCTTTGTAGAGCGCCGCCGGCAGGTTCCGGACCCGGAAGGTGAAGCTGGTGATGCAGGGCGCGGTGAACGGCGGCGGGTCCGGCTCCTTCTCCGCGGTCATCACCAGGAAGCGGGTGGTGTTGTGGTGTTCGTCCTCGACGTCGCGGGCGAGGATGTTCAGGCCGTAGATGTCCGCCGCCAGGGCCGGCGAGATCGCCGCGCGCGTCGGGTCGGGGTTCTGGGCCAGCAGCTTCGCTGCGCCCGCCGTATCACCCACCGCCTCCGTCTTCAGCTTCAGTTGCTTGATGAGCCGGCTGCACTGGGCGAGCCCGAAGGCCATGCTCACCGCGGTCTTCACGTCCTCTAGCTTCACCCCCGGATTGGCCATCAGCTGGAAATGGATCGGCTTGAACCGCTCGCCGATGATCTTGAGGCCCGAGGACGGGAGCAGGTGATGCACGTCGGCGACCCGCCCGGCGGTGGAATTCTCCACCGGGATCATGCCGAGCTGGCAATCGCCGGTCTTCACGGCGGTGAAGGCATCCTCGAAGGTGGCGTGCGGGATCGGCTCCAGATCGGGGAACGCCGCCATGCAAGCTTCGTGGCTGTTGGCGCCCAGCTCGCCCTGGAAGGCGATGCGTCGCTTGGTCATGCGTTGGTCCCGTCTACTAAGGATTGGGCGTGCGCCCGCGCGCGTTCGAGGTCCGCCGGGTTGTCCACCGAGATCGGCGCTTCGTCGATTACCGCCGCCCAGATCGACATCCCAAGCTCCAGCGCCCGAAGCTGCTCAAGGCGCTCCCGCCGTTCCAGCGGCGACGGCTGGGCGGCCGTGAAGCGCTCCAACGCCTCGCGCCGGAACCCGTAGATTCCGTGATGCAGCCAGACCGGCGCGTCGCCGTAGAGCACGGAGCGGGTGAAATAGAGCGCGCGGGCGGAACGGCCATCGGCCTGCATCGCCGCGACGACCTTGGGGATGTCCGGATTGGCCCGCTCGGCCGAATCTCCCTCGGCGACCATGACGGTTGAGATATCGCAGGACGGTTGCGCCTGCAGCAGCCTCGCCACGGCGCTGACCGCATCAGGGCGGACGAAGGGGATGTCGCCCTGCAGGTTGATCACCACGTCGTGGCGGCCTTGCGGGTCGATCTCGGCCAGGGCGGCGACGACGCGGTCGGAGCCGGAGGGCAGGTCGGGATCGGTCAGTACGGCCCGGCCGCCGGCCGCCTCCACCGCCGCGACGATCTCCGCGTCGCCCGCCGCGACGGCGACCGGGCCGACGCCCGCGGCCTCTGCCTGTCGCAACACGCGGACAATCATCGGCAGCCCACCGATGTCCGCCAGCGGTTTGCCGGGCAGCCGGGTCGCGGCCATCCGCGCGGGGATCAGGACGATGGGCGTCATGGGAAGAACAGGGGCAATGCTTGAGGCTGTGCTTGGGCGGTTGCGCGAGCGCCGGTAGCGTGTAAGAGAGCCGGACGCAACAAGGGGCGGGATTCCCGCGCTTTCGCCGGCCTGTGCTTCCGGCGAGTAGAGGGCTGATTTCGGGACGATGAGCGATAGTCTGACCTTCAATAAGTACGCCGGCGCAGTGCTGGCGACGTGCTTCGTCATCGCCGGCCTCGTGCAGCTCTCGGGTGGCGTGTTCAGCCAGGAAAAAGTCGCCAAGCCGGGCTTCAAGGTTGAAGTCACGGAAGAGGCCGCCGGCGGGGCCGCTGCGCCTGAGGTTCCGCCCGACTGGGGTACGGTCCTGAAGACCGCCGATCCCGCGGCCGGCGCAGCCGTCTTCGAGAAGTGCAAGTCCTGCCACAACGCCGACAACGGCGGCCCGAACGGCACCGGCCCGAACCTCTGGGGCGTCGTCGGCCGTGCGCCGGCCAGCCACCCGGGCTTCGCCTATTCCGACGGCATGAAGGGCTTCGCCGCCAAGCAGCCGATCTGGGACTACGAGCACATCTATGAGTTCGTGAAGAGCCCGCAGGCCTATGTGAACGGCACCAAGATGACCTTCGTGGGCCTGAAGCAGCCGCAGGACCGCATCAACGTCATCGCCTACCTGCACGCCCAAGGTTCGACTCTGCCGATCCCCGCGCCGAACCCGGCGGCGGCCGCTGCAGCTGCTCCGGCGGCAGGCGCGGCGCCGGCGGCTGGCGCGACGGCTCCGGCGGCTGGCGCGACGGCCCCTGCGGCTCCCACTCCGGGCGCGGCTCCCGCCGACAAGCCTGCGGCGCCTGGCGCAACCCCGGCTCCGGCTCCCGCCGCCAAGACGCCGGCCGCGAAGTAGTTCCAAACGGATGTCATCCCGGAAAGCGCAAAGCGCTTGTCCGGGCCCCAAGGACTCCGATCTTGAAGATTTGCGCGACGGTTAGGCTATCGCCTGGTCCTCACGACGTGCGCCTATGGGTCCCGGACAGCCGCTGCGCGGCTTCCGGGATGACAGCGCAGATTTCTACAGCCGCCGGAAGCCTGTCGGCCCACCGACACCGGCGGCCTCGATCCGGCTGATCGCTGTTTCCAACGGCTCGATGGCGACCATCATGTGGTGGCCGTTCGCGTGGACGACGCGCTCGGCGTCGAGCCCGATCGCCACGTGCCCCTTCCAGAACACCAGGTCCCCCCGCCCGAAGTCACCGCGCGGGATCTCGCGGCCGAGGTGCGCCTGCTGGTCGGCGTCGCGGGGACAGGCCAGGCCGCACGCGAACAGCGCCTGCTGCACCAGGCCCGAACAGTCGAGGCCAAGACTTTCGCGCCCGCCCCACAGGTAGGGCGCCCCCAGGAACCGCTCAGCGACCGTCGCGAGGTCGGTCTCGAACACGCCGATCGGCGCAAGATGCTCGGCGGTGATCCAGCCGGCGCCCGCCACCTTGCAGAGCCGCCCCTCCTGGTCCTCGACGGCGACCAGGGCATTCATCGAATAGGGGCCAGCGGCTCGGCTCTTGATGCTCGGTTCGGCGAAGGCGTAGGTGCGGACGGCGGCGATCCGGTGGGTCGGCTCCGGCGTCGGGGGCGCGAGCGCAGCGTCCACCACGAAGCCCACGTAGCCATCCCGCCTGGCCTGGCCCCAGAGGAACCCGCCCTCCTCCTCGATCACCTCGAAGGTCTCGCCGAACAGGATCTGGTCCATCTGTTCGGAGGCGACGTCCGGCGCGCGATGGATGCCGGCCGCCGGGACCACACAACTCATGGTCTTGGGGTCGAGATAGACCTCCGCACTGACCAAGCCCTCCAGCGAGCGACTGGCGATGCCGTCGCGCATCGGGGTGACGCGCGGGTCCTCGGTCTCGAGCATGACCGTCATGCGAAACGGTCCCGGATCATGCGGTAGAGCCCGCGGATCGCCTGGGCCTCCGCGCCCGCCGGGAATCCCGGCCGGTTGCGCGGATTCCAGGCGAAGATGTCGAAATGCGCCCAGGCCCCCGCGGGCGCGAACCGCTGCAGGAACAGGGCAGCTGTCACCGAGCCCGCCTGGGCCCAGGCGTCCGGATCGTTCTTGATCTCCGCCACATCGGAATCGAGCGCGTCGGCGTAGCCCTTCCAGAGTGGCATGCGCCATACCGGATCGGCCGCCGCCTTGGCCGCGCGCTCGATGGCCGCCGCTAGGTCCTCGTCGTCGGTGTAGAACGGCGGCAGCTGTGGGCCCAGCGCCACCCGCGCCGCGCCGGTCAGCGTGGCTAGGTCGAGGGTCAGCGCCGGCTCCAGTTCGCCCGCTCGGGTGAGCGCATCGGCTAGGATCAGCCGGCCCTCGGCGTCGGTGTTGCCGACCTCGATGGATAGCCCCTTGCGCGAGGCCAGCACGTCGCCGGGCCGCATGGCGTCGCCGGAGATCGCGTTCTCGGCCACCGGGACCAGCACCGCCAGGCGCACCGGCAGCTTGGCGGCCATGATCATCCGCCCGAGCGCCAAGGCGTGCGCCGCCCCGCCCATGTCCTTCTTCATCTGCCGCATGCCGGCCGAAGGCTTGATATCGAGTCCGCCGGTGTCGAACACCACGCCCTTACCGACCAGGCAGACCAGCGGCTTGCCGGCCTCGCCCCAGCTGAGCTCGATCATTCGGGGCGCGCGCGCCGGATCAGCTGCGCGGCCGACCGCGTGCACCGCCGGATAGTTGGCCTCCAGCAGACCTTCGCCGGTGATGACCGTGATCCGGCCCGAGTGCTGCTCGGCGATCTCGCGGGCGATAGTCTCGAGCTGCAGCGGGCCCATGTCGTTGGCCGGAGTGTTGATCATGTCGCGAGCCAGGGCGCAGGCATGCGCCACCTGCCGGACCTCGGCCACGTCGACGCCCTCAGCGACCAGCTTGGCGCGCTCGCCGCTGTGGGCCTTGTAGCGATCGAACCGATAGCTCCCCAGCGCGAAGGCGAGCGCGGTCGCGCCGCGGTCCAGACCCTCAGGTGCGCGGGCGATCTTGTAGGTCCCGGCCGGAAGCTTGGCTGCAAGTGTGCGGAAGGCCATCGGATCGCCGCCCTGGCCCAGCCCGAACAGCACGGTCGCCAAGGCGCCGTCCGCGCCCGGCGCCGCCAGCACCTGCCCAGCCTTGCCCTTGAAGTCGGAGATCGCGGCGAAGGCCTTCACGGCGGGCGGCGAGGCGTCCAGCACGGACGCGGTCTCGCTCTCGAGGAGCGCATGCACCGGGATCGCGGGGCCTTCCGCGCTTTCGAGGATCACGTCGGACATCGGGGCGCCTTCGCGGGACGAGGGAGGTGTTGTTCTCCTAGTCGCATCCGAGCCGGCACGGCAACCGCCGCCAAGCGTCGATCTTAAAGCCGCGCGACCAATTCCGAGACGGGGAAGGCCGCCAGGGCCCCCACCGCGATGGCCACGCCGTAGGGCACATTTTCCCCCGGCTCGATCAGGCGGGCGAGCCAGGCGGGGCCGGAGGGCATGAAGGGGCGCACAAAGGTCGAACGCAGGCCCAGCAGCGCCACCGCAAGCACGCCTCCGGCGATACCCGTCAGGCCGAGGTAGGTGATTGCCGCGGGCCAGCCGATCCACAGCGCAGCGGCGGCGAACAGCTTGGCGTCCCCGCCACCGATCCAGCGCACCGCGTACATGGCAAAGCCCAGAACCAGCGCCGCGGCGCCGATCGCGAACTGCAGCCCGATGGTCTGAAGCGGCAAGCCGAGCGCCAGGGCCGCCACGGGAAAGCCCGCGATCAACGCCAATGAGATCCAGTTGGGGATCGTGTAGCTCGTCGCGTCGCGCAAGCCGGCGAAAATCACCAGCGCGGGGAAGATCATCAGGAGCACGATCTGCAGAACGTGAATCATTGCGCAACTCCGTAGCCTTGCGAACCTGACGCCAGCAGATGAACGGAGCGTTTCATCGCGGCCAATAGGAAAGCGTCACCGGCCAAAAGAAAAGAGCCCCGGCGGGGGACCGCCGAGGCTCTTCCAGACGCAACGAGCGCTAAAGCTTACGGCAGGTTGCCGCTGATCGTGTTGAAGGTGCCGGCCAGCTTGTTGCCCATCAGACCCAGCGCGGTCACCAGGACCACGGCGATCAGGGCGGCGATCAGGCCGTATTCGATGGCGGTGGCGCCGGACTCATCACGCACGAAGCGTTGCACGAACTTACCCATGACTTGTCTCCTCTAGATCAAAAGATGGAGCTGCAAGCCCTCGGGTTGCCGCTCAGAATGCACTATAAAAATCTCATAAGTGACTTAATCACGAGTAAACTTCGACAGTACAATTTATTGGCGTACTTAACGTATATTTACCCTTCGAGACCAGCTTGGCTGGTCTATGCCAAGCGCCGGACTTATCTATGCCTGCCGCGCTTGCGCTGAAGGCACAAAAAATCCCCGGCGAGCTGGCCCGCCGGGGATCTTCTGGAATGACTGTGGGGTCTGGCCCTACGGCAGAGCGCCCGACACCTTGTTGAACGTACCGCTGAGCTTGTTGCCCATGGCGCCAAGCGCGGTCACCAGGACCACGGCCACGAGCGCGGCGATAAGGCCGTATTCGATGGCGGTGGCGCCGGATTCGTCCTTCAGGAAGCTCTTCACTGCATTGGACATTTCGATCTCCTCTTTGAGCGAGCAGTGGTTAGCGGGATCAAGCAATTGCCCTGCTCGCCCCAAATGCATCCCTAAGTTCGCACGCTTGGCTTAATCGACAGTAAACGACACGTATTCACAAATGGCCTATATTGGTAAATCGTCATTAACCCTGTGCGATGGTCGATTCTTCACCTGCAATACGCTAGTAAGAAGCAAGTGATCTCGGCTTCCGATCGCGCTTAAATATTGATTATCCGAAAGCGGTCATTCTGTTCACTAGAACCCAGAGGACGCTGTGCTTCCACTCCACCCCTCACGCCTGCGATCGCTGACCCAGCGCTTCGCGCGCGCAGACCGAGGCGCGACCGCAGTGGAATTCGCCCTGGTCAGCGTGCCGCTGCTGATGCTGGTGTTCGGGATCCTTGAACTGGGGCTGGTGCTGATGGTCGTCACCACCCTGGATGGCGCGACACAAGCTGCCTCGCGCACGATCCGCACGGGCGAGTTCCAGAGCGGCGCCGCCACCACCGCCCAGGACTTCAAAAATCTGGTCTGCAGCAAGATGACCTGGCTCGGCGCCCAGTGTCAGAGCCAGCTGTTCATCGACGTCCAGACCTTTTCGAGCTTCAGCGGACTGGCGAACCCGCCGCCGATCCCGGCCTCGGTCTATGACCCCCTTCACCCGACCCCTCCGTGCTTCTCGCCGGGGCAACCGTCGGACATCGTCCTGGTCCGCACCTCTTTCAGATGGCGGCTGTTTACGCCCCTGCTGAACGGAGCTCTTGAGAACATGGGCAAGGGCTCCGGCTTCCGGCTGATCACCAGCGCCACGGCGTTCCGGGACGAGCCCTTCAACTCCAACGCGCCCGTGGGGCAGAAATGCTGAGACGCTTCCGCACCGATCGCCGCGGCGTGGCCGCGGTCGAGTTCGCGCTGCTCGCGCCGGTGGTGATCGTGACCTATTGCGGTCTGGCCGAGGTGAGCATCGCCATGATGGCCGAACGTCGCGCCGCGCACACGGCGTCGGTGATCGGCGACCTGGTCGCGCAGTCGAGCAGCCTGGACACCACCCAGCTGGGTGACATCTTCTCGGTCGCCACAGCGATCATGGCGCCGTTTCCGTCCGCGCCACTGAAGCTGCGGGTCACTAGCGTGACCGCCGACAGTACCGGGAGCCCGAAGGTCGCCTGGAGCCAGGGCAGCGGCATAGCCGCCATGACCAAGACCGCGACCGTCGCGGGCTTTCCGCCCAATCTGCTGGTGGCCGGAGACAGCCTGGTTCAGGCGGACGTCCAGTATACGTTCACCTCGCCGCTGCGGTACGTCATGCGCAACCCGATCGTCTTCAGCGACACCTTCTACCTGAAGCCCCGCGCCGGCGGAGCCGTGGCCTGCGCCACCTGCTAGCGCGCCGGGGCTAGACCACGCGGTGCAGTTCGCGTCCGCCGCCCTTGACGAACATCAGGCCGATCAGGCCGATCGCCAGCAGCACGATGATGCTCGCAAAGCCGCCCTGCTGGGTGTGCGTCAGGTTGGTGCCGATATTCACCAGCGTGGGCGCCAGCCAAAGGGTCGCCACGCCTGACAAGGCGTAGACCCCGAAGAAGGCGCCCGTCTGCTCCGGCGGCGTCAGTCGGGTCAGCAGCGTGCGGCTGGAGGCGTATTGGCCGGTGATGAAGATGGCATTCACGAAGCCGAGGCCGATGAACACCCAATCTGGCAGGTGGCGGAACACCGGCCCGTTCCAGAGCGGAGCGTGGTCCGCGGCGTTGTAGGGCCAGATGAAGAGGATGCGGTCGGGCGCAACGCCCAGCATCAGCGTCAGGCTGACGGCGGTCACCGCGATCTGCAACTGCAGCGCCCGCTTCGGGCCGATCGCCCCGTCGAGCCAGCGCGCGGCAAACCCACCACCCACGGCGAAGATGCTCAGCATGACGCCGTAGGCAAGCATCTCCAGCGTGCCCCACTTCATCACCCCGATCGCATAGACGCCGGCGTAGATCAGCACGGCGTTCATGCCGTCCACGAAGAACATGCGCGATGCCAGATAGGTGACGGCATCCCGGTAGCGCCGCACGGTCTTCAGCATTCGCCAAAGCTCACCCGCTCCATCCCGCAGGGCGGTCAGGGCTGGAACCCCGGTTCGGGGCGCGTCCGGCGTGAACAGGAAAAGCGGGATCGACCCCAAGGCCAGCAGGGCTGCGGCCATCAGGGTCACCACCCGCTCCGGCTCGTAGGTCAGCGGGTTCAGGCCGAACAGCGGCGAGGCGGGCACCCAGGTCCAGGGAACCTTGCCAGGCAGGGCGAAGGCCCAGGCGGTGAAGCCCAGCGCGAACACCGAAGCCGCGTTGCCCAGGGACAGCGCCAGGCCGGACGCCTTGTGCGCGGCGCCCAGGCCGGCGGCCCGGATCAGCATAGAGTTGTGCAGCACCTCGCCATAGACGAACAGCAGGCGCGCCGCGATGTAGACCGCGGCCAACACAGTCAGCGTCATGATCCCGCCGGGCCGGCCGAACCACAGCGACGCAATCAGCGGGACCATCAGGCCGACGATCAGTCCGAGCCACGGCTTGCGCGGTCCGAGCTTGTCGATCGACGCGCCCAGGAACGGGGCGGTGAACACCACCACCCAGCCGATGATCTGGTCCCAACTCGAGATCGTCGCCTGGCCTCGCACCGGATCGCCGACCAGCGTCGAGGCCACGTAGGGCATGAAGATGTAGATCGTGACGAGGATGATGAACGGGTCGCGACCGCCTTGGTGGATCGACCAGGCGTAGCCGCCCAGCCCTAGCTTCCCATCGCCGCCGACCTCCGCGATGATCGGCGCCTCGACGACTGCCGCCGGCCCATCGGCGTCAAGGGGCTTGATCTCGTTCAACCGCCGATCCTCCCGGGAATGCCCGCTGTGTCCGCAGGCTTGGAAGGACGTTAGCCGCCTTTCTGCAGAAAGCGCTAGGCGAGCTTGCGGTCAGCCGCCGCCAGCGCGGCCTTAACGTCGGCAGCGAAACCCTGCGCGGCCAGGGCTTCGCAGAGCGCGGTGAGGCACAGGCGCACGTGCCAGGCCGTGGCCGAAGCGCCCATTAGCCCGATCCGCCAGACCTGGCCCTTGAGCGGCCCGAGCCCCGCGCCAATCTCCAGGTCCCAGGCCTTCAGCACATGGGCCCGCACGGCCGCCTCGTCGACGCCATCGGGCACGCGCACGGTGTTCAGCTGCGGCAGACGGTGGGGTCCGGCGACCAGCATCGAAAGCCCCGCCGCCTCCAGCCCCGCCACCAGGGCTTCGTGCATCCGGGCGTGGCGCACGACGGCGGCCTGCTGGCCTTCCTCGAAGATAGCCACCAGCGCCTCATGCAGCCCATACAGCGCGTTGATAGGCGCGGTGTGGTGATAGGTCCGGCCGCCCTCGCCGCCCCAGTAGCTCATCAACAAATTGAAATCCAAAAGCCAGTTGCGGACCTTCTCCTTGCGTCCGGAGATCGCGGCTTGGGCGCGCTTCGAGAGCGCAATCGGCGAAAGTCCCGGTGGCGCCGAGAGGCACTTCTGGGTGCCCGAATAGACAACGTCGGCGTCCCAGGCGGCGACGTCCACCACGATGCCGCCCAGCGAGGTCACACAGTCGACCACCGACAGCGCGCCATATTTGCGGGCGAGCCCGCAGAGCACGCCTGCGTCGCTACGCGCGCCGGTCGAGGTTTCCGCATGAACGAAGGCCAGGATCTTGGTCGGCGCTTCGGCAAGCGCCGCCTCCACCGGCGCCGGATCGACCGGCTCGCCCCACGCGTGATCGACCGTGACCACCGTTGCGCCCGCACGCCCGGCCATGTCGGCCATCCGTCCGCCGAACGCGCCGTTGACAGCGATCACCGCCCGGTCGCCGGGTTCTAGCAGGTTCATGATCGCCGCCTCCATCCCGGCCGTGCCGGGGGCGGGTAGCGGGACGCAAGCGTGGTCTGGGGCGTTGAACAGCCTCTGCAGCGCCGCTTTGATCTCCTCCATCAGCGCCTGGAATTCGGGATCGAGGTGGCCGATGGTGGGTCTCGCCAGGGCGCTCAGCACGCGCGGGCTCACGTCGGACGGTCCCGGACCCATCAGGATCCGCCGGGGCGGCTGGAAGCTCTGCATAGGTCGGTCCCTGAACTTGGAGCGGCGAGGGTTAGGCGAGGAGCCGCGCTTGTAGCCGGTCGCGCAGGACCGCGTCGACGCCCAGCACGTCGCTCAGGTAGTTGTCGACCGAGCCGTGCGCCTCACGGATCACGCCAAGCGCGGTCTCCAGGTAGGCCGGGCTGACCGAAACCGCCACGCGCAGGCCCTCCTCGTCGACCGTCTTGCCGACGTTGTCGCGGAGCCAGGGGCCCAGGAAGGCCATCTTCCGCGCAAGCCGGCTCTCGTCGTTGGTGAGCAGATAGTCAGCCATGATGTCGTCGGCGTGCACGCCCAGCACGTGGTGGGTGAGTGCGCAGATCAGGCCCGTCCGGTCCTTGCCGGCGGCACAGTGCACGACGATCGCGCCCTCAGTCGTCGCCAGGGTCTGGAAGTAGCGCGCGAAGAGGTCGATGTGCCGTTCCTCGAACGGCGCGCGGCGGTAATAACCCATGCCGTCTTCGAGAAACCACCGGGCGTTGACCTCCACGCCCTTCATCGACTCGGCCCAGTCCGCGTGATCGGACAGGATGTCATTCTCGACGACCGTTGCGCCGAACCCCGGCCAGCGCTTGGAGGGCTCGCGGGTACGCTCCTCGGTGCGGCGCAGATCGACGATGGCGGCCAGCCCCAGCGCGCGCATCCGTTCCAGGTCGGCCTCGGTGGCGTAGGCGTGGTTGGCGGATCGGTAGAGCAGGCCGTGCTTCACCTTGGCGCCGCCCACGGCGTCGTAGCCGCCGAAGTCGCGGAAATTCTCGATGCTCTCGAAATCGATATGCCGGCTCATGGCCGGTGAACTACCCGGACTCACCGAGTCAGACCAGTAGCCGTTCGTGCAACCGCTCACGTAGAACCCGGTCAAGGCCCAGGGCCTCGTCGAGGTAGCCGTCAAGCGAGCCATGGGCCTTGCGCATGGCTTCGAAGGCTTCCGCCAGGTATTCGGATTCCACGCGCATGGCGGTCATCAGCGCCTCGTCGGAGGCGACCCGGCCGGTATTGGTGGCGATCACCTCGCGGATCATCGGCAGGCGGTTCGCAAGCCGCTCCGGCTCGTTGGTCAGCAGGTAGTCTTCGTAGATGTCCTCGTCGGAGACGCCGGCCAGGTGATGGGTCAGCGCACAGAGGATGCCGGTGCGGTCCTTGCCCGCCGCGCAGTGCACAAGCACCGGCCCTTCGGACTGCGCGAGCACCTGGAAATAGCGCGCGTAGAGGTCGATGTGGCGACGCTGGAACGGGGCCTTGCCGTAGTAGTCCAGCATGTAGTTGCGGAAGGACTCCACGGTGAGATCCG
>DASXKT010000313.1:0-1519 GCA_036496685.1 Phenylobacterium sp.
CTCCTGGAAATCCACCCGACGATGCTGGCCGCCCGCTTCGGCGGCACGGCCGAGCAGGTGATCGCGCTTTTCACGACGCGCGGCTACCGCATGTTCGCGCTGAACGGCGACCGGCTGGAGGAGCGCTTCGAGGTGGTCACCGACAAGCCGTGGAAGGACTACTTCTTCATCCACCCGGCCCGCGCCGCGCGCTTGCCCGACGGGGTCTTCAAGGCGCGGATGGCGGCTTAGCCGCACAGCTGGAATGATCCGCTCATCCCGGCGAAGGCGGGGATGTGGATTCCCATTCGAAGTGCAACACCCTTGAGAAGACCTCGGCTGGGGTGCGGAAGTCCAGACACTGTCTGGGGGTCTGGTTATAGGCCTGGGCGATGCTGATGACGCGGTGGTCTGAGACCTCATCGAGGTTGGTTTTCCTGGGCAGGAATCGGCGGATACGGCCGATGGCGTTCTCGACGCCGCCCTTCTGCCAGGGCGCGTGAGGATCGCAGAAGAAGGTGTCGAGGCCGATGCGGTGATGCTCGGCGAACTCGGTCCCGTTGTCGAAGGTCAGGGACTGTTTGAGGCCGGGCGGCAGGGGCCGCAGCAGGCCTGCGAGCGTATCGGCGGTGGGCCTGGCTTTGCGGGTCTGGGTCTTGACCAGGGCGGTCAGGCGCGAGGTGCGCTCGTGCAGGACGAGGACGGATTGGCCGTAGGTCGAGAACAGCATGAAGTCGGCTTCCCAGTGGCCGGGCTGGTCGCGGCTGAGCGCCTCGTGGGGCCGCTGATCGAGCCCAACCCGTTGTTGGATAAAGCTTACCGGCGAACCGCCCTTGCCGGGCCGGCGACCGCGCCTGGACTTGGCGCGCGGCAGGTAGTGGCGCCACCCACTGTCGTTGGTGCGCCTCATCTGGGCGTAGATGAAGCGGTAGATGGTCTCGCAGCCGATGACCGTATCGCCGGTCTCCAGCTTCAGGCGGCCGGCCACCTGCTCGGGCGACCAGCCCTTGGCCAAGGCGCCCAGGACCTGGTCGCGCAGCCCTTCGTCGCGCTCGAGCCGGCTCCCGGACCAGCGCCGCGCCGCGGTCTGCGCCTGGGCGTAGCTGGGCTTGTAGGCGCTGGCCCGCGGGCCACCGCCGGTGTTGCGCCTCAGCTCGCGGCTGATGCTCGATGGCGAGCGATCCAGAGCTGCAGCAATCTGGCGGATCGACGAACCCGAGGCGCGTAGGCGGGCAATCTCGCACCGCTCCTCAAGGCTGAACTGATCGTAGACCTGTCCCATCGCAACACCTCGCCCAGCGCAGGGTGTTGCACTTCGTTTGAGAACTCAGGGGACCCAAGCCGCGGTTCGAGATGATCCGCTCGCGATGCTCAAATCGGTGAATCCGCTTGGGTCCCCGCCTGCGCGGGGATGAGCGGATTTTTGGGTGCGTGCGACCATCCGCATACGCACGGCTCGCTTGACACGAGAACTTGCGAACGAGCTTCATGGCCGAGGTTCTATTCGGGGGAATGGCCATGGCTGATGGGGAACCGCGGG
>DASXKT010000314.1:0-18171 GCA_036496685.1 Phenylobacterium sp.
GCCGGACCTGCTGGAGAAGCTGACGCCCTACTATCAGAACGCAATGCCGGTCACCGCGCTCGCGGCCGCCCGCGCCTCGATCGCCGACAAGGAGTTGATCCCCACCCGCAAGAAGTGGATCGCCGACAGCCGGGTCGAGACGATCTCCTGGCTCAAGGCCAACGGCTACAAGCCGATCGGCGATTCCCACTCCAACTGCTTCATGATCGACACCGGCCGCCCGGCGCACCACGTGATCGCCGGCATGCAGAAGGAGAAGGTCTACATCGGCCGCATCTGGCCCGTGTGGCCAAACGCAGTGCGGATCTCGGTCGGCTCGCCTGACGACATGGCTAAGTTCCGGACGGCGTTCAAGAAGGTGATGGACGCGCCCGCCGTCACGGCCTCGGCGGCGCGGCGCGCGGATCCTTCGCGTGGGATCACCGGGACCGGCGGAAAGGCCTTCCTGTCGTAAAGGACGGCGCAGCGCTCCTTCCCATTCGTCGCGGAAGGAGCGCTATTCCGTGGCCCGCCCGAGCAGCCGCAGGGCCGCGGCTGCGAACGCGGTCATGTTGGCCGCCCTGTCGCTCTCGCCGGTTTCCAGGGTGATCGCCATCTCGCTCGGGCCGGAGATGGCGATGCAGGTGTGGCCTGCCGCGTCGCCATAGCCATTGCCTGTCGGCCCTGCTGCGCCGGTTTCCGAGACGCCCCAGGTCGCGCCGAACCGTTCGCGCGCCGTGCGGGCCAATAGCAGCGCATAGGGCTCACTCGCTGAGCGCATGCCAGCCACGGCCTCTCGGGGCAGGTCCATCAGCACCATCCGCGCCTTGCCGGTGTAGACCACGGCGCCGCCCAGGTAATACTTCGAGGCGCCTGGCACCCCAAGCAGGGCCGCTGAGATCAGCCCGCCGGACGAGCTCTCAGCGACCGCCAGGGTCTCGCCCCGGGCCTTCAGGCGTTCGCCGAGCTCAGCCGCCAGCGCATCGAGGTCCTGCACGAAAATCTCCTTTATCTTGGCGAGACGCCAGTTCGGCGCCCATGATGGCGGCCAATTAGAACAAGCGCCAATTTTCCGGAGGAGATTTCATGGACGCCCAATCCCAGTGGACGGGCCTCGACGCCCAGCGCCTGGAACGCATCGGCGAGCACCTGGAGCGCAACTATCTCTCCAACGGCAAGATCACCGGCTGCCAGGTCGGCGTCGCCCGCCATGGCCACCTCGCCTATTTCAAGTCATTCGGCCTCATGGATCGCGAGCGCGGCAAGCCGACCACCGACGACACGATCTACCGCATCTATTCCATGACCAAGCCAATCACCTCGGTCGCGCTGATGACCCTATATGAGCAGGGCTATTTCCAGCTGAACGACCCGGTGAGCCGCTATGTCCCGTCCTGGAAGAACCACCGCGTGTGGGTCTCCGGCGATGGCGCGGACATGAAGACCGAGGCGCCAAGCCGGCCGGTCTCCTTCCGCGACGTGCTCTCCCATACGGCGGGCTTCACCTACGGAGGCGGCCTGCCCGGCGTCGGCATCCAGCACCCGATCGACAAGATCTACCGCGAGCTGAAGGTCCGCTCCGTGGGCGGCGCGGACACCATGCAGCAGTTCCTGGACAAGCTTGGCCAGGTTCCTCTTCGCTACCAGCCGGGCTCGGCCTGGATGTACTCACTGGCCACCGACGTCTGCGGCGCGCTTGTTGAAGTGATTTCCGGCGTGCCGTTCGCGAAATACCTGCAGGACAACATCTTCGGGCCGCTGGGCATGAAGGACACGTCCTTCTTCGTCGCGCCTGACAAGATCGATCGCTTCGCCGCCAACTATCAGCGTGAACCCGACAAGACGCTGAAGCTGATCGATGATCCTGCGACCAGCGATTTCGCCAAGGATCCCGGCTTCAAATCCGGCGGCGGCGGATTGACCGGCACCACCGCCGACTACCTGCGGTTCTGCGAAATGCTGCGCCGGGGCGGCGAACTCGACGGCGCCCGCATCCTCGGACCGCGAACCATCGAAGTCATGCACATGAACCACCTGCCGGGCGGCAAGGACCTGACGCAGCTCGCCATCGGAGGATTTTCGGAGACCGCCAACGAAGGCGTGGGCTTTGGCCTGGGCTTCGCCTCCACCATGGGCCAGGTGCAGACCGGAACCCTGGGCGCCGGCGACTACTACTGGGGCGGGGCCGCCTCGACGATCTTCTGGGTCGATCCAAAGGAAGACCTCTCGGTGGTCTTCATGACCCAGCTGATGCCCTCGGGCACCTTCAACTTCCGCGGCCAGCTGAAGAGCATCATCTACGCTTCGATCATCGACTGACGCCGCCGGCTTCGCCTGCTGACACGATGCTGTCAGCAGGCTCCGGCTAGGTCTGCCCCATCAACCTGGGGATATGATCATGAATGCCATCGCGATGATCCGAGACGGACGCCGGGACTTCGATTTCTTCTACGGCGAGTGGCTGGTCAGGCACCGCATGCTGAAGCGCAGGGGCGCGGCGGCGACGGACTGGGTCGAGTTTACCGGCACCGCGACCTGCCGGAGCCTGATGGGCGGCCTCTGCAACGTCGAGGAAGCCGATATGCCTGAGCGTGGCGTCCAGGGCGTCGCGTTCCGCAATTTCGATATCGCCCGCCGCACCTGGTCGATCCATTGGGTCAGCAGCGCCGACGGGCTGATGACCGAGCCGGTCCACGGCCATTTCGAGAACGGCGAAGGCCGCTTCTATGGCGTCGACGTCGACGACGGCCGGCCGGTGAAGGTCGTCCTCACCTGGAACAACATCACGCCGGACTCTGCGCAATGGTCCCAGGCCTTCTCCTATGACGAGGGGCGGACCTGGGAAACCAACTGGGTCATGCAGTTCACCCGGACCGGAGAGTTCGCCGCTTGAACCCACACCTGCTCTCGCTGGCCACTCTGCTCGCGGTGTGTATCGCGACTTGTGCCGTGCCCGGACCCAACAACTTCATGCTCATGCGTTTCGGCATGCGGCATGGGCGGAGCACGGCGCTCGCGGCCGGGTTCGGTACGACGCTGAGCTGCATGGTCTGGTGCGCCGCGGCCGCGCTTGGTCTGGCCGCGGTCCTGGCCGCCGCCCCGTGGCTCTACAGGGTGCTGCGCGTCGGCGGCGGGCTCTATCTGCTGTGGTTCGCCTTTGCCCTCTGGCGATCCGCGCCGGAGGCTCCCTCGACGGACGACGCCCGGACGAGCCTCGGCTGGTGGTCCGCCTTCTGGCAAGGCTTCGCCATCAACATGACCAACCCCAAGTCGGTGCTGTTCTTCGCCAGCATCTTCTCGGCCTACGTTGGGCCGGAGACGCCGCTCTGGGTTCACGCCGCCGCCGTCGGCATCTGCGTCGCCACCTGCCTGGGCTGGCAAGTGGCGATGGCGTGGGCGTTCTCAACCCGCAGTGCTGCGGGCGCGTATCGGCGAGCGCAGAAGCCGCTCGACCGGGTCGCGGGCGGGCTGATGGGCGCGTTCGGCGTCAGCCTCCTGTGGGTCTTCGATTGAGCTTCGCGCGACCCGGCGCTAGACAGCCCGCCATGCCTATCGCCCAAGCCGACCTGGAAGCCATCCTCCGCGACGGCTTCCCCGACGCCGAGATCAAGGTCGACGACCTGGCCGGCGACGGCGACCACTACAAGGCCCGCATCGTGTCTGTGGCCTTCAAGGGCCTGCCGCGCGTGCGCCAGCACCAGCTGGTCTACGCCGCGCTCAAGGGCCGGATGGGCGGCGAACTGCATGCGCTGGCTTTGGAAACCTCCGCGCCTGCGTGACTTAGCCCGCTTGACCGCGCGGGGCGGGCTCCCTAGCTCTTGGGCCTGAGATTTGCGCCGAAAGGGCGACCGAATGACCGACACCGCGACCGCCAACCCCGTCCACGATTTCATCGCCAAGGCCGTACAGGACCACCCTGTCGTGCTGTTCATGAAGGGCGTGCCCGAGCAGCCGCAGTGCGGCTTCTCCGCTCAGGTCGTGCAGATCCTCGATCACCTCGGCGCCGACTTCGTCGGCGTGAACGTCCTGCAGAACGACCAGCTGCGTGAGGGCATCAAGGCCTTCTCCGACTGGGCGACCATCCCGCAGCTCTACGTGAAGGGCGAGTTCGTCGGCGGCTGCGACATCGTGCGCGAGATGTTCCAGGCCGGCGAATTGAAGACCTTCCTGGAAGAACAGGGCGTGCTGGCCGCTTGAGCCTGCTGCTCGAGCCGCCGCCAGGCAAGCCGGTCTTCCAGCTCGCCTTCGAGCCCTCACCCGGCGATATCGACGAAAATGGCCACGTGAACAACGTGGTCTATCTCGATTGGGCGCAGCGCCTGGCGATCGCCCATTGGCGCTCCCTCGCCCCGGCCGATGCCCTGCAGACGTGGGCCTGGGTCGCCCTCCGCCACGAGATCGACTACCGCCGGGCGCTCTTGCCGGGCGAGACCGGCCATGGCCGCACCTGGGTCTCCGACACCGCCGAAGGGCCCCGCTTCGACCGCTTCATCCGCATCGACGCCAAGGACGGCGCCATGTGCGCCCAGGTCCGCACCACCTGGGTGCTGATCGAGCAGGCCACGGGCCGGCCCAAGCGCGTCCCGGCCTGGATGGTGGAGATGTTCGCCTAGCCGCGTTCGCTCAGGGCTGAGGCTTCAGCTTGCGGCCGAAGAACTCCATGGTGGCGAGCGTTCTATGCATCAGCGGCTTTGCGGTCCAACCGGTGCGGTGGCGCAGTCCAGGATAGGTCATCATCTCGAAGGCGATGCCCTCGGCCTGCAGCTTGGCCAGCACGCGCGTCGAGTTCTCGAAGATGACGTTGTCGTCGGCCATCCCGTGCACAAGCAGCAGCGCACCGGGCTTCATGTTCCCCAGCCGCGCGGTGACCTGCGACAGGCGATAGCCCTCAGGGTTGTCGGCCGGCGTGCCCATGTAGCGCTCGGTGTAGGCGGTGTCGTAGAGCGTCCAGTCGGTTACCGGCGCGCCGGCCACCCCCGCCGCGAACGGCGTGTTGGGCGCCGTCAGCAGCATCAGCGTCATGTAGCCGCCGTTGGAATAGCCGGTGACGCCCAGCCTCGCCGGGTCGACGTAGGGCAGCGACTTCAGGAAGGCCGCGCCGGCGAGCTGATCCTCGACGTCCGGTCCGCCGGTCCGCCGGTCAATGGCGGTCTTGAAGGCCACCGAGCGGTTCGGCGTGCCCCGATTGTCGATCCGGAACAGGATGTAGCCGGCGTCGAGCAGCAGTTGATCGGCGGGCGACTGCCACTGCTTCTCAACCAGCGCTGAAGCCGGGCCGCCATAGACCTGGACGATCACCGGATAGCGTTTCTGGGCGTCGAAGCCGTAGGGCGTGCGCATCGACCAGTGCAGCGACTGCCCGTCGGAGGCCTTGATCGTCCCGAACTCCGGAACCCGCAGATGGTCGAGGTAGGGATAGAAGGGATGGCCCGGCTTCAGCGGGTTCTGTTCGATCCAGCGCACGAAGCTCCCGTCCGCTCCGTAGAGCCCCGTCCTGGGCGGCGTTCGCGGATCCGAATAGCTGCCGGCAAAGGCGCCGCCGGTCTTGGCGACGTCGACGCTCCACCAGCCGCCGGCCGGGGTCAGCGCCTTCGGCTCCGCCGGATTGAGCCATGAGACCTCGTAGAGCCGCCGCTCGATCGGGGTGTCCTTGCTGGCCGAGAAGATCGCCACGTGGCGCGCCTCGTCGACGCCCTCCAGATCAGCGACCGGCCAATCGCCCTGCGTCAGCTGCCGTACCAGGGCGCCATCGCCGGCATAGAGATAGAGGTGCTTGTTCCCGCTGCGCTCGGAGGACCAGAGGAAGCCGCCGTCCTTCAGCGGCTTCATGTCGTCGTTGAGTGGGACCCAGTGGGGACTGGTCTCGCTGAGCATCACCTTGGAAGCGCCGGTGGCCGGATCGACAGCCAGGAGATCGAGCCGCTTCTGATCGCGCGTCAGGCGCTGGACGTAGAGGGTCTTGCCGTCCTTCGACCAGTCCGCTCGGGCCAGGTAGATGTCCGGATTCCCGCCCAGATCCACCTTCACGCGGGCGCCGCTCGCCACGTCAGCTACATAGAGATCGACCCGGGCGTTGGGCCGGCCGACCCGCGGGTAGCGCTGGTGCACCACCGTACCGCCTTCGACGCCCACGTCCACGCGGTCGATCACGTCGACGCCCGACTGATCCACGTGGGCCAGCGCGATCTTCGTCTCGTCCGGCGACCACCAGTAGCCGGTGAAGCGATGCAGCTCCTCCTGGGCGATGAATTCCGCGGTTCCCCAGCTCTTCAGTTCCGTGCCGTCGGTGGTCAGCGCCCGCTCCGGCCCACCGGCGAGCGGCGTGAGGTAGAGGTTGTCGTCTCGCACGTAGGAGGCGAACGAGCCCTTCGGCGAGATCTTGCCGTCGACCTCATCCCCCGGCGTCTGGGTCAGCCGTCGCGTCTGGCCACTGGCCCGCTCATAGAGCCACAGGTCCCCCTGCACCGGCGCCAGGATGTACCTGCCCTGCTCGTCCCAATGATATTCGACCACGCCGTGGGTCCGCAGGCCCAACCGCTCCCGGCGGCTCTTCTCGGCTTCGGAGAGCTCGTGATTGGCGGGTGAGAGCGCGCGGCCGTCGACCAGCATATGCGGCGCGCCGCCCTTCACGTCGGCGATCCACAGGTCGGTGATGTCGACGTCGTCCGTCTTGGACTTGAGGTAGGTCACCGCCGAGCCGTCCGGGGCCAGGGCCACGCCGCGCGCCTGAGGTCCGGAAAGGTCTGGGCTGGCGAACACCCGCTCGGGGGTGAGGACTTCGGCGTGGGCAGTGCTCAAGGACATGGATGCGACCACCGCTGCGATTAGGAGCTTCATGGATTCCCCGGACAAGTTCGCGCGGGACCACAGCGGAAACCCAGGGACTTGCCAAGGGCTTAGCTTCCGGGACCGGTCCAAGCGGTGAGTGGGTTGAGCAGCAGCACCGGGGCGCGCGGTGCGAGGCCCAGCTCTTCCCAGGTGAAGGTGAGTTCCGTCTGGCCCATCGCGAACGATCTACAGGGATCGAGGCGCTTGCGCCCGAAGGCGAGGGTCACTGTGTCGCGCCGCCGCTCCACGTAGAAGGCGAAGTCGGCCTTGGTGGTGCAGCCGTTGGAGGGCACCCGGATCGTCAGCGCCTGGCGCCCGGCCTGCGCAGAATACAGCGGCTCCAGCTCTCCGTAGGTCGCAAGCCCGGGCGCTGGCGACGGCCCGGGCCCGGGCGCGGGCGCCGGCGCAGGGGCGAGCGGCAGGATGGGAGCGGGCTGTGGAGGCGCGGTGGCGCAGCCGCCGAGCGCCAGGGAGGCGAGGACAAAGAACCGGCGATTCATCGCCGCACTCCGCCACAATGGCCCAGAAAGCAAAAGGCCCCGGATCTCTCCGGGGCCTTCGGATTGTCTGCCGATGTCTGGCGTCGATCAGGACGCGTAGAATTCGATGACGAGGTTGGGTTCCATCTTCACCGGATAGGGCACTTCGGCCAGCTCCGGCATGCGGATGTACTTGGCGCTCATGCCCTTGCCGTCGACTTCGATGTAGTCGGGGGTGTCACGCTCGGGCGACTGCAGGGCTTCCAGCACCAGCGCCATGTTGCGCGAACGCTCGCGCACCGAGACCACGTCACCCGGCTTCACGCGGTAGGACGGGATGTTCACCCGCTTACCGTTCACCAGCACGTGGCCGTGGTTGACGAACTGACGCGCCGCGAACGGGGTCGGCACGAACTTGGCGCGATAGACCACCGCGTCCAGGCGGCTTTCCAGCAGCGCGATCAGGTTCTCGGAGGTGTTGCCCTTACGACGGGCGGCCTCTTCGTAGATCTTGCTGAACTGCTTCTCGGTCAGGTTGCCGTAGTAGCCCTTCAGCTTCTGCTTGGCGCGCAGCTGCAGGCCGAAGTCGGAGACCTTCTGCTTGCGGCGCTGGCCGTGCTGGCCGGGGCCGTAGGCGCGCTTGTTGATCGGGGACTTCGGGCGACCCCAGATGTTTTCGCCCATCCGGCGGTCGAGTTTGTACTTGGCGCTATGGCGCTTGGACATATCGTTCTCTTCTTCGACCCGAGCCGGCGCTTCCGAAGTTGGAAGCGCGATCTCAACGGCGGCTTTCGCGTCAACCCGTCATGAACCCGCGTCGCCGAGAGACCCGGCGGCGTGGAAGGCGGCGTGTATGCCGATCCGCCAGTCCGGAGTCAAGGTTTCGCCCCCGTACGCCGGACCAAAGCCTGGGCCGTGGCCTGGGCTTCGGCCCACCACAGCTTGACCATCTCTCCGGCTCGGCCGGGCTGGGCGAGCTTCACCGCCTGGCCGGCCCAGAGCGACATCATCTCGGGATTGCCGGCCTTGTCCGCCGCCGTGCGCATCGCCTGGGTCAGGCGGTTCTGCACGGGATAGGCCGGGACCTCATCCTGCACGGCCCGCATCTCGCGCAGGAAGCGGTTCTCGATCCCGCGCGCATAACGACCGGAGAATGCCCGGGTCAGGCGGGTGGCGTCGTCGGGCGCGTCGCGGATCGCTTGCTGCCAGACCGGACCCACGATCGCCTCGTCGGCCAGCAGGAAGGCGCTGCCCATCTGGACGGCCCTGGCGCCCAGGGCGAGAGCCGCGGCGACGCCCCGCCCGTCCATGATCCCGCCGGCTGCGATCACCGGCAGGTCCACGGCGGCCAGCACGCCGGCCACCAGCGCCATGGTCCCCACCGAACTCGCCTCGATGTCCTCCAGGAAGTAGGCGTGATGGCCGCCGGCCTCGAAGCCCTGGGCGCAGATGCCGTCGGCGCCGACGTCGGCCCAGGCTCGCGCCTCGGCCACGGTGTTGGCGGTCCCCACGACATAGGTTCCGGCGGCGTGCAGCGCCTCGACCTGGCCTGTCGTCAGGATCGAGAAGCTGAACGAGGCGACGGGCGGCGCGGCCCGCGTGAGGGCGTCGAGCTGGGCCGCGAAATCATGCGCGAACCTGTTCGGGTGGCTGGGCAGGGGCGCGCCCAGCTCGGCATACCAGGGGGCCAGCCGCGCCAGCGCGGCGTCTATCTCCGACGGCTCGGGCGCCGCCTTCGGAGCCATCAGCAGATTCACCCCGAACGGAGCGTCGGTCTGGGCCCGTATGCCCTCGACCGCGGCGACCATGTCCTCGGGCGCGACCGTCGCGGCCGCCAGGGATCCCAGGCCGCCGGCCCGGCTCACCGCCACCGTCATGGCGTCGAACGAGGCGTTGGCCATCGGCGCCTGGATGATCGGAATCGGCAGGCTCTCCAGCAGGCTCGCGAGACTCATGCGCCCTCCCCCTTGGCCTTCTTCGCCGCCAGCTTGGCGAGCACGCGTCCGCGCCCCTTGGAGAGCGCCGTCACCACGCCGCGGAACGTGCGCACCTCCTGGTCGGTGAAGCTCGCTCGCCCCAGCGCCGAGCGCAGGTTCTGGACCATCGAGGGACGCTTCTCCGGCGGGTGGAAGAAGCCGGCGTTGTCCAGCTCCCGCTCGAAGTGCTCGTAGAGGCCCAGCATGGCGGCTGCGTCCGCCGGCGGCGGTCCGTTGCGGAACGCCTGTGGCGCCTCGTCGGCGACCGTCATACGCCACTCATAGGCCGTGATGGCCACCGCTTGAGCGAGGTTCAGGGATTTGAAGCGCGCATCGACCGGAAGGGTCACCACCGCCTGGCAAAGGGCGATGTCGGCGGTCTCCAGGCCTGCGCGCTCGCCGCCGAACAGCAAGCCCGCCTTCAGACCCTCGCCGATGGCGCCCGCCAGGTTTCCCGCGGCCACGCGCGGGGTGAGCACCGGTAGCTGCAGTTCGCGGGGCCGGGCCGTCGTGGCGTAGACCAGATTGAGGTCGCCGATCGCCTCTTCGACCGAGCCGAACACCCGCGCCGCGTTCAGCGGCCAATCCGCCCCGGAGGCCGAGGCCCAGGCCCGCTCCTGCGGCCAACCGTCCCGCGGATTGACCAGCCGCAGCTCGGACAGCCCAAAGTTCGCCATCACGCGGGCGGCCGCGCCGATGTTCTCCGCAAGCTGTGGCGCGTTCAGGATTATGACAGGTGTTGGGAGCAAGGCTTCGGCCATGACGCGGTTACAATCGCTTGGCGCCTCCAGCGCAAGCCTCGGCAGGCGAGAACTGCTTGTCGGCGGCGCGAGCCTCGTCCTTGTGGCGTGCGACCGAGGCGGGCCGCTGACCACGGCGTCTCACACGCCCCGGCTCGACATGAAGCGGCTCGAAGCCGAAGTCGGAGCGCTGGCCGCCCGCGCCGCGCCAGGCGTGCTGGGCGTCGGATTAATGAACCTGGAGAGCGGCGAGTCCTGGGAGCGGCTGGGCGACCGGCCGTTTCCGATGATGAGCGTCTTCAAGCTGCCCTTGGGCGGCGCGGTGCTCGCCGAGGTGGACGCCGGGCGGCTCAGCCTGGGCGAGACCCTCACGCTGGCGGAGAAAGACCTCTCTCCGCCGCTGTCCCCGATCGCCGACGCCTGGCCCGGGCGGAAGGCCTACACCGTGGCCGAACTCTTCACCGCCGCACTCGGTGAGAGCGACAACACCGCTGCAGACGCCCTGATGAAACGCATCGGCGGCCCGGGCGCCGTCGGCGGCTGGCTGCAGGCCAAGAAGATCGAGGAGGTGCGGGTCGATCGCTACGAGCGCGAACTCGCTCCGAACGCCCTGGGCATGGCCTCGTTTCGCGCAGCGTGGAAAGGCTTTGCGGCCTTCGACAAGGCGGTCGCGACCATCCCGCCGGCGACGCGTCATGCGGCCACCCTGGCTTACATGGCCGATCCGCGCGACACCGCCACGCCCCGCGGCATGCTGGGGCTTCTGCGCAAGCTCGACGCCGGCGAACTGCTCTCTCCCGCCTCCACCCACCTCTTGTTGACCACCCTCGAGCGGACTTCGCGGGGCGGAGACCGGATCAAGGCCGGCCTGCCGAGCGGCGTGAGGTTCGCGCATAAGCCTGGCACCTCCGCCACCGACCAGGGGCTGAACGCCGCCTTCAACGACGTCGGCATCTTCACGCTGCGCGATGGCCGAAGCTATGCCATAGCCGCGTTTCTAAGCGGTTCGACCGCGCCGGAGGCGGCCCGAGCGGCCCTGCTTGCCGACCTCGGCCGGATCGCCGTGCGCAGCGTCGGTTAGCGCGCACACGACCTGCGCGCGTACGACCTGCGCGGCCTTGCAGCCTTTGCGTCCGCGCCGACGAAGGCTATACGGCCCCAAACCGTAGAGTTCGCCCGGAGCCCCTGCCCCTCATGGCAAAGATCAAAGTCGCCAACCCCGTCGTCGATCTCGACGGGGACGAGATGACCCGCATCATCTGGAAGCTGATCAAGGACAAGCTGATCTTCCCCTTCCTCGACCTCAAGATCGAGTACTACGACCTGGGCATGGAGAACCGCGACGCCACCGACGACAAGGTGACGGTCGAGGCCGCCGAGGCGATCAAGAAGTACGGCGTCGGCATCAAGTGCGCGACGATCACCCCGGACGAGGCGCGGGTGAAGGAATTCAATCTCAAGCAGATGTGGAAGTCGCCCAACGGGACGATCCGCAACATCCTGGGCGGCGTGGTCTTCCGCGAGCCGATCATCTGCAAGAACGTGCCGCGCCTGGTGCCCAACTGGACCCAGCCGATCATCATCGGCCGCCACGCGTTCGGCGACCAATACCGCGCCACCGACTTCAGGGTGCCCGGCCCTGGCAAGCTGACCATCACCTGGGAAGGCGACGACGGCCAGAAGCTTGAGCACGAAGTGTTCCACTATCCGGGCTCGGGCGTGGCCATGGCGATGTACAACATCGACGAGTCGATCCGCGACTTCGCGCACGCTTCCTTCGCCTATGCGCTGGACCGCAAGTACCCGCTCTACCTCTCGACCAAGAACACGATCCTCAAGGCCTACGACGGGCGCTTCAAGGACATCTTCCAGGAGACGTTCGACGCCGCCTACAAGGACCAGTTCAAGGCAGCCGGGATCACCTACGAACACCGGTTGATCGACGACATGGTGGCCGCGGCGCTCAAGTGGTCCGGCGGCTTCATCTGGGCCTGCAAGAACTACGATGGCGACGTGCAGTCCGACACCGTGGCGCAGGGCTTCGGCTCGCTCGGCCTGATGACTTCGGTGCTGATCACGCCCGACGGCAAGACCATGGAGGCCGAGGCGGCCCACGGCACCGTCACGCGCCACTACCGCCAGCATCAGCGCGGCGAGAGCACGTCCACCAACTCCATCGCCTCGATCTTCGCCTGGACCCGGGGCCTGGAGCACCGCGCCAAGCTCGACGACAACCCGGCGCTCGACAAATTTGCCAAGACGCTGGAACGCGTCTGCGTCGAGACCGTCGAGTCCGGCTCGATGACCAAGGACTTGGCGCTGCTGGTCGGCGACACCCAGGGCTGGCTCACCACCGAGGGCTTCATCGACAAGGTCGCGTCGAATCTCGAGAAGGCGCTGGCGCCCGCCTAGGTCCCGAAGGGTTCAGATCGACCGATCTGGACCCTGGATCTCTCAGCAGTCAGGCCCGACCTAGCGGCCCTCGGCCCAGGGATCGAGCGGCTGGTGCTCCTCGTGCCGCACCAGGAACAGGTAGCCCACGACAAACGCCGCGCCGCCGACGATGAAGCCGGTGAGCATGCCGGCCGGGGTCGCGAACGCCAGCGACAGGCCGAGGATCATGCTGCCCAGCACCACCATGCTCCATCGCACGATGATGTTGAAAACCTTGTAGGTACGCTCGTGCGTGACGAGATTGGGATCGGTGGGCGGGGAATTGCCGTTGCTCATGTCGGGGTCTCCGATGAAACCTGGCCTAGCCTAGCGTCAGCCTAGCGCGGCGCCGCGCGCCAGGGAATTGCCGAACGACGTTCATTTGTTCTTGCTGCGTTCCGGACGTGTCGTAGGCTCCCGCGGGAGCTCTCGGGAGACAGGCGATGACTATCGGATACATCACGCTCGGCGCGCACGACGTCGAGCGGGCGTTGCCCTTCTATGACGCCGTCCTGGGCGCCATCGGCTACACCCGCGGTCCGCTTGAGGGTGGCTGGGCGTTCTACGGCAAAGACGGCGCACCCAGTGTCGGCATCTGCAGACCGTACGATGGCCAGCCGGCGCGGGCCGGCAACGGGATCATGGTCGGCTTCCAGGCCGACACCCAGGTCGAGGTGATCGCGGCCTATGACGCGGCGTTGGCCAACGGTGGAACCGATGAAGGCTCGCCGGGCTTCCGGCCGCCGGAAGCCACCAGCGGCTTCTACGGCGCCTACGTCCGCGACGGCGCCGGCAACAAGCTCTGCATCTACGCGACCCTCTGATCCGCGCAAAAAAAGAGGCCGGGCGAACCCGGCCTCCTCGCAAACCCTAGGGTCTGTCTTGCTTAGGCGGCGACCGTCGCGCGGCGACGACGCAGCGTGGCGCCGGCCATGCCGAAGCCCGTGATCATCAGCGCCCAGCTCGCCGGCTCAGGCACGCCGGCCTTTACGGTCTGCGTAAAGGTCGCCGTCACGTCAGCATGGTGGTCGAGACCGGCGTCCAGGCAGTCCCTGCACTGGATAAGGCCGGACGTATCGTCGTGAATGGAATTGAACGTGGCGTTGCCCAAGGTGATGGTCAGTGCGGTTCCCCCGAAGTTCAGCGCCAGAGGGCCGTTCCAGGTCACTTGACCATTGTCGATGGTGCCATTGACGCCAAAGGTCTGGCCGTTCACGTCGCCGCCCTGATGTCCCGGCTGCGTGAAGGTAAACGTGACCTTGATGCCTCGGCTGACGAGGTCGTCGGAATCGAGGTGCGTCTCGTTCGTCCAGATGTCGAACAGGTCGACCGTCGTCCCATTGTTGCCGGTCAGGCTAAAGCTGAACGGGTTGTTCAAGTCATTGAGGGTTTCCACCACGAGACCCTGCGAGCCCAGGAAGTTGTTACCGATATTGTCGGTGATCGTGTAGCTGCCGACATACGTGGTCGCAGCGGCCGACGTGGCCAGACCCGCGGCGAAAGCAAGAGCGACCCCGGCGGCCGCGACCGCGGGCGAAAGCTTAATACGCATCAAAAAATCCCCAGCCTTGCGCCACGCACTGCGCGCGGCGGTGAATCCGAACAACGGGTTAACCTAATTCGTTCAGCTCCCGTAAGCTATACTGTGGGGCGAGCGCAAGGCACCGTCTAGCGGTGACAACCTGTAGGGGAATTCCAGTAATGAGGGCTAATTAGAGAACGTCGTTACCACAACATCGTTCTCTATACTTAGATTCTCTAGGCGGCCATGGCTGCCTTGATTGCAGCCAGGCCCTCACCAGCCTTGGACCCGTCCGGGGCGCCGCCCTGCGCGAAGTCAGGCCGCCCGCCTGCGCCTTGCCCGCCCATGGTCAGCACGGCGGTCTTGGTGAGCTCGACGGCGTTGAACTTGCCTTGCGCCTGGCCGGTCACCGCCACGGCCACCGCGGCCTTGCCATCTGACGAGCCGATCAGCGCGATAACGCCGTCGGGAACCTGCTTGCGGAATTCCTCGACGATGGAGCGCAGGTCCTTGCCGCCGACGCCATCCATGACGCGGGCCATGACCTTGACGCCTCCGATATCCTCAGGCCCGGCCGCAGCTCCACCACCGCCGCCGCCGCCCATGGCGAGCTGGCGCTTGGCGTCACCCAGCTCCTTCTCGAGTTGTCGGCGCTGGGTCTCGAGCGCGCCCACGCGGGCCGGCACCTCGGACACCGGGACCTTGAACTGCTCGGCGAGCCCCCGGGAGACCGCGGCCTGATCAAGCAGCCAGCGGCGCGCCGCCTCGCCGGTCAACGCCTCGATCCGGCGCACCCCCGCCGCTACGCCCTGTTCCTGGACGACCTTGAAGAGCGCGATGTCGCCGGTGCGGGCCACGTGCGTCCCGCCGCAGAGCTCCACCGAATAGGCGCCCTGCCCCGCCAGGGACTGGCCGAGCGTCAGCACGCGCACGCTGTCGCCGTACTTCTCGCCGAACAGCGCCATGGCGCCGGCCGCCATGGCGTCCTTGGGGGCCATCAGCTGAGTCTCGGCCGGCAGGTTCTGGCGCACGACGGCGTTCACCTCGGCCTCGATGCGGTCGATCTCGTCGGCGGTCACCGGCTGGCCGTGGCTGAAGTCGAAGCGGATGCGTTCGCCGTCGACCATTTGGCCCTTCTGGGTCACGTGCGGCCCCAGGACGTTGCGGAGCGCAGCGTGCAGCAGATGGGTCGCCGAGTGGTTCGAGCGAGTCTGGGCGCGGCGATCGGCATCGACCGCCAGGCGCAGGCGCGCGCCCGGAGCCAGCGTCCCCTCGAGGATCTCCAGGTCGTGGACGAAGAGGTCGCCGGCCTGCTTCTGGACGTCGGTGATGCGGGCGCGACCGCCCTCCCATTCAGCCTCGCCCTGGTCGCCGGCCTGGCCACCGCTTTCGGCGTAGAAGGGCGTGCGGTCGAACACCGCCTGGACCTTGGCCCCGGCTACGGCGCCGTCGATCTCGCGGCCGTCTTCGACCAGCGCCAGCAGTTCGCCGGTGACCTCGATATCTTCGTAGCCCACGAATTCCGTGGGGCCGAGCCGATCGCGGACGCCGAACCATTCAGCCGCCGCGGCAACCTGGCCGGAGCCGGTCCAGGCCTCGCGGGCCTGTTCGCGCTGACGCGCCATCGCGGCGTCAAAGCCCTCCAGGTCGACGGTCAGACCCTTGGCGCGCACCGCGTCCTGCGTGAGGTCGAGGGGGAAGCCATAGGTGTCATAGAGCTTGAAGGCGGTCTCGCCGGAGAGCACCTCGCCCTCGTTCAGCCCGGCCGTAGCCTCGTCCAGCAGGCCCATGCCGCGGCCCAGCGTGCGGCGGAAGCGCTCTTCCTCCTGGCGCAGGGTGTCTACGATGGCGGGCTCCGCGCGCTTCAGCTCGGGATAGGCCTCGCCCATCTGCTCGACCAGCGTCGGGGCCAACCGGTGCATCAGGGGCTCGGCCGCTCCCAGCAGGTGGGCGTGGCGCATGGCGCGCCGCATGATGCGACGCAGGACGTAGCCGCGGCCCTCGTTGGAGGGCGTCACACCGTCGGCGATCAGGAAGCTCGACGAGCGCAGATGGTCGGCGATCACCCGGTGCGACGGGCCGTTCGAGTCGCCGCCCGCACCGCCCACCAGCTCCCGGCTGGCGGCGATGATCGCGCGGAAGAGGTCGATGTCGTAGTTGTCGTGGACGCCCTGCAGCACGGCGGCGATCCGCTCCAGGCCCATGCCGGTGTCGATCGAGGGCTTGGGCAGGTTGGTGCGATCGCCGTTGGCCAGCTGCTCGTACTGCATGAAGACCAGGTTCCAGATCTCCACGAACCGGTCGCCGTCCTCGTCCGGGCTGCCGGGCGGTCCGCCGGGGATGTGGGCGCCATGGTCGTAGAAGATCTCCGAGCAGGGGCCGCAGGGTCCGGTGTCGCCCATCGACCAGAAGTTATCGGCGGTGGCAATGCGGATGATCTTCTGATCGGGCAGGCCCGCGATCTTCTTCCAAAGATCGGCGGCGTGGTCGTCCTCGGCGTAGACGGTGACCAGCAGCTTCTCGACGGGGAGCTCAAACTCCTTGGTCAGCAGCTCCCAGGCGTATTCGATCGCTCCTTCCTTGAAGTAGTCACCGAAGGAGAAATTCCCCAGCATCTCGAAGAAGGTGTGGTGGCGAGCGGTGTAGCCGACGTTGTCGAGGTCGTTGTGCTTGCCGCCGGCGCGGACCGACTTCTGCGACGAGGCGGCGCGGGGCCAAGGCGCGGCTTCGGCTCCAGTGAAGTAGTTCTTGAACGGCACCATGCCGGCGTTGACGAACAGCAACGTCGGATCGTTCTGCGGGACCAGCGGCGCCGAGGCGACCACGGCGTGATCCTTCCGCTGGAAGTAGTCCAGGAAGTGACTACGGATCTGGTTCAGGCTCGCCATGGACCTTCGCAACTCTTCTTCGTATCGACGGTTCTTGCGCCCCCGTATTTGGGAACGGCCGCCCGTTTAGGAAACTTGCCCTCTCTAGCCCAGGAAAAAGGCGAGCCGCCAAAGGAAAAGGACGCCCGGGGAAATCCCGGACGTCCTTACTCCGATGTCGAGCGCTCGCGCGGGGAGCCCGTTGGCGGGGTGGCCCGCCGCGCTGGGGCAGCGCTCGCCAGGGGAACTTGAGGCTATTCGTCGCCGGGCTCGGGACCGCCGACCAGAAGCTCTTCCTCGATGACCGCCTTGGCGCCGCGGACCGCCTTTTCGATGTCGGAGGCCACGTCGGGATTGGCCTTCAGGAACTCGCGGACGTTGTCGCGGCCCTGACCGATCCGCTGGCTGGAATAGGAGAACCAGGAGCCGGACTTCTCAATGACGCCGGCCTTGACGCCCAGGTCGATGATCTCGCCCAGCTTGGAGATCCCCTCACCATACATGATGTCGAACTCGACCTCGCGGAACGGCGGGGCGACCTTGTTCTTGACCACCTTGACCCGGACATTGTTGCCGATGATCTCGTCGGCCCGCTTCACCGATCCGGTGCGGCGGATGTCGAGGCGCACAGAGGCGTAGAACTTCAGCGCGTTGCCGCCCGTGGTGGTCTCGGGGCTGCCGTACATCACGCCGATCTTCATGCGGATCTGGTTGATGAAGATCACCAGGGTCTGGGTCTTCGAGATCGAGGCGGTGAGCTTGCGCAGGGCCTGGCTCATCAGGCGAGCCTGCAGGCCCGGCAGGCTGTCGCCCATCTCACCCTCGATTTCGGCCCGCGGCGTCAGCGCCGCGACACTGTCGATGACGATGATGTCGACCGCGCCCGAGCGCACCAGGGTGTCGGTGATCTCCAGCGCCTGCTCGCCGGTGTCCGGCTGCGAGACCAGGAGCTCGTCGAGATCGACGCCCAGCTTGTGGGCGTAGGAAGGATCGAGCGCGTGCTCGGCGTCGACGAAAGCCGCCGTACCACCCGCCTTCTGGACCTCGGCCACCACGTGCAGCGCGAGCGTCGTCTTGCCAGAGCTTTCCGGACCGTAGATCTCCACGATCCGCCCCTTGGGCAGGCCGCCGATGCCGAGCGCCAGGTCGAGGCCCAGCGAGCCGGTGGAAACCGACTCGATCTCGACGATCTTGCCCTTCTCGCCCAGCTTCATCACCGAGCCCTTGCCGAAGGCCCGGTCGATTTGCGAGAGCGCCGCCTCCAGCGCCCGCTTCTTGTCGTCGTCTTCTTTGGCCACAAGCTTCAACGTCGCTGACATCTGATCGGCCTTCCCTATCCCATGATTC
>DASXKT010000315.1:0-14373 GCA_036496685.1 Phenylobacterium sp.
CCGGGCTTCATCCGCAGGCTGGCTGGTCGCCTCGGGGAGCCGGTGATCCGGCGCGCTGTGGGCGCTGCCGTACGCATCATGGGCGAACAGTTCGTGCTCGGCGCGACCATTGAAAAGGCGATCAAGCGCGCCGCGCAGGACGATTTCGTCTGCTCCTTCGACATGCTGGGTGAAGGCGCCCGCACCGAGGCCGACGCCGATCGCTATGAGGCAGCCTATGCCGCTGCCCTGAAGGTCGTGGCGCGTCACGCAGGGAATCAGGGCCCGGAAGCCGGCCACGGGGTGTCGGTGAAGCTCTCCGCCCTCTCCCCGCGCTATGAAGCGCGACAGCCGGAGCGCGTCTGGGGCGAGCTCTATCCGCGGATCAAGCGCCTGGCGCTGCTCGCGGCCAAGGCTGACATCAACCTCACGCTCGATGCCGAGGAGGCCGACCGACTCGTCATATCGCTGGAGATCCTGGAGCGGCTCGCGAACGAGGCGGAACTCGGCGACTGGACGGGGCTTGGTCTCGCGGTCCAGGCCTACCAGAAGCGCGGGCCCAAGGTGATCGAGGCCGTGGCCGGCATCGCGCGCGCCAGCGGCCGGCGGCTGATGGTGCGCCTGGTCAAAGGCGCCTATTGGGATTCGGAAGTGAAGCGCGCCCAGGTCGCCGGGCTGCCGGGCTATCCGGTCTACACGACCAAGGCCGCCACCGACCTTTCCTATCTGGTCTGCGCTCGAGCCCTACTGTCGGCCGCGCCCGCGCTTTACGGCCAGTTCGCGACCCACAACGCCCATACTCTGGCCGCCATCCGCCAGATGGCGACGCAGGCCGGGCTGTCGCCCGAATTCCAGCGCCTGCACGGCATGGGCGAGGCGCTCTATGCCGGCGCTCGCGAACGGTATGGCGAGTTCCCGCTCAGAATCTATGCGCCGGTCGGCAGCCACGAGGACCTCCTACCCTACCTCGTCCGCCGGCTGCTGGAGAACGGCGCCAACACCTCCTTCGTCCACGCCCTGCTGGACGAGCGGACCCCGGTTGAGAAGGTGGTCTCCGATCCGATCTCCGCGGTCGAGGCGGCTGGCGGCGCGCCGCACCCGCGTATCCCCCTGCCGGTTAGCCTCTATGGGCCGAGCCGCAAGAACTCCTGCGGGATGGACCTTTCCATCGCGGCGACACGGGCGAAGCTCGCGGACGCCATCGCTGCTCTGCCCTCCCTCGAGGCCGCGCCGATCGTCGCCGGCCGCACGGCTGGCGCCACCGCCTCGTCGCGAGTGTCTCCGTCGGAGCTCTCCCGGACCATAGGCGCGGCGGCCGACGCCACGCCGGAGGACGTCGACGCCGCCTACGTCGCGGCGGTCAAGGCGCAGCCGGCCTGGAATGATCTTGGCGGCGAAGGTCGCGCGCCCGTGCTCCGCGCCATGGCTGACGCCCTGGAAGCAGACAGAGAGCGACTTATCGCCATCTGCACCCGCGAGGCCGGCAAGACGCTCGCCGACGGTGTGGCTGAGGTGCGCGAGGCGGCGGACTTCTGTCGCTATTACGCCAGCCTTGCCGAACGGCAGTTCGGTGCGCCCGAGATCCTACGCGGGCCGGTGGGCGAGACCAACCAGCTCTCCCTGCACGGCCGCGGGGTCTTTGCCTGCATCAGCCCCTGGAACTTCCCGCTGGCCATCTTCACCGGGCAGATCGCCGCGGCTCTCGCCGCCGGCAACGCCGTCCTGGCCAAGCCCGCCGAGCAGACGCCGTTGATCGCAGCGGCCGCTGTGCGCCTGTTCCATGCCGCCGGGCTCCATCCCAACCTGCTGCACCTCCTGCCCGGCGACGGGGCGACGATCGGTCAGGCGCTGGTCGCGCACCCCTCCTGCGCCGGTGTCGCCTTCACGGGTGGCACCGACACCGCGTGGGCGATCAACCGCACGCTCGCGGCGCGCCAGGGCCCCATCGTGCCGTTCATCGCCGAGACTGGCGGACTGAACGCCATGTTCGTGGACACCACCGCGCTCCGCGAGCAGGTGATCGACGATGTGCTGGCCTCGGCCTTCGGCTCGACCGGCCAGCGGTGTTCGGCTTTGCGGCTGCTGTTCGCGCCCCACGACACCGCCGACGCCCTGATCGAGGGCCTGGCGGGCGCCATGGACGCACTGGTTATCGGCGACCCCGCCGATCCGCGCACCGACATCGGCCCGGTGATCGATGAGGACGCCCGCAGGGCGCTCGTCACCCACCGCGAACGGCTGGGCGCAGAGGCGAGGATCCTTCACGAACTCGCCGCGCCCGCCGGCGGCCACTTCTTCGCGCCGGTGCTCGCCGAAATCCCGTCCGCCGACTTCCTGCAGAGCGAGGTGTTCGGACCGATTCTGCATGTGGTCCGATACGACCCGCACGACCTCGAGCCGGCCGCCGGGCCGTTGGCGGCCGCGGGCTACGGCCTGACGCTCGGCGTGCACAGCCGCATCGAGGCCTTCGCCGAACAGGTTCGCGCCGCCGTCCCGGCCGGCAACGCCTACGTGAACCGCTCGATGATCGGCGCGGTGGTCGGCGTCCAGCCGTTCGGAGGCGAGGGGCTCTCGGGCACCGGGCCCAAGGCGGGCGGACCGCATGCCCTTCTGCGCTACGCCGTCGAGCGGGCCGTCAGCGTCAACATCGCAGCCCAGGGCGGCGACCCGGCATTGCTCAATCTCAACCCCTAGCGGGTCACTAAGTGCGGGGTTGGCGCTGCATCGTTGAACACACCGACTTCGGCTCTTTAGCGCAAAAGTCCGGCCAATGGCCGCTGGTGCGCCAGTAGTCCAACAGGCCGAGGCGTTCGACGATGGGTATGAAGCGGAGGTCTCTGCGCATCGCCGCGGCCTCGGGGCTGAACAGGAAGTTCGGCTGAAGCGCGTAGCCGGTGCGTACGACCATCGGATCGTTGGAATAAGCCTCGGCGACTATGATGGCGTCGTCGAGGTCGCCAAGGGCCGAAAGCATACTAACCGCGCGCGGCCTCATCCTACTGATCGAACCGATCGCATCGAGAATGACTGAGCTCGCCGACTTTCGGTCCGCGTCCGAGCCGGTCCGGCGTGCCTGGATAAAGGCGCGATAGGCTGTGATCTCAGCGGGCGAAAGGTCAGCCGGACGACGACCCGGGTCCTCCAGCCGGCCAAACGCATCCTCGGGCGTGCCCCTGAACGCGGCGAAGACGAAGTCGTCCTTCTGCAGGGCGTGGTCCATCGGGCGCAGGGCGAGCTGCTTCTGGATGAATTCACGGGCCTCATCGTTCCGATCCGTCTGTAGGAGCGCATAGGCCAGGTCTCCCGAGAAGATCGTCCAGCCCTTCCGGGCTGCCGCGGATCCCTGGAGGAGCGCGATACCCTCGTCCTGTCGTCCGGTGGCGCCCAGGAACTCGCCCAGCGCGGCGTCCAGGTCGGGGTCCGCATCCTTCGCATTCGCTGGCCTGAGCAGAGCCTCCCGCTTGGCCCATTTGCGGCCGTCCTCGCCATAGGACAGGCCGCGGTGCGGAGTGCCGAGGTGGGGATCGAGCTCCACGGCTTTGTTGCACTCGGCAAGGCCGAGTTCGCGCTGCGCTGCAAAGTCGACGGGCGCTGCGCGGCTGGCGCTGTTCAGAACCTGAATGCACTTCATGGCGTGAGCCGGCGCGAAGTCTGGCGACCGCCTGATCAGCTCCTCCAGCAGTGACCTGGACTCGACCAGGGACGCGGCCAGGGCGTCCCTCGAGCGGATGTAGAGGCCAAGCTCGGCGGAACCGAGCCGTCCCTGGCTGCTTCGCCGTCCCGTCAGGGCGCTGGCCATGACGTCGTTGAGTCGCCAGCCGACCTCCGAGCGCAGGGCGGCAGGATCGGCGGACGGCCGCTCGAACTCGGCTGACCAAAGCGTCGCCCCCGCGCGAGGATCGTTCAGGCTCGCCCTGACGTGCAATCGGCCGCCTTCGCTTCGGACGGTCCCGGTGATCGTGAGGTCGGCCTCCCGAGCGTGCGACGGCGCAAGGATTCGGAACTGGTTTTCGCTGAGTTTTCCGGCCAGTTCACCGTCGGCGAGGTTCGCGAAGCCCTGGGCGGCCTGATCGCCGGATAGCGCCTTGAACGGCAGGACGACCGTGCGTGGATCTTCCACGCTGAGTTGGCGCTGGTGGATATTGATCGTCAGCCACACGCCGACGGCGATGGCCGCGACGACGGCGCCGGCGAGCGCCAGGCTCCACGGCCACCGCCCGCGTCCGAAAGGCTGGGTGGCCGTTCCCCCGTGGCTTGTCGACGGCGCAACCTTCGCCTCGACGCCGGCCCTGGGTTGCACCGAGCTCAGTTCGCCGAGGCTCTCAAGCACCTTGCGCCATTGCGCGTTCCGCCGGTCACCGTTCCAGCCAATCAGGCGCGCACATTGCGTCTGGTTGAACGGCATGGGCGGCAGGCTGTCGTCCACGACGATCTGAACGAGCTTGTCATGCTCCCGGGCATACTCAGCCTCGGCCCTGACCCATTGCGACTTCTCACCCGCCGCCGACCACAGGACGACGACCGCGTCAGCCGCCTTCAGTCGCTCCTCGATGACCTCGGAATAGGCGCGATGCGGCGGAAGGTCCGCGTCGGTCCACACCTCATGCCCAGCTGCGCGAAGGGCGGCGCCTACCTTGTGTGCGAAGTGCTCCTCGCTACGCGGATAGGAGATGAAGATGCTGGACACCCAACCTCGCAAAACGGCGAAGGCGCGAGTCCCGCCCTCATCCGAGCAAGCTTGGCATTAGATCGTTGCGTTTCGGAGTAACAATATTCTTTGGGCGTTCTCCGCCGGTGCGATGCGGGCGTGGTGCAGGGGATCTGCCCGCACAAGGCGGTCGTCACCAATCCTGCCTTGACTGGCGCCGGCCGGTCGGTGCAACGAAGTCAGTCACAGTCTCGTGACCAGGGACCCTGCAACCCGTCCCAAGCCCTTGATCTGCCGAGGGCGAAGCACGTCATTAACCTTTGGTTTACAAAAAAATCTGGGGGCGGTCAGACCGCCCTCATTGACGAGTCATTAGGACGGGTGCCCCATATGTAGGTTGCTCGGGCGTGTCGCCCACAACATGTGGGGCTGGGAACGGGCCATTTCGCGGTCTGGTTCTAAAGGGGCATGGGTCTGGAACAATGAGTGAAGCGGCGAAAGTTGGGATTGCCGAAGGAATTGAGCCGGTTGCGGCGCGGCCTGAACGGCCGCAGCTACAACTGGTCCGCAAGGTCGAGGTCGACCGGTCGCGCGACGCGCTGCTGACCGATTTCGGCAAGACGACGCTCGAGGACCGGTACCTGCTGGCGGGCGAGAGCTACCAGGACATGTTCGCTCGGGTGGCTACCGCCTACGCCGACGACGCCGACCATGCCCAGCGCGTCTACGACTACATTTCCAAGCTCTGGTTCATGCCTTCGACCCCGGTGCTGTCGAACGGCGGTGCGGGCCGCGGGCTGCCGATCTCCTGCTTCCTGAACGCGGTGCCCGACAGCCTCGAGGGCATCCAGAGCGTCTGGAACGAGAACGTTCACCTGGCGTCCAACGGTGGCGGCATCGGCACCTACTGGGGCGGTGTGCGCTCGATCGGCGAGAAGGTGAAGGGCGCCGGCCAGACCAGCGGCATCATCCCGTTCATCCGGGTAATGGACTCCCTTACGCTGGCGATCAGCCAGGGCTCGCTGCGCCGCGGCTCGGCGGCCGTCTACCTCGACATCCACCACCCGGAGATCGAGGAGTTCCTGGAGATCCGCAAACCCTCCGGCGATTTCAACCGGAAGTCGTTGAATTTGCACCATGGCATCTCGATCACCGACGAGTTCATGGAGGCCGTGCGCGAAGGCGCGATGTTCGGGCTGCGTTCGCCGAAGACCAAGGACGTGGTCCGCGAGGTCGACGCCCGCTCGCTGTGGCAGAAGATCCTGGAGATCCGCCTGCAGACCGGCGAGCCCTACCTGATCTTCGCCGACACCGTGAACCGCGCCATGCCGCAGCATCAGCGCGAGCTGGGGCTGTCGGTGCGCCAGTCGAACCTCTGCTCCGAGATCATGCTGCATACCGGCAAGGACCATCTGGGGGTCGAGCGCACCGCGGTCTGCTGCCTGTCGTCGGTGAACGCCGAGACCTTCCTGGAATGGCGCGATCACCCGACCTTCATCGAAGACGTCATGCGCTTCCTCGACAACGTGCTGCAGGACTTCATCGATCGCGCGCCGCCGGAGATGAAGAACGCCGTCTATGCCGCCAAGCGCGAGCGGTCCGTGGGCCTTGGCCTGATGGGCTTCCACAGCTTCCTGCAGGCGCAGAACGTGCCGTTCGAGAGCGCGCTCGCCAAGAGCTGGAACATGCGGCTGTTCAAGACCCTGCGCCGCCAGTGCGATGCGGCCTCGCGGACGCTCGCCGCCGAGCGCGGTCCCTGCCCGGACGCCGAAGAGCGCGGGATGATGGAGCGGTTCAGCCACAAGCTCGCGATCGCGCCCACCGCCTCGATCTCGATCATCTGCGGCGGGACCTCGGCCGGCATCGAGCCGATCCCGGCCAACATCTATAGCCACAAGACCCTGTCGGGCACCTTCGCGGTCAAGAATCCCTATCTGGAACGCCTGCTCGACCAGACCGGCCACAACACGCCTGCGATCTGGGACTCCATCCTGGAGAATGAGGGCTCGGTTCAGCACCTCGAATTCCTGAGCCAGGACGAGAAGGACGTGTACAAGACGGCCTTCGAGATCGATCAGCGCTGGGTCATCGAACTTGCCGCCGACCGGACGCCAGATGTCTGCCAGTCGCAGTCGATCAACGTCTTCCTCCCGGGTGACGCCGACAAGTGGGACCTGCACATGCTGCATTGGTCTGCTTGGGAACGGGGCTGCAAATCTCTGTACTACTTGCGGTCCAAGTCGGTGCAGCGGGCCTCGCATGCGGGCGGGGAGACACAGGTGGCGGTCGATCTGTCGGGCGCGGCCAAGACCGACTACGAGGAATGCCTCGCCTGCCAATAAGGGTTTTAGCCTAGCGCTTTGCTTGAACGCCTGCGGTATTGCTGTGTCGCGGGCAGAGGTGACTTGATCCCCTCAACAAAATCCCGTCTGCGGCATAGCTCTTGCGTGCCGCAGAATTGACTCGCGAAGACGTGGGGGTGAACCTACGCTCTGACGCGAGGGGAACCGCAGTCCGGTTTGCGGCTTTTGCCAAGAAGCGAAGGTCCGCAGATTAGAAGAGTTTGCGGCTGGGAGAGTGAAGCATGCGGCCGCTGGCTATACTGGCCACCGTCCTGACCGCCGCCGCGGCGAGCCCCGCCGGCGCCCAAGCTCTTTCGACGCACGTCTCCGCGCAGACCATGGCCGGGCTGGGTGATGAATCCACCGCCCTGGCGCTGCTCAACACGGCCGCCTTTGCGCCGAAGAGCGCCGGCAGCGACGTCGATCCCATCAGCCGACTGATCGAGCGTGAGGCCTATGAGCCCGGCGCCGGACCCGTGCGTTGGACCACCGGCGCGGTGCAGCTTTCGCCGACCGGCGGCGGAACGGTCGATTCTTTGCGCGTCAGCGTCGGTGGCGCCCTGCGCGGACCAGGCGGCTTGCCCCTAAACCTGAACAGCAGCCAGTATGAGGCCGACGCCTACGAAGTCGCGCTCACTCGCGATTGGCCCGCCGCCCTGGCCTTCGACACCAAGGCCTTCGGCGTCGACCTGACCCCGCACGCCGGCGTCGGCGTCACCAATCTTGGGACGTCGGCCGAAGCCGGCGCGACCCTGCGGCTGATCCAGCGCGACCAAACCGCGGCCCAGCGGCTGAAGGCGCTCGGCGTCAGCGACGGCGCCGCTTTTGGCGATCGCGGGCGATGGTATCTGTTCGCTGCCGCCAGCGGGCGCGCTGTCGGCCTTAACATGCTGCACAACAGCAACGGCTGGGACCGCGCAGGCTGGAGCACGGACCCCACCTCAAGCCTGATCGGCGACGCCCAGGTCGGCATTGGCTGGCGCAAGGGCGCGTTGCAGACCTCGCTCGGTTACATCCACCGCGAGGTAAAGGGTCAATATATGCTGTGGGGGCAAGACACCCGGCCGGACGATCTGGTGGCGTTTTCGCTGTCGATCAAGCCGGGCCACTAGCCCTCCCAGCCATCCTTGAACGGCATGCGCGCGGCCCAGAGGGCGGCGAGGCGCGGCTCGGCGTCGACGGCGCGGGCGACGTCGCCTAGGCGCGGAGCGACCTCGTAGAAGGCCCGGCGGCGGGGGCCCCAGCGGGACACTGCGGTCATGTAGAGGTCGAGCACCGAGATCTCGTCGCCCAGCATGAAGCGGCCGGCGGGCTCGATCTGGCGGCCCATGATCCGCCAGCACTCGGCGATCCGGGCGGCGGTCCGCTCCCGCAGCAGCGCCTCGTGATCCGCATCGGCGGCCAGCCGCGCGGGGACGTCGCGAATCCAGTAGAGGGCGTAGATCTGGGCGGCGATGAAGGCCATCCAGCGTAAGAACCGGGGCCGCATCGGCGAGCCCAAGGGCGGGGCGAGGCCCGAGCCCGGATGGCCGTCGGCAAGGTAGATCAGGATCGCCGCGCTCTCGGTCATCAGCTCGCCCGAGGGTAGAATCAGGGCCGGGACCTGGCGCATCGGATTGATCCGCGCCACCTCTTCGTTGGCCGCGCCCTCGTCCCAGTTGGCGGGCTCGACCACCCGGTAGCGCTCGCCCAGCAGCGTCAGCGCCGCCTCGACAGGGACCGAGCCGGTGCCGGCCGCCCCATAAACCACATAACCTTCGCCCATCATGGTTTCCGGCTTGTTCACAACATCTTGGGTAAGGGTACTAAGTTGTCACTAGATATGGTTGCCGATCGGTGTCTAACTTCCATATCTCAGCATCCGCAAGCGTACGGGATTCCGCAACCGTGTCCTCCACCAACATCCGCACTCTTCCGGGCCTGCTCACGCCGTCGGCGGCCTACAAGCCGTTCCGCTACCCCTGGGCCTACGAGTTCTGGAAGAAGCAGCAGCAGGTCCACTGGATGCCCGAGGAGGTGCCGCTGGGCGAGGACTGCAAGGACTGGGCGGCCAAGCTCAACGACCGCGAGCGGAACCTGCTGACCCAGATCTTCCGCTTCTTCACCCAGTCCGACGTCGAGGTGAACGACAACTACATGGAGCGCTACGCCCGGGTCTTCAAACCGACCGAGGTGAAGATGATGCTGGCGGCGTTCTCCAACATGGAGACGATCCACATCGCCGCCTACGCCCTGCTGCTTGAGACGATCGGCATGCCGGACAGTGAGTTCACGGCCTTCCTCGACTACCAGGCCATGCGCGACAAGCACGATTACATGCAGCAGTTCGGGGTCGACACCCACGCCGACATCGCCCGGACGCTGGCCATGTTCGGCGGCTTCACCGAGGGGCTGCAGCTGTTCGCCCGTTTCGCCATGCTGATGAACTTCCCGCGCCACAACAAGATGAAGGGCATGGGCCAGATCATCTCCTGGAGCGTGCGCGACGAGAGCCTGCACTGCGAGGGGATGATCAAGGTCTACCACGCCTTCAAGGCCGAGACCGGCTGCGTGACTAAGGCGGTGGCCGACGACATCGTCGACTGCTGCAAGACCGTCGTGGGCCTGGAAGACAAGTTCATCGACCTGGCCTTCGAGGCGGGCGAGGTCCAGGGCATGACGCCCGACGACATCAAGAAATACATCCGCTTCATCGCCGATTGGCGCCTGCGCCAGCTAGCCCTACCGGAAGTCTATGGGGTGAAGGAAAACCCGCTGCCCTGGCTGCAGTCGATGCTTTCGGGCGTCGAACACGCCAACTTCTTCGAGGCGCGCTCGACGGAGTACTCGAAGGCTGCAACGCGGGGACAGTGGCACGGTAACGAAGGCGTCTGGGCCGCCTTCGACCAAATGCAGGCCAAGCGCGCGGAGAACGTGCTGCCGGCGGAGTGACCGCTAGCGAGTAACCCCGGTTTCGCGAAGCGCAGGCGCTGTCGCCGGCGGCGCGGGCTGAGGTTTGGGGCCGAAGTTCTTACTCAGGTAGGCGGAGATGGCGACCTGTTCTTCGGCGGTCATCTCGGCGCCGGCCGAGAGCATCTTGCTGATCTCGTTGTCCCATTCGTCGGGCGTGTGGTGTGCGTAGGCGAATTGTGCGGCCTCGTGGCAACTCGTGCAGACGCGCACGACCACGTCCTTGCCGGGGCTGTCCGGGAGCAGGCCTTCGGGCGGTTGAGCCGACGCGGGGCCGCTCAGGGCCAGACAAAGCGCCGCCGTGGCAGCGGCCAGAGGGATCTGCAAGTTCATCGGTCAGTGACCTAGCCGATGCGGAACCGGCGCCGCTAGTCCTTTGGTTCGTCGTCTCCGGCCTGACGCTGAACCTGCTCGGTCTTTGGCGGCGGCGGGGGCGTGATCTGCATATTCATCCCGAAGATCAGCAGCAGCCCGGTCAGGAATATCGCGCCACCGCGCCGACGTTTCGCGTACCGCACCGCTAGGACGGCGAACGGGGCGCCGACGAGCACCAGGGCCAAGCCGATGAGGAATCCGATCAAGCTGTCCGCCGCCCCTGAAGCGCAGCCTTAGGTGGGGGCGACTTCCCGAAGCGCCAAGGCGGCAACGGTTGTAGGCCGCCGACCAAGCGCCGTTTGAGGGGCATCTTCAAAATGTCGGGCCCGCCGTGCTTGATGCGTCCTTCGGGCGCCGGCGCGGTGGCGCGCCTTCACTGGAGAATTCTCATGCGGTTCATGTTCATCATCAAGGCGGCGAGCGCGGCCGACCCGACGCCCGCCCTCATGGAGGCGATGCACGCCATGGCCGAGCGAGAGGTGAAGGCCGGACGAATGATCGTCGATGGCGGCCTGGCGCCCCGGGACGCCGGCGCGGAGGTCCGGGTCAGGAAGGGCAAGCTCAGCGTCACCGACGGGCCGTTTGCGGAGACCAAGGAGCTGATCGGCGGCTTTGCGATCTTCGAACTGCCCGACATGGCCGCGGCGATCGCAAGCGCGCGTGACTTCATGAGCCTGCACCAGACGCACATGCCGGACTGGGACGGAACTTGCGAGGTCCGCCAGATCGCCGGCTCGATGGTCGAAATGATCCGGGGCGCTGCGCCGGCCGCGGCTTGAGTTGCGGAGGCGGGCAGGCAAACTGCCCGCCATCAGGCCTGGAGCCAGCGCAGGGAGTTGCAGATCCTATGAAGACGAGCGCACCGACCGAGGGTCAAGACGCCTCTCGGCTGATCGATGCCAGGATCAGGGAGCTGGGCGACTGGCGGGGCGAGACGCTCGCCCGCGTCCGCGCGCTGATCAAGGAGGCGGACCCCGAGGTGGTCGAGGAGTGGAAGTGGCGGGGCGTTCCGGTGTGGTCCGATGGCGGGATGATCTGCACCGGCGAGACCTACAAGGCGGTCGTCAAGCTGACCTTCGCCAAGGGCGCCGCGCTCGAGGACCCCGCAGGTCTGTTCAATTCCAGCCTCGAGGGCTCTACGCGGCGCGCCATCGACATCCCCGAGGGCGCGAAACTCGACGAGGATGCACTGAAAGCGCTGGTGCGGGCCGCAGTCGCCCTGAACATGTCCAAGAAGCGAAAGGCTGGCTAGGCTATCGAGCGATAGATCAGCCGCACGAGCGTCGCGCTCTGCTGGTCGTTGGCGCCGGCGTGGGCCTGGACGCCATTGGCCGCCAGCGGCTTGGCGGCCACGATCTGGTCCTCGGTCTTGCCGGCGGCCTTGAGCGTCTTCACCGCATCGCGGGCGGCGGCCAGCATGGCGCGGTACTGGACGAGCTGGTCGCGGGTCATCAGTGCGCCGTGGCCGGGCACGATTTTGGTCTTGGCATCGGTGCGTTTCAGGAAGGCGTCGACCGCGGTGATGATGCCCTCGATGCCGCCGCCGTCGCCCACGTCGATGTTCGGATAGCGCGCGCCCTGGCTGACGATGTCACCGGTGGCCAGCACGTTCGCGTCGGGGATCCAGATGGCGGTGTCGCCGCGGGTGTGGGCCGCCGGCATGTGGACCAGCTCGACGCTGCGGCCCTTGACCGCCAGGCTCATTCGGTCGGCGTAGGTGCGGCTGGGCAGGGCCGCGGCAGGGGCCGGCGGGGTCTTGGCGCCGGTGAGCGCGTTGGTCGTCCCCTCCGCCATGCTGCGGCGCAGGTTTTCCTGTCCCACCAGGGTCGCGCCGTCCTGGGCGAAGGCTTGGTTGCCGCCGGTGTGGTCGCCGTGCAGGTGGGTGTCGACCACGAAGCGGATCGGCTGCGGCGAGAGGCCGGCGACCGCGGCCTTGATCTTGTCGTGGAGGGGCGCGAACTCGGTGTCGACCATGATCACGCCGTCGTCGCCCGCGATCACGGTGATGTTGCCGCCCAGGCCCTCGAGCATCCAGGTCCGGTGGCCAAGGTCGGTGGCCTTGATCTGGACAGCCTCGAAGTTGGGCGGGGCCGGAGCGGCGGCTGGAGCCGGGGCGGCGACCGGTTGGGCCCACGCCGCGTTGGTGAGGAGGGCGGGGGCGAGGACGGCCGCCGTCGCCGCCAGCGCACGCAGTCCGAAACGGTTCATCGGCAAAGCCCCCGCGAGATCTTTCGCCGGCATCATGCACGCAGGCCGCGTGGCTGCAACGAGGGCGCGGATTGGCTTTCCGAACGGCGTTCGAGTGCGCAAACTGCACGCTTGGGAATGTGAGCCTGGGGGCGACGCCCTAGGGAGGGAAAAACAATGAAGAAGACGACCGCCTGCTTCGTGGCGCCGCTGGGGATCGCGCTGGCGATGGGGACCGCCCTTGCGAGCATTGCTCTCGCCGCATCGGCTGCGCCAGCCGCGGCCTACGCGGCGCCGCGCACCGCATCGGGTCAGCCCGACCTGGGCGGCTATTGGTCCAACTCGACGCTGACGCCGCTGACCCGCAAGCCGCAGCTGGGCGATCGGCTCGCCTACACGCCCGACGAGGTCAAGAAGCTCGAGGACGAGGAGACCAAGCAGGTCGAGGTCGGCAACAAGCCCACCGATCCGAACGCGCCGGTCAATGCGCCGAACGGGCTGGAGAGCAAGCCGGAGTTCGTGGCTGCCGGTGGCGATGTCGGGGGCTATAACCGTGGCTGGCTCGATCCCGGCCACACGGTGATGCGGGTCGCCGGCCAGCCCCGCACGTCGCTGATCACCACGAAGAACGGCCAGGTCCCGCCGCGCAAGGGCGGCACTGTCGCCGATTCCCCTTACGGCGGTGGCGGCGGCGAGGGCAGCCGCGGGCCGCTGGGCTCGTTCGACAATCCCGAGAACCGGCCGATCGGCGAGCGCTGCATCATCGGCTTTGGCCGCAACGCCGGGCCGCCGATGTTCCCCAACGGCTTCTACAACAACAACTACCACATCGTTCAGACCCCGGACGCGGTGGCGATCGAGGTCGAGATGGTTCACGACACGCGGATCGTGCGGCTGAACGCCAAGCATCGCACCGACGACGTCCGGCCATGGTTCGGTGATTCCGTCGGCTGGTGGGAGGGCGACACCCTGGTCGTGGAGACCACGCACATCCCACAGGAAGAGGCTTTCATGGGGGCGTGGAAGGATCTGAAGGTCACCGAGCGCTTCACGCGCACCGGCAAGGACCGGCTGCGCTACCAGTTCACGGTGAGCGACCCATCGTCGTGGAACGAGCCCTGGGGCGGCGAGTACGAGTTCGCGCCCCTGCAGGGCGTCGTCTACGAGTACGCCTGTCACGAGGGGAACTACGCGCTCCCCGGCATCCTCGCCGGCGCCCGGGCTGCCGAGCGCGAGGGCGGGGCGAAGGGCGCCAAGACCGCCTCCGAGTAGCTAGTTGAGCTCGTCCTTGACGATCGCCCTCAGGGCGGGCGGCACGGCGGCCTCCGGCGCCTCGATGGTCTGGGGGCCGGTCGGTGTCGTGCGGGTGATGCGGTAGCGGAACTCATGCGGGGCATTGACGGAGGCTGGCTGGCCACCGCTCGTGAACAGGGCCTCGACCGCCGCCTGGTCAGCCGCAGACAGATGTTCGAACGGCATGGCGCCCCGGCTCGTCAGTCGCGAGCCGGGGAGACCAAAACCGCCAAGTCCGCCGATCCGTTCAACAATCAGATCGCCCATCGTTCGAGGCGCCTTTCCTGGGCCGTCGGCGGCGGGCCGTGAACTACAGCCCCACTGCCTTCCATCCGGCGTCGACGGCTGCGCCGATAGCAGCATTGCTGGGATAAAGTTGAGCAGCAGCAGCACGCGTGCGATCAGCGAAGTCCTTCATCTTCATGTTGGGGTGGGCTCCGGACCCCGTCAAAGCCTTGTACCAGACCTGCCCGACATGCTCCCAGCTTTTCCCCCCTGCGGCCTTGCAGGCCGTGCAGAAGGCGAGGTTGGGCGGACCGCTCGTGTAGTGCGGATCCATGCCGGGCGTGATCTGTGAATACTTCGCCGGCTGCGGCGCGA
>DASXKT010000316.1:0-13633 GCA_036496685.1 Phenylobacterium sp.
GCCGCCGGCCTTGGCGTCGCCGTCGAAGATGGTGATCTCGTAGCCCAATGGCGCCAGGTCGCGCGCCACGGTCAGTGATGCAGGCCCCGCCCCCACCATCGCCACCCGCTTCCCGTTCGTCTGGGTCGCAGGCGCCGGGAGAAAAGGGGTGACGTCTTCCTTATTGTCGGCCGCGACCCGCTTCAGGCGGCAGATGGCGACCGGTTCGTCCTCGACGCGCCCTCGCCGGCAGGCGGGCTCACAGGGACGGTCGCAGGTCCGCCCGAGGATCCCCGGGAAAACGTTCGACGTCCAGTTGACCATGTAAGCGTCGGTGTAGCGTCCGTCGGCAATCAGACGGATGTACTCCGGGACCGGCGTGTGCGCCGGACATGCCCATTGGCAATCGACGACCTTATGAAAGTAGTCGGGAGTCCACGTACTCGTACGTTGCAAAACCCTGATCCCTTCCCGCGACGCTCTCCTCCCGCGGCGGCAAGGCGAACTCTGCGGATGAACTTGTGAGTGCAGAGTGGGCTTGAGCCGTCACGACGCGGCGTTCTTGCGAGGTTAGGCCCCGTTCGGCGGTCAAGCCAAGACGATTCCTGATCGCTGATCGGTGATTTCGCGCCGGATCGGCAGAAACTCGGCGAAATCCTGCCTTGGCCGCGCGCCAGGCAACCTCAAGCGAACGTGAGGGCGGCCGCAGCTTTTCTGGCGAGCGGCGATGATCCCTAATGATAGCTTAACAGCCGGGAGCCCTGCGGCCTGGGCTTTGGGAGGAATTCGATGACCACGCCCGGCGATGTCGTCCCCGTGACCGAGTCCGCGGCCTATTCGGCGCCGCCTCCGGACACCCCGGTCGAGGACGTCGGGTCCGTCAGCCAGTTCCAGGAAATCAACGAACGCCGCGCCCGCGTCGAGAACGCCGAGCTGCTGCGCCACCTGCGCGGGCTTTAGCCCCAACTAAACTGTGTCATCCCGATTTCGCGCTAGCCCCCGGGACCGCCCCAAGGGGCGGCCCGATCAGACCGGGGCCTGACCTCCGTCGAACGGCAAAAGGGCCCGGCGTCACCGCCGAGCCCTTTCTATATGCATCGGGTCTGTGGGTCCCGGACAGCCGCTGACGCGGCTTCCGGGATGACAGCTGAGCGAGGCGCCTAGTCCCCGTAGCCGGCCGGCAGGTCGTCATCCTTCATCAGGTCGTCTTTGGAGACCTTCTGGTCCTTCACCTTGGCCTTGTCGACGATCAGGTCGACGACCTTGTCCTCGAAGATCGGAGCGCGGAGCTGGGCCTGGGCGTTGGGGTTCTGGCGGAAGAGGTCGAACACCTGCTGGGCCTGGGGCCCGTACTTCATGGCCTCCTGGCGCATGGCCTCGCCCAGTTCCTGGTCGGTGACCTGGACGTTGTTGGCGCGGCCGATTTCGGCGAGCACCAGGCCTAGGCGCACGCGGCGCTCGGCGATCTTGCGGTACTCTTCCTTGAGCTTCTTGTCGGACTTCTTGAGGTCCTCGGGCGGCAGTTGGCCGGCTTCCTTGTCCTGCTCGACCTGCTGCCAGATCGAGGCGAACTCGGCCTCCACCATCTTCGGCGGCAGCGGGAAGTCGTGCTTGGTGTCGAGCTGGTCGAGGAGCGCGCGCTTCAGCTTGAAGCGGCTCGCGCCGGCGTATTCCTTCTCGAGGTTGCCCTTCAGGAGTTCGCGCAGCTTCTCGAGGTTCTCGATGCCGAGGCGTTCGGCGAAGGCGTCGTCGGCGGGCGCGTCCACGGGCGCCTTCACTTCCTTCACCTTGACGTCGAAAATCGCTTCTTTGCCCTTCAGGTTCTCCGCCTGGTAGTTCTCCGGGAAGGTGACCTTCACCTCGACGTCGCTATCGGGCTTGGAGCCGACCAGCTGTTCCTCGAAGCCCGGGATGAACTGGCCGGAGCCCAAGACGAGCTCGGCGGCTTCCGCCGAACCGCCTTCGAAGGCCACGCCGTCCAGCTTGCCGACGAAGTCGATGACCACCAGGTCGCCGTCCTTGGCCTTCACGGTCTTGCCGGTCTTGGTCTCGTAGGTGCGGTTCTGCTTGGCGAGTTCGTCGACCGCCTCGTCGACTTCCTTGTCGGTGGGCTCATAGACCAGGCGCTTAAGCGAAAGCGTCGCGGGGTCCACCGGCTCGAAGTCCGGCATCACGTCGACGGCGATTTCGTAGGCGAGGTCAGCCTTGCCGTCGATCACCGCGTTCATGTCGCCTTCCGGCTTCAGGTCCGGGTCGCCGGCAGGACGCAGCTTGTTGTCGTCGAGGACCTTTTGCGTGGTCTCGGTGAGGGTCTTTTCGACCACTTCGCTCATCAGCGCCTTTCCGTAGAGGCGGCGCACGTGGGCGGTCGGCACCTTGCCGGGACGGAAGCCCTTAATGTTCAGGGTCGGCGTGATCTCAGCGATACGCGCCTCCAGCGCCTGCGTCAGATCCGCGACGGGCACCGTGACGCCGAACACGCGGCTCAGGCCTTCACCAGACTTTTCAACGATCTGCATCGACATTCTCGAACTTCCGGTCGCGGCGCCAACGAGCGCCGGGCCGCCGCCTAGGGGATGATAACGAACACCGCCGAGGGGTCGGCGGAGGGCGGGGGTTATGTCACGCGAGGCCCGCGCCTCCAAGTGCAAAGGCTGATGCCCTTCTCCGCCAAGGCTTCGAAGGTCATCCTGCGTCGCATCCGACCTCAGGACTCGTCCTGCGAAGCCCCCTTACGGGCGAAGCAGGATGGTGCGGATGAGAGGACTCGAACCTCCACGCCTTGCGGCGCTGGAACCTAAATCCAGTGCGTCTACCAGTTCCGCCACATCCGCCTAGCTGCGCCCATTAGCCGGGAAGCCGTGGCCCGCCAAGCGGCGATCCGTGCGCCCCAGGTGACAGCCGCGGCCGGCGCAGGCAGAAGACGCCCATGCCTGCGGGGGTTCTCTTCGTCCACAACAACTTTCCGGCCCAGTTCCGGAACCTCGCCCAGACGCTCGTGGCGCTGGGCGTCCCGTGCGCTGCGATCGGGTCCAGCCAGGCGCCGGGCATGCAGGGCGTCCGGATCGGGCGCTATGAACTCGAACGTGGCACGACGCCCGGCATCCTTCCCGTCGCCGTCCGCGCCGAGGCCGACCTGATCCGCGGCTCAGGCGCGTTCCGCGCGGCCCAGGCACTGAAGGCTGAGGGCTTCGATCCGGCGGTAATTGTCGGCCATCCCGGTTGGGGGGAGACCATCTTCCTCGATGAGGTGTGGCCAAACGCCCAGCGCGTGATGTTCGCAGAGTTCTTCTACCGCGGCCGCGGGCTCGACATCGATTTCGACGGTGAGTTCCTGCAGGCCAGTGAACTGGAGATCCTGCGCGGCAAGTCCAAGAACGCGGTCATGGCGCTGGCGCTGACCGACGCCGACGCCATCGTCGCGCCCACTGAATTCCAGGCCGGCCTGCTGCCGCCGGTCTTCCAGCCGCGAGTGCGGGTGATCCACGAGGGCGTCGACGTGGACGCTATCCGGCCGGGGCCCACCGAGCCCTTCCTTCTGCTCGGCGATCGCTTCATCGCGCCGGGCACGCCGGTGATCACCCACATAAACAACCAGATGGAGCCGCTGCGGGGCTTGCATATCTTCGCCCGCGCCCTGCCCCGGCTGATGGCGGAGGTCCCCGATGCGCAGGTGGTGATCATCGGCCAGGAGACCGGGCGGCCCTATGGCGGCGCGGCGCCCGACGGCCGCACCTGGCGCGACGTCTGCTTCGACGGCCTGGACCTCGATCCGGAGCGGCTGCATTTCCTGGGCAAGACGCCGCACGCGCGGATGCTGGAGGCGCTACGGCTCTCCACCGCCCATGTCTATTACAGCTACCCCTTCGTGCTCTCGTGGTCGCTGATCGAGGCCATGGCCAGTGGCTGCTACGTGGTCGGCTCCGACACCCTGCCACTGCACGACGCCATCGAGGATGGGGTCAACGGCCGGCTCCTGCCGTTCTTCGACGTGGCGGCGCTTTCCGAGACCCTGATCGCGGCCTGCCGGAACCCGCAGGCCTCCGCACCCATGCGCGCCGCCGCTCGCGCCACCGCAGTGGCCAAGTTCGCCAGCCGCGACGGCCGTGCGGCGTGGATCGACCTGCTCAGGGAGATGGGCGTGGAGATTCCCGCGGCCTAGCCGCAGCGGATCTCCTTGATGACGCCGGTCTGGGCGTCGAAGAAGAAATTCAGCCGCTGTTCGTTGTAATCCATGGTGACCGGGCACGTGGTGCAGGCCACGCGCTGCAGGTTGGGATTGACCGGGATAGGGATCTCGGTCCGGGAGCGGCCCACCATGCCCTGAAGCGCCGCGGCGCCGCACTGGTCACGCCCTTTGGCCTGCTGGGGTACGGGCGACCGAGGCGGTTGCTGCGCCTGTGCCGGCGGCGCAGCAGGTGCGGCTGGAGCGGTCGTAGGATAGCGCGGCGTGCTGCAGGCCGCTGCCAGCAACGCCAGGCCCAGCCCCGCCCCCAGTCCCACTCGGAGGGTCGCCCGCTTCACGCCTGCTTCTGCCATCCGCGCGCCTGCTGCTTCCAGTAGGAGACCTGAACGCCCGTTGCTTTTACCGCGCTCCATTGCGCCCGCGCCACCGCCAGTTGCGCCTCGTCCCCGCCGTCGAACAGGACGACGCAGCGCGCATAACCGGAAAGGTCGCCAGGTTCGGCGCCATCCACCAGGAACAGCGCGTCCGCGCCATTGACGTTCTCGAACCCCGTGGTCAGCAAGATCGGCTGGCGCGATGCGCCCGGCTCATCGTCGGGCGCGTGCGGCAAGAAGCTCTCGTCGCGATAGGTCCATAGCCAGCTGTCGAGGTGCTGCATGCGCTGGACATCGCGCACCCGGACCAGCGCCTTCCAGCCCCGCTGCAGCGTCTTTTCCAGGAGCTCAGGCAGGGCCTGCTCCAGCCCGGTGCGTTCCAGGTGATAGAACCAGACCTCGGTGGCGGCGGCGTCAGCCATGGGTCGGCTCCGCCAGGCGGGCGGCCAGCGACTCCAGGGCGGAGGCCACGGGCTCGGGGTCGGTCAGCATCGCGAGATGATGCAGCGGAAGGCGCACCAGTGGCCAGCCGTATCGTCCGGCGACCTTGCCCTCGTCGTCGTAGGCCCCGCTGAGCTGAAGATAAGCCGTCGGCGCGACGAGCGTGGCCGGCGGGGCGCGCTCCTCGAAATAAGCCAACGGCAAGGGTTCTAGCTCAGCGACGAGCGCCTCCCGGACGGCGGCCTCCGGCACAAGACGTTCGAGCGCACCCGGCGGCCACCATTCGTCCCAACAGGGCAGCTCGCCCATCTGGGCCCCCGCCCGCAACCGATCGCGCATCTCAGGCGGAGCGGTGTCGAACCAGCTCCTCCCCGGATGCGGCAGGATGGCGTCGACCAGAATCACGCCCGAGACGCGGCCCGCCAGCCGATCCGCGACCGCCGGGGCCAGCGCGCCTGCGCCGCTGTGGGCGACCAACAGCAGCTGTTCGCCGGGCGGCCCGAGCCGCTCTGCAAGGCCGATCGCCAAGGCCTCGTAGAATCCATCTGCGATGCTTGAGAGCGGTGGCCAGGCGGGCGCCGTCGCCGCACGCCCCCGCCGAGCGAGCTCGGCGGCGACCGCTTGCCAGGCCATTGGGCCCAGCAGCGGGCTCGCCAGGAGCACGAACCGGGGCGCCGGCATCACCATGTCCTCGAGGTCTGCGGCTCAGCCCTCGTACTTCTCGGCCACCATGCGGTTCAGCAGGCGCACGCCGAAGCCGGTGGCGCCGTCCGGGATGGTGGGGACTTGTGACGGCTTCTTCCAGGCGGTCGAGGCGATGTCGAGGTGGGCCCAGGGCACGCCGTTGGTGAAGCGCTGGATGAACAAGGCCGCGGTGATCGAACCGCCCGGCCGGCCGCCGGTGTTCTTCATGTCAGCGATCATCGAGTCGATGTTCTTGTCGTACTGCGCCGGCAACGGCATCCGCCAGAGGGGCTCGCCCTCGGTGTTTGACGCCGCGAGCAGGTTCGCGGCCAGTTGCTCGTCGTTGGAATAGCAGCCGGCCAGATCGTTCCCCAGCGCCACGATAATCGCCCCAGTGAGGGTCGCGAGATCGACCATGAACTTCGGCTTGAAGCGGTCCTGGCAGTACCAGATGGCGTCGGCCAGCACGAGGCGGCCCTCGGCGTCGGTGTTGATGACCTCGATGGTCTGGCCGGACATGGAGGTGACCACGTCGCCGGGCCGCTGGGCATTGCCGTCCGGCATGTTCTCGACGAGGCCCAGGATGCCGACCGCGTTGACCTTGGCCTTGCGCCCGGCGAGCACGTGCATCAGGCCGGCCACCGCGCCTGCCCCGCCCATGTCCCACTTCATGTCTTCCATGCCATCGGCCGGCTTGATCGAGATGCCGCCCGTATCGAAGCAGACTCCCTTACCGATGAAGGCGATAGGTTGGGCCTTCTTGTCTGCGGCGCCGTTCCAGCGAATGACCACGAGCTGGCTCTCGCGGATCGAGCCCTGACCGACGCCCAGCAGACTTCCCATGCCGAGCTTCATCATCTCCGGCTCGCCGAGGATCTCGACTTCGAGCCCGAGGGTCTCCAGCGCCTTCACCCGGCGGGCGAATTCGGCCGGGTAGAGGACGTTGGCCGGTTCGGAGACCAGGTCTCGAGTGAAGCTGATCGCGTCGGCCAGGTCGGCCATCGGGGCAAAGGCGTCCAGGCCGGCAGCAGCGTCGGCGGCGACGATCTCGGTCTTGACGATGGAGGGCTTCTTTTCCGTAGGCTCCTTGGTCCGGTATTTGTCGAAACGGTAGCTCGCAAGGCGCACGCCGAGCGCCGCCCGCGCCGCCAGTTCGGCCGAGCCGTCCGGCAGCTCGACGCGCAGGGTCGTCAAGCCGGAAGCCTTCACCGCCGCGTAGGCGCTCGCCGCTGCGTGCTCGGCGCCAAGGGCGTCAAACCCCTCAGCCTTGCCGGCGCCCACCAGCAGCAGTCGCGCCGCGTCCGTGCCGGCCGGCGCGAGCACGTCGAGGGTCTGGCCCTTGCCCCCTGAAAAGCGGGTCGCCGCGGCCGCCTGAGACAGCGAGCCGAGGGCGGCGCCCTCGAACACGACGCGGGCCACGACGGTCTTCGGCGACACAGCCGCGTCGGCGGCGACGAACTGGATATCCATACGTAGTCTCTCGATGCACTAAAGGGGGCCGGGTTCGGCGTGGGCCGTCCGGAGCGTCGCCGGCGGTTGTCTGACACGGCGACGCATGATTTAGATCAGCTCCGCGGCGGGGGCGCGGCAAAAACTCCGAGCGAGCCGTATTTCTTACAGATGCGCCTGATCGATCGATACCTGCTCCGGCAACTGCTCGGCCCGACCCTTCTCGCCACGGCGGCGCTGACGGCGGTCGCCTTGCTGAGCCAGAGCCTCACGTGGCTCGACCTCATCGTGAACCAGCGCCAGAGCGCGCTGCTGTTCCTGAAGATCACGCTGCTTTCCATGCCGCAGCTGATCAACATGATCCTGCCGATCGCCGTGTTCGTGGCCGCCCTGGTGGCCTTGAACCGCCTGCACACCGAGCAGGAAATCGTGGTGTGTTTCGCGGGCGGCATGAGCCGATGGCGGGTGATCTCTCCGGCGATGCGCCTGGCCTGCACTATCGCCTTCCTAGCCCTGGTGTTGGGCCTGTGGGTGCAGCCGGTGACCTATCACGAGCTCCGGAAGGAGCTCTTCCAGGTGCGCACCGACCTGGCCGCCACCTTGGTGCGCGAAGGCGAGTTCACCGAGCCGGTCCCCGGCCTGACCGTCTATGCGCAGAGCGTCGACAGCAACGGCGACATGCACAACCTCTTCATCCACCAGAAGAAGCAGGACGGCACGGCCACCACCTACATGGCCAACTCCGGGCGGATGACCAACCGGAACGGGGACTCGGTGCTGGTGCTACGCAATGGCTCGATGCAGGAGTTCTCGCCGCGCGGCGTGCTCAACTACCTGACCTTCATCGAATATCCGTTCGAGCTCGGCGCGCTCAGCAACCCCGACGAGATGATCCACTACAAGCCGTCGGACCGCTTCATCCACGAGCTGTTCTTCCCAGATCTCCAGCAGGGCTGGGAGCAGCACAATCGTAAGGCCCTGCTGGCCGAGGGTCATTCGCGGCTCGCGACCCCGCTCTACAACATCGCCTTCATGGCCATGGCGCTTTCGGCGATCATCGGGGGCGGTTTCTCGCGGCTCGGCTATGCCCGCCGGATCGCGACGCTCGGCGCGATCGCAGCGTTCGTGCGCATCCTGGGTTTCGTGGCCCAGTCGGCCAGCGAGGGGAACGTCTGGCTGAACATCCTGCAATACGCCATCCCGCTGGGGGCCACGGCCTTCGCTCTGCGCGGCATCTTCCGCCAGCGGGTCAGCCGCTTCATCGACATCCGCCGCCGGCCGGCGCGCATTGCGCCGATGCCAGCATGAGGAGCCCCGCATGAGCGCTGCGCGCCTCCAACGCTACGTCCTGGCCCGTACGCTCGGTGGCGTTGGGGCGGCGCTGGCCGTGATCTCGGCGGTGATCCTGCTTGTGCAGTTCGTCGATCTTTCCCGCTCGATCGGCGTGCGGGCCGACGTCAACGCCGGCGACATCTTCGGGCTCACCCTGTTGAAGTCACCCTCGGTGATCCAGCTGGTGCTGCCCTTCGTCTTCCTGTTCGGCGGCATCAGCGCCTTCGTCGGAATGAACCGGCGCAGCGAGCTGGTGGCCATGCGCGCCGCCGGCCTTTCGGCCTGGCGCTTCATCATGCCCGCGGCGGCGGCCGCGTTTGTGGCGGGCCTGCTGGCGGTGACCGCGCTCAATCCGGTTTCGGCGGCGCTCAGCGCCCGATTCGAGGCGGACCGCGCGAAGATCATGTCCAACTACCTCGGGGATGTTCCGAAGGATATCTGGCTGCGCCAGGGCGACGAGCACACCCAGATGGTGATTCACGCCAGGTCGCGTGACACCAGCCAAAGCGAGGTTCGACTGCGCGGGGTCTCGATTTTCATCTACGAGAAAAACAAGACCGGTCAGCCTGAGTTCAGGCGCCGCCTCGAGGCCGAAGAGGCGCTGCTGCGGCCGGGGTTCTGGCAGCTGAAAGACGTTCGCGAAGCCTCAGCGGGTGAAAGTTCGGTGCGGTCCGACAGCCTGTCGCTGCGCTCGACGCTTGATTCCGAGGCTGCGGTCGAGCGCTTCGCCTCGCCCGACGCCATCGCCTTCTGGCGCCTGCCCGCCGCCATCCGGCTTACCGAGCAGGCCGGGTTCTCGGCTTCGGGCTACCGGCTGAAGTTCCAGCAGATGCTCGCCACGCCGGTGCTGTTCACCGCCATGGCCATATTGGCGGCCGCCTTTTCGCTGAGGCTGGCGCGACTCGGCGGCTTGGCCGGGCTGGCGGGAGCGGGCGTGGGCCTGGGGTTCGTTGTCTTTTTCTTCGACAAATTCGCCGGCGCTCTCGGACGGGCCGACATCATTCCGTTGTTCGCGGCCGCCTGGGCGCCTGCGGTGGTGGCGCTGCTGTCTGGCCTTACCCTGCTCTGTTACACCGAAGACGGTTGAATCCTCCGCATGCCCGGCTATGCAGGCTGCAAGGCGCGTCGTGGGAAGGATCGGAAGCGGAAAATGAGTTCGCGTCGACGCAGGTCGTCCGCCGCCGCCCCGATGGCCGCTTTCAAGCGAGTATTGCTCGCCGGCGCGGCGGCCGTCGCGCTATGGCCCGCGGCGGTGATGGCCCAGCCCGGCGGTCCCGCGGCCGGCGGCCTGGGCCGTGACGAGCGCGGCCAGATCCTCAACGAGAACCTGGCTAAGCCACCCCAGCCCAAGACGACGACAACGCCTCAGCATATCGACGGGCTGAAGCCGGGCGAACTCTACATGGAGGCCGACCAGCTTATCCGCGACGACAAGAACGGCATCACCACCGCGGAAGGCTCGGTCGAGGTCCGTTACCAAGACCGGACGCTTCGCGCCGACCGTCTTGTCTACAAAGAAGCTCCCAGGCCTGCCGAGGGGGAGACGCGGCCACCACCGGACAAGGATGCGCCCGCGCAGGGCGTGATCCGCGCCTACGGCCACGTTCAGGTCATCCACGACGACGGCGAGGTCGAATACGCCGACGAAATGGTCCTCGACGACAAGATGCAGGCGGGCGTCGCCTTGGCCTTCTCGACGCGCATGCACGACAAGCGCCTCAACCAGGATGTGGAGATCGCCGGCGCCAGCGCGGTGCGTCGCTCAGACCAGATCCAGGAACTGAACAAGGCGATCTACACACCCTGCCTGATCTGCGTCGGCAACAAGCCGAAGACCCCGACGTGGTCGATCACCGCCGACCGGGTCGTCGAGGACAAGGCCCACAACCTCGTCTACTACCGCCACGCCCGCATTCACATTTTAGGCGTGCCGATCCTCTACCTCCCGGTGTTCTGGCACGCCGATCCCGCGGCCGACCGCGTGTCCGGCCTCCTCGCGCCAAGGATCGGCATCAACAGCCGCCGCGGCTTTTCGTGGGACCAGCCGTACTACCTGGTGATCAACCCCTCCTCCGACCTGATCATCGCTCCGCAGCTCAATACCAAGGTCAATCCTTTCCTGAACCTGCGGTATCGCGAGCGCTTTGCGCTGGGCGAGGTCGATGTCCGCGTCGGCTACACCTACGAGCAGGATCTGACCGGTACCGGGGAACGCTTCGGCGACAAAACAAACCGCAGCTACATCCTGGGCAGCGGCGCCTTCAAGATCGACGAGCACTGGACGGCTGGCTTCACCGCCGAGCGCACGTCGGATCCGCTGCTCTTCGACAAGTACGATATCGGCCGCGTCTATGAGGCGCGAGGCCCCTATGTGGCCGACGACCGGCGGCTGATCAGCCAGCTCTACGCAACCCGCCAGGACGACCAGTCCTACGCCGCGGTCGCGACCTTCAGCGTCCAGGGCCTGCGCCCCGGCGACAACAACCGCACCTTCCCGGTCGTGGCGCCCGTGGTGGACACCCGATACGAGGTCCCGAGCGACGTCTTCGGCGGACGGCTGCGCATCCTGGGAAGCGCGGTGTCGCTGACCCGCGAGCAGTCACCGGACAATCCAGCTCTCAACCAGCCGGGGCTCGACAGCCGCCGGGTCACCGCAGAGGCCGACTGGTCACGGGTGTTCACCTCAAGCGCCGGCCTGCGGGTCGAGCCGTTCATCAACGTGCGCGCAGACGGCTACAGCCTGAGCGACGTGCTGACCGGGGTCGGGAACGAGACGAAGTCGGAATCGGTGTCCCGCGGTCTCGCCGTCGCCGGCGCGGACGTTTCCTACCCACTATATCGTCGCTGGCGCGACTCCACCGTCGTGCTCGAACCCTTGCTGCAGATCGCCGCCTCGCCGAAGGCGCAGCAGGTGGTGATCGGGCACGACTCCACCGGCGCGCCGATCTACCTCAACGAGGACAGCGTCGCCTTCGAGTTCGACGAGAGCACGTTGTTCAGGGCCAACAAATTCCCAGGCTACGATCTCTATGAGGATGGCGTGCGCGTGAACGTCGCGGGGCGCGGCTCGATCCTCTGGGACGATGGACGTCGCGCGAGCCTCTTGATCGGCCGCAGCTTCCGCGACAGCCCGAACACCGTCTTCTCGCCGCGGTCCGGCCTCTCGGAGCGCGCCTCGGACTGGATCGTCGCCGGCGACGCCCAGCCCTGGAAGGGCTTCTCGTTCTTCGCCCGCACGCGGCTCGACGCCGACACCCTGGAGGTCCACCGACTCGAGGCCGGCGCCAACGTCAACATCAAGTGGGGCTCGGGTTATGTCCGCTATCTCACCGACGACCAGGGCATCAACGGCGTTCAGGTCAAGAACCTCGACGTTGGCGGCGATCTCAACCTGACCCAGCACTGGGGTCTCAGCACCTACGGCAACCGCGACCTTGTGCAGAACGCCTGGGTGATCCGCGACCTTGGCGTCTTCTACAAAGATGATTGCATCCGGGTGGACGTTTTTTACCGCCACGAAGACGTTGTTCTGGGCCGGCTGGGCTCCAGCGACCAACTGTCCGTGCGCCTAACGCTCGCCACATTGGGCGGACCAATTTATAGCAGATAAGATTGCGGCCGGACGCGGCCGAACGAGGGAATGAACTCATCCATGATGCGCGCGCGTAACGTCACGGGCCTGGGGGCGCGCGGCGCTGTTTTGGCGACAGCGGCCTTGCTGACGGCCGCACTGCCGCTGGGCGCCTGGGCCCAGGGCCAGCCGGCTAATGTTGCGCCGCCGGCAGTCGCCCCGCCAGCTGGGAACCCGGAAATCCAGCAGCTGACGCCCATGCGTCCGATGACGGAGTCGGTGGCGGCCATCGTCAACGACGACATCATCTCGACCTACGACCTGGCGCAGCGCATGCGCCTGTTGATCGCCACCTCCGGCGTGCAGCCTACCCAGGACACCCTGCCGGAGTTCCAGCAGGAGGCCCTGCGTTCCCTGGTCGATGAGCACCTGCAGATCCAGGAGCTGAAGCGCGTCCAGAAGGATCAGAAGATCAGCATCATCGCCACCGACGACGAGATCCAAGAGGAACTCGCCGGCATGGCCCAGCAGAACAATCTCAAGCCCGACGGCTTCCTCGCCGCCCTCAAGCAGCAGGGCATCGGCTCCGAGACCCTGTTCGAACAGATCCGCGCGCAGATGAGCTGGCAACGTTGGATCCGGGGCCGCTACGGCTCGCGCCTGCGGATCGGCGAAGACCAGATCAAGGCCACCCAGGCGCGGCTGACGGCGGCCGCGTCGAAGCCGCAATACGAAGTCAGCGAAGTGTTCGTCGACGCCGGCCGGGCCGGTGGCATGGACGCGGCCAGCAAGGGCGCGGCGCAACTGGTCGCCCAACTTCAGCAAGGCGCGCCGTTCCCCGCGGTCGCTCGGCAGTTCTCGGCGTCCTCCACGGCAGCCGCCGGGGGCGATGCGGGCTGGATCAGCCAGGGCGAGATGCCGCCGGAGGTCGATGCGGCGCTCGATCAGCTGCGCCCGGGCCAACTTTCCCAACCAATCCCGGTGAAGGACGGCGTCTACATCATCTACCTGCGGGACAAGCGCTCCGGCTCCGGCCAGACCCTGGTGAGCCTGAAGCAGGCCGCCATTGCGCTTCCCGCCACGGCCACTCCGGCCGACGTCGAGGCCGCACGGGTGAAGCTGGAGGGCGTGAAGACGCTGATCAAGGACTGCGCGACGCTCGAAGCCACGGCCGGCAAGACGCAGGGCGTGGTCGTTGGCGACCTGGGCGAGGCCGAGATCAACGATCTCTCGCCGGAATTCAAGGAAGCCGCGCAGACCTTGAAGGTCGGGCAGCTGTCGTCGCCGATCCGCACCAAGGTCGGGCTGCACGTGCTGGCGATCTGCGGCAAGCGCGCCGCCGGCGCGGCGCTGGCCGATCACGACCAGATCGAAAGCCGCCTGACCGGCCAGCAGCTCAGCATGATCTCGCGCCGCTACATGCGCGACCTGCGCAACTCCGCCACCATCGAGACCAGGTGAAGCCCGGGCCGCTCGCGCTGACCCTCGGCGACCCAGCCGGCGTCGGCCCGGAGATCATCGTCAAGGCCTGGAACGAGCTGCGGGGCGGCGGGCCGCCGTTCCTGGTGGTCGGTGACTACCAGGCGCTGGCCTCGGCCTCGGCGGGCGGAGCTTCGA
>DASXKT010000317.1:0-5462 GCA_036496685.1 Phenylobacterium sp.
CCCCGGCCAGACTGAATCTTGGTGGGGCTATGAAGCAGCCATCAAGATCCTCGTGGCGGATTTCCAGGTGTACGCGGTCGACCTCCGCGGCCAGGGCCGCAGCACCTGGACCCCCGGCCGCTACACCCTCGATAACATGGGCAACGACCTGGTGCGGTTCATCGCAACGGTGGTGAAGCGTCCCGTCGTGACCAGCGGCTGCTCGTCCGGCGGCGTCCTGTCGGCCTGGCTTTCCGCCTATGCGCTCCCGGGACAGCTCCGCGGGGCGGTCTGCGAGGACCCGCCGCTCTTTGCTTCAGAGCTCACGCCAGCCTACGCGCCCTCCATCCGCCAGAGCGTGGTGGGGCCCATCTTCGAGCGGTTCTCGACCTTCCTCGGCGATCAGTGGCGGGTCGGGGACTGGCCCGGCTTCACCAGCGGCGGCGGGCAGCCGGAACCGCCGCAGAACCTGAGGGAGTACGACCCGGAATGGGCCCGCGCCTTCGTCGAAGGCACAGTCGCGGCGAGTTGCCATCACGAGCGCATGCTCGGCAGCGCCAAGGTCCCGATGCTGCTCACCCACCACATCCGCCATGTCGACGAAGACACTGGCAGGCTCATGGGCGCCCTGACCGACCTACAGGCGCGGCGCGCGGGCGAACTGATAAAGGGCGCGGGTCAGCCATTCGATTACGTCTCCCTGCCCGACGCCGCGCACGCGATGCACGCCGCGCAACCGGAACGGTACGCAAGCGTCGTGCGCGACTGGGCGCAGAAGCTGCCCGCCTGAGAGGATGATCTATAGGGAGGCGCAAATGGCGACCGATAGGCCCCCGAACTGGTTCCCGAACGAGCTGGGGATGGCCGGCCGCGAGAATCTCGATCCTGCGCATGTCGCCCGGTACGACGGCAAGATGGACGCCGCGGCGAACGGCGAAGTCGCGCTGCTTTCGCGCTTCGGACTAGGCGCCAGCTCGAGGCTCATCGAGTTTGGGCCCGGCACGGGGCAATTCACCGTTGCGGTGTCCCCGCACTGTGCCCGGGTGGTGGCGGTGGATATCTCGCCGCCAATGCTCCAGCACCTCGGCAGCAAGCTCGCCGCGCAGGGACTGCAGAATGTGGAATTGGTCCAGGGCGGCTTCCTGAGCTACGCGCATAGGGGCGAGCCCGTGGATTTCGTCTATTCGCGGTTTGCGCTCCACCACCTCCCCGACTTCTGGAAAGCGATCGCTCTACTGCGTGTTCGTGGGATGCTGCGCCCGGGGGGCGTCTTCCGGCTCTGGGACGTGATTTACGATTTTCCGCTTGAGGAGGCCGCGAACCACATCGAGGCGTGGTGCGCGATGGGCGGCGAGGCCGTGGAGGGCGCGTGGGGCCGAGCGGAGCTCGAGGAACACGTCCGCGATGAGCATTCGACCTTCGCCTGGCTCATGGAGCCGATGCTGGCCCACGCCGGCTTCGAGACCATCGAGGTCACCCGCTCGGCTGACGGGTTCCAGTCGGCCTATCTGCTCCGAGCCGTCTGAGACTCAGACGCCCGTGCGCCTTCCGAAAATGTGGAAGAATGCGCCAACCGCCAGGCCGGCGCAGATCGCTGCGCCTGCAGTCAGAAAAATGGGCTGATGGTGCAGCCACATCAACATCGCCACCCAGGCGCTCGCTACGATGCCCATGGCGGGAGCTATCATTCTGGTCGGCCAGTTCATGCTACTCGACCTCCCAGTCGAACTCGCCGCGCACGTCGATGGGCGCTTCGCAGAGGCAGGCATGCAGGCCTTCGCGGGTGCCTTTGCGTGGCATGCGGAAGACGAATTCGATGCGGTCTTTGGCGAAGGACTTGCGCTCGCTGACGATCTTGCAGCCCTGGGCTTCCAGCACCTCGCGATAGACCTGGGCGCATTCTCCGACCCGCCCAGCGGGCAATTGGCTGATCCTGACACGGCAGACGGGCCGAGAGTCGAACAGGTAGATCAGGACGAAGGCGAAGAGCGTGGTGATCGTCGCAAAGTGCGGCAGGCCCAGGCCGGAGATCAGCCCGACGAGCGTGACGATGATCAATCGGCCAGTGTCTCTGGGCGAGGCCGTATCGGTGCGGAACCTGATCAATCCGCCGATCCCGAACACCACGACGCCGATCACCATGCCGAACTCGCGCACGGTCACTCCGATCACCGCGCCGACGAAGGCGTAGAGGATGTAGACCCGCGGCATGTCGGCTTCGCTGAGGGAATCGACCGTACGCGGAGTGGTCGGGTGATAGGCGATCAGGGTACTGAGCCCGGTGGCCATCAGCAGGGCCCCCAGCGAGCTGGCCATGAAGTGCATATCGCGGAAGCCAGCCCAGCCGGCGGCCGGGAGGGGCCCCTGCGGCGCATCGAACAAACCCGACGTCGCTGCCGCCGAAGCGACGCCCGGCGCCAGGGCCAGGACTAAGAACAACGCCAGCAACCGCATCTTATTCTCCGCCCCCGCACAATCGGCAGCGTGGGCGAGGCCTCAGGCTTTGGCAAGCGCGCCGCCGAACGCTGGCACGCGACGGTAGCGGTGCGCGTGGACCGCTGACGCGATATGGTCATATCCATGATCAGGATGTTCGCCGGCTTGCTCGCCGCGCTGGCGGTGGGCTTGGCCGCCCCCGCGCAGGCGCAAACCGCTTGGGACCACGTCGCGCGCGTGGTGGTGATCGGCGACCTGCACGGCGACTACGCCAAGTTCCACGATCAACTCACCCAGGCCGGCCTGATCAACGCCAGCGACGCCTGGAGCGGCGGGAAGACCCACCTCGTGCAACTGGGCGATGTACCCGATCGCGCGCCCGACACCCGCAAGATCCTCGACCTTTTGATCAAGCTCGAACCGCAGGCGCGCCGCGCGGGCGGCTATGTGCATGCCCTGATCGGCAACCACGAGGCGATGAACATGGAGGGTGACCTCCGCTACACGACCCCCGCGGAGTTCGCCGCCTTTGCCGATCGCCAATCATCGGCCCGGCGCGACGCCTACTACGCCCGGGTGGTGGAGGCGATGAAGGCCAACCCACCCGCCGGCGGCCTGCCAACGTTCGATGAGGCGTTTCGAGCGAAGTTCGACGCCGAGCACCCGCTGGGTTGGGTGGAGCACCGCCTCGCCTGGTCGCCCACCGGGATCTACGGACGCTGGGTGGTCACCCACGACGCGGTCATCCGCATCGACGACACCCTCTACCTGCATGGCGGCATCGGGCCAGAGTTCACGGGCTTTGACGCCGATACGATGAACAAGGCGGTGGTCGCGGCGCTAAAGCATGAGCCGGAGGTCGCCGGTGGCCCGCACGACATCCTGTGGAACGAGCAGGGCCCGCTCTGGTACCGCGGCATGGCGATGAACGACGAAGCCGCCGAGAGCGCGAACGTCGCCGCCGTGCTGGCGCGCCATCAGGTCAAGCGCATCGTGCTCGGCCACACCAAGCGCTACCCGATGGTCAATGCGCGCTTCGATGGCGGGGTGATCCTGACCGATATCGCAGTCCGGGGCGGCTGTTCCGACCCGCACGGCTTCCTGATCAAGGAGGGCGACACCCTGACGGCGGTGCATCGCGGTCACCGCCTGGCGCTGGGCGTCTCCGGCGCCGCCCGCGAGGCCTACCTCGCCGAGATCGCGGCCCTGGACAAGGCGGCGATCCCCGACGCGACGCTAGCGGCGAAGTGTGGGGCGACTACGCTCCCGTCACCGGACCCTGGCGGCACTTCGCAATGATCTGCTTCTGAACCTTGTCGGGATCGTCCAGGACCGCGAAGAAGCCGTCCATGAAGCGGGTCGTCTTGGTCTTCACGTTGGCGGTGAGGCGAGGCTCGTTCTCGATCAGTCCCATCATCTCGGCGCGGTGGGCGCGATATTCCGCGATGATGGCCGGAAGCTCCGCGCTGCTTGCGCAGTAGCCGCGGTAGACGCGGTCGGTCACCTTGGCCACGGAGATGCCCTCAGGCGGCCCCGCGTAGGGGGAATCGACGAATCCGGAAAAATCCCAATCGTAGGGGACAGGGACCACGCCCGTCGCAGTGGCGGCGGCCGCGCCCTTCGCTGCGATGAAGCGGCTGTTGTGGCAGCACTCCGCACCCGCGGGCCCGGCCAGGAAATCCCAGTCGAGATTGCCGACCATGTATTCAAATAGCGCCGCACGTCCGGCGGCCCGCGCATCGAGCCGCGCCGCTGGGATCTGGCGCGACGCCGCGTTCAGCTTCTCGCGTTGATTGCGGTCGGCCAGGTCGTCGATGTCCTCCAGCAGGAAGCCGAACCGCTTCACGCCGGTGTCGGTCGGGCTGCTGCGATAGGTGACGTCCGCCGGGCGCGCCCGGAAGCTCATCGGCGTCAGCACGTTGTAGAGCTTGTAGACCAGGTACTCGAGCACGATGCGCTGCTCGTAGTCGGACTGGTCACGACAGTAGGTGACCAGCTTCAGCTTGTGCTGGCCCTTGAAAAGCGTCCCCTTTGTAGCCGCCTTGTCGAAGGTCAGCAGGAGTGGCGGGAACTTGCAGTAGCCCGCCGTGCGCCGGGTCAGGCCGCGTGCGTTGATCTGGATATTGAAGCTTTGGGCGGCCTCGGAACCCTGGGTCGCTGCAAGCGTCGCCGGATAGGGATTCCGGCTGGTCGGAGCCGCATGGACCAGGGCCGGGAACGGCGCGGTTATGACGATCTGCAGCGGCGCGGCATCGGTGAACAGTTTCGACTGCGCCGCAGCCGGCGAGGCGCACATACACGCCAACGCCAGGAGTCCGTACCAGAGCGCCCTAGCCATCCGGTTCCCCCCAAAGGCCCAGGTGATCTTGGCACAGGCTTGGTCACGCTAGAAGGCCCGTCGGCTGAACCCTCCGGGACCGGCCCGGCGTCAAGCGGGCGTAGTTGCGGCGGTCGTCGAACGGGGTCTGCGCCAGGTCTCCATGGAGATTCGTGTCTTGTAGTCACGCTGCATCTCGGCGGTCAGCACTTCGATCAGCACGCCGTTCTCGATCCACAGCTCGATGACGTCGAAGAAGCCACCGCGCGAGCAGCGCACGGCCCGCCAGCCTTCGCGCGCACCAATGGCCAGGATCTCGTCCGGAGAACGATCCGTGGCGATGGCGAGGTGGAAGCATCCGAGCGGCGGCGGCGCCGGATCGAGACGCATCTGCGCCGGATCGGTCCCGTCGCCGGGCGCGATGGCGTGGGCGCGGGGATAGACCTCGACGGTCGACTTGCGCTCGTCGCCGGCCATGGCGACGTAGCCGCCGGGCCAGGGCGGGAAGGCGAAAGCCTCGCCGCCCCAGATTTCTGCGATGACGCGGGCGACGTGCTCTGGCCGGTCGGCTGGAATAGAGGCGTGGAAGATCATGACGCTTCCTTCGGGTTGGCGGGCGCAGATTTGACTGACGCCTTCGCGGCCTCGACGAGGGTCTCTATGGCTCGGGCGGCAAGGCGGCCGGCCTCGGGGCCGTCCAGATCCCAGCCGTCCTTGAGGGCCTGCCAGG
>DASXKT010000318.1:0-9991 GCA_036496685.1 Phenylobacterium sp.
CAGCGTGCGCAAGGGCGAGCGCCCGCTGAAGCTGTCACCCAAGGACTACGACCTGCTGGTCGAACTCAGCCTGAATGTCGGGCGCACTGTGGGGCACAAGGACCTGCTGCGCGCCGTCTGGGGCAGCGAGCGGGCCGACATCCAGTACCTGCGGGTCTATGTGGGCCAGCTGCGCCACAAGCTGGGCGATTTCGCCGGCGCGCCGCTTCTGGTCAGCGAGGCCGGCGTCGGCTACCGGCTGGCGGAGGTCGCCGCCGACGGGTAGGGGCCGCGCCGAGCAGCGCAGCCCCCTCCAGGCGTCAGTTCTTCAGCGCGTCGCGCGCGGCGTCCTTCACTTGGCCGACGCCCTTCTGCACTTTGCCTGCAACCCGTTCCGCCGCCCCTTCGGCGGCCATGCGGTCGTTTCCTGTGGCCTTGCCCAATCCTTCCTTGATCGAGCCCTTGGCGTCCTTGGCGGCGCCCTTGATTTCGTTCTTATGCATGGAAGCATCCCTTGTGCGTGTCGCGGGCCTGGACGGCCCCTTCGCGATGAGTACGCGGAACGCTCGCCGAGGTTCCGGGGTCCGTCCGATGTGCGGCGAAAGAGGAGGGATGATTGCGCGCCGGCCGTCTCGCCGCTATCTGCACGCCTCAAATCCCCAGCCACCTTTAGTCGAGCGGTGCGGACGCCCCATGGCGCAGCAATATATCTATCAGATGCAGGGCCTGACGAAGGCCTTCCCCGGGGCCCCGAAGAAGACCTTCGAGAACATCTGGCTGTCCTTCTATCCGGACGCCAAGATCGGCGTCGTGGGCGTCAACGGCTCCGGCAAGTCGACCCTGCTCAAGATCATGGCCGGCATCGACAAGGAATTCTCGGGCGAGGCCTGGGCGGCCGAGGGCGTGAAGCGCGGCTACCTGGAGCAGGAACCGCAGCTTGACGACAAGCTCGACGTCTGGGGCAACGTCATCGCCTGGTGCGAGGAGAAGAGGCTCTTCGACGAATACAACGCCATCGCCGCGAAGCTGGGCGAGGAATACACCGACGAACTGATGGAGGAGATGACCGCCCTCCAGGAAAAGCTGGACGCCGGCGATCTCTGGGACATCGACAGCCGCATTGAGATGGCGATGGACGCCCTGCGCTGCCCGCCCAACGACTGGCCTGTGGACAAGCTCTCAGGCGGCGAGCGCCGCCGCGTGGCGCTCGCACGGCTGCTGCTCTCCAAGCCCGACATGATGCTGCTGGACGAGCCCACCAACCACCTGGACGCCGAGAGCGTCGCTTGGCTGCAGCACCACCTGGAGAGCTTCCCGGGCTGCATCATCCTGGTGACCCACGACCGCTACTTCCTGGACCAGGTGACCAAGTGGACGCTGGAGCTCGATCGCGGCAAGGGCATCCCCTACGAGGGCAACTACTCCTCGTGGCTGGAGCAGAAGACCAAGCGGATCGCCCAGGAAGAGCGCGAGGAGGCTGGTAAGAAGCGCACCATCGAGCGCGAGCTGGCCTGGGTGCGCTCATCGCCGAGCGCGCGGCGCACCAAGTCCAAGGCGCGTCTGGCCGCCTTCCACGACCTGCAGAATGAGGCGGAGAACGCCAAGCAGACCTTCGCCCAGATCCAGATTCCGCCGGGCCCGCGGTTGGGCCAGCAGGTGATCGAGGTGTCGGGGTTGGAGAAGGAGTACGGCGACAAGCTCCTCTTCAAGGACCTGACCTTCAAGCTGCCCCCTGGCGGCATCGTTGGCGTGATCGGCCCGAACGGCGCGGGCAAGTCGACGCTGTTCAAGATCATCACCGGCCAGGAGACGCCTGACCAAGGTTCGGTGAAGCTCGGCGAGACGGTGAAGCTCGCCTACGTCGACCAGAGCCGCGACAGCCTCGATCCCAAGAAGAACGTCTGGGAGGAGATCTCCGGCGGCCTCGACGTCATGAAGGTGGGTGGGCGCGAAATCCCCAGCCGCGCCTATGTGGGCTCGTTCAACTTCAAGGGCGCCGATCAGCAGAAGAAGGTCGGCCTGCTGTCGGGCGGTGAGCGCAACCGCGTGCACCTGGCCAAGACCCTGGCCGCCGGCGGCAACGTGATCCTGCTCGACGAACCGACCAACGACCTGGACGTGGAGACCCTGGGCGCCCTGGAGAGCGCGCTCGAGGACTTCCCGGGCTGCGCCGTGGTGATCAGCCACGACCGCTTCTTCCTGGACCGCCTGGCGACCCACATCCTGGCTTTCGAAGGCGACAGCCAGGTCGACTGGTTCGAAGGCAACTTCGAAGCCTACGAAGAGGACAAGAAGCGCCGCCTCGGCGCCGACAGCCTCATCCCCCACCGCGTGAAGTTCCAGAAGTTCACGCGGTAGCGCTCAGGATGCCATGGGGCGCCCGAGGCTCGGACAGCCAAACGGCCAACCCGCGGCGAGGTGCGATCTCGAGGCTTACTTCGGCGTCGATGCGGGCGGATTGACTGGCGCCGCGGGCGTCTCGGTCGACGGAGCATCAGGCTTCGCTTCCGGCGCAGAGCTGGCGGTCGCCGCCGTGTTCGTGCTCGTCCCGGTCGTCGCGGCCTGTCCGGACCAATCCATGGAGGCCCGCTGCTTCGGCGAGGCCTTCAAGTAGGCGTCGAGCTGCGAGTAGGGAATCGGCTCCTTCGGGCTCATGGCGACCGTTGAGTGCGCCGGATGTTTGGAGGCGGCGGCCGCCGCTCCCGCGGAAAGCGCAAGGGCCGCAGCGCCTGCGGCCAGCAACAGGGTCTTCATCGGAATACTCCTCACGACAAAACGCCGTTTTCTACGCGGCGCCGCACTAACCCACGAACGGGGCTAGATGTTTCCGGCTCGGCCGTGAAAGCGATCAGAGCGCAGCGGGCATTTCCCTGACCGAGCGCAGCGTCGAAAGGCTGCCGATCAACGGCCCGATCAACAGGCCGCCTATGGCGATCAGCAGTGTCTCGCGCAATCCAAGCGCCTGGCCCAGCGCGCCGCCCAGAAGGGCGCCGGCGACGGCCGCTCCGCCGGCCACAGCGCGGAAGGTCGCAGCTACCCGTCCTAGAACACTCTGCGGCAGGATGCTCTGGCGCAGGCTCGAGGCCAGTATCAGGGGCACGACGCCGAAGGCGTCGCCCAGGAACTGCGACACCACCAGCGCGGCCATGCCGCCGACGGGATTGGCCGGCGCCAGAAGCAGGATCATCGTCCCCAGCGCCGACAGGGCGCCTGAGGCGCAGATCGCCGGTCCGACGCCCAATCGCCGCGCCATGGGCTGGGCCAGGACTGACCCCACCAGCGCCCCGACGCCGCCGACGGCGATCCCGAGGCCGAGGAGCGCAGGCGTCAGCCCCAGGCCGCGGAGCACGAAGGCGATGTAGAGGGCGCTGAAGAAGCCGCCGAACAGGCCGCCGACGCCGGCCATGATCAACAGGATCCGGACCCGGGGCTCGTCCCAGGCGGTCCGCGCGCCGGTGATCACGCCGTCGACCCAGCCGCGCCGATGCTTGCCCTCCGCGAGCTGCGGTTCGGGCTCGCGGATGCGAGCCAGAAGAACTGCCGAGACGATGTAGGTGGCCGCGTTCACCGCCACTGCGATCGGAGCGGTCAGCCATTGGAACAGAATGCCGGCGAGCGCAGGGCCGCCCATCTCGGCGACCGACTCCGTGGCGCTGATCTTGGCGTTGGCGTCGGTGATCAGCGGCCTGCCCACCAGGCCGGGCAAGTAGGCGTGGTCGGCGATGTCGAAGAGCACGCTGGCCGCGGCCACGAGGGCGGCGGCGGCATAGACGTGCCACATGTTGAGCAGCCCCAGCCAGGCGGCGATCGGCAGCACGATGAGGATAAGGGCGCGGGCGAGATCCATGGCGATAAGGATCGGCCGGCGGGCGGTATGGTCGACAAAGTCCCCTGCCGAGAGTCCGACCAAGAGGCCTGACCCGCTGGCCAGGGCGGCGAGCAGTCCTAGCTGCGCCGGCGAGGCCGCGAGGCCGATCACCGCCATCATCGGTAGGCCCTCGCGTGTAATGCGGGCGCCGAAGTCGGACACAGTCTGGGCGGCCCAGAGTCGCAGGAAATCGCGCTGACGCCAGAGCGGGCTTTTGAGGTTCATGTTGGGGTTCGGGCAGCTGAATCGCGGCCGCAAAGCCGCAGGACCGCCGGTCAGGCGGAGCGCCGGTGAGCGCGAGTTTTCTGGCCGCCGCGCCGCTCACCGTGGGGCCTTACTGCCGAACCGCGATATGCGAGTCAAGGTCGCGAGCAGGCGCTGCTGCACATGACGTTCGTCTCCTGGCGTGGCTATAGGAGGGGAGTTTGCTGTTGAGGGGCGGGGATGTCCGAGCCGTTGGTGTTGATTTCCGTTCCATTGCTGGCGGTGCTGGAGCCGGCGTTCCAGAACGGCGGCTTGTCGACCGCGCGCGCCTGGGAATTGAGCGATGAGGAACGCCTGCGGGTGCGCGCCATCGTGCATGCCGGCGAATTCGTGCTTGCGCCGGAATTCCTGGAGACCCTGCCGGGCCTGGGTCTGATCGCCTGCGTCAGCGTCGGCTATGATGGCGTGGATGTCGCGTGGTGCCGCGCCCACGGCATCGAGGTCACCCATGCCGACGGGCTGAACGCCGAAGATGTGGCCGACCACGCGATCGGCCTGATGCTGGCGGCCTGGCGCAACATTCCTGCGCTGGACGGCGCGATCCGCGGGGGCCGCTGGCGCAACGAGGACCGGATCGGGGCCCAGGCAAGCCTCGGCGGGCGGACGCTGGGGATCGTCGGCCTTGGCCACATCGGCGAGGCGGTGGCGCGACGGGCCGAGGTCTTCCGGCTGAAGGTCCAGTGGTGGGCTCCGCGGGCGAAGGCGGCGGCCTGGCCACGCGCCGAGAGCCTGTTGGACCTGGCGCAGACGAGCGACATCCTGGTGATCGCCTGTCGGGCGGAGGCTTCCAACCGCGGGATGATCTCACGCGAGGTGATCGAGGCTGTGGGGCCGGCTGGCCTGATCGTCAACGTCGCTCGCGGCTCACTGATCGACGAGGACGCATTGATCTCGGCGCTGAATGACGGTCGCCTCGGCCGCGCGGCGCTCGACGTCTTCGCCGCCGAGCCGACGCCTGCGGAGCGTTGGGCGGACCTGCCCAACGTTGTCATGACCCCCCACACCGCCGGCAGCAGCAACGAGGCGATCCCGCTGATGGTCGCCCAGGCGGTCGACAATGTGCGACGCTTCCTGGTGGGAGAGGCGCTGGCGAGCCCGGTCGCGGGCTGAACGGAGGACGACATGGCCAAGGTGCTCGGTATCGGTGGCGTGTTCTTCAAGGCGGCGGACCCGAAGGCAGTGCGGGACTGGTACGCCCGCGTGCTGGGCTTCGAGCTCTCCGAGTGGGGCGGCATGTCATGGCCGCATCCCAAGGCCGGCCAGGTCAACTGGAGCGTCTTCGAGGCGTCCTCGGACTACTACGATCCGTCGGTCGCGCCCTTCATGGTCAACTATATCGTCGACGACCTGGACGGCGTGCTGGCCAAGGCGAAGGCGGAGGGCGCGGACCCGGTCGGCGCGCCGACCAGCGATGAATATGGGCGCTTCGCCTGGCTGATGGATCCGGCGGGGGTGAAGATCGAGCTCTGGGAGCCGCCCGCCGCACCGTCAGCTGCTTGACATAAAGACATAAAGATATCTTTATGTGCTCATGACGATTTCCGCGAGCCAAGCTGTGGAGGTTCTGCGCGCGGCCGGCGAGCCCTCCCGCCTGCGCATTCTAGCACTCTTGGCGCGCGAAGAGCTTGCCGTCCTTGAACTCTGCCGCGTACTCGACCAGAGCCAGCCGCGGGTTTCGCGCCACCTGAAGCTGCTGGCGGAGGCCGGCCTCGTGGAGCGGTTTCCCGATGGCGCCTGGGTTTTCTATCGCCTGACAAACGGCGGCGAGGGCAGCGACCTTGTCGCCGAGGTGCTGGCGCGAACCGATCCGGCCGATCCAGTGCTGGTGCGTGACGCCGAGCGGCTGCAGGCGGTCTGGGCCGAGCGCGCCGCGGACGCCGGCGAATACTTCGCCCGCAACGCTGCGCGATGGGACGAGATCCGCTCGCTCTACGTCTCCGACGCCGACGTGGAGGCCGCTATCCTGAAGGCCGCCGGACCGGGGCCGTTCAAGCGGATGGTCGACCTGGGCAGCGGCACCGGGCGGATGCTGACCCTGCTGGGTCCGCATGCCGAGGCCGCGCTCGGCCTCGACCTCTCGCAGCAGATGCTCAACATCGCCCGCAACCGGGTGACCGAGGCGGGGCTGCCGCGGTGCGAGCTGCGCCACGGCGATATCTTCGGCACTCGGCTGCCCGCCGGCAGCGCCGACCTGGTGGTGGTTCACCAGGTCCTGCACTATCTGGCCGACCCAGCCGCGGCGGTGAAGGAAGCCGCCCGGATCGTCGCGAGCGGCGGGCGGCTGATCATCGCCGACTTCGCCCCGCACAGGCTGGAGTTCCTGCGCGAGCAGCACCAGCATCGGCGTCTGGGCTTTGCGGAGCCGGAGATGGCCCGCTGGCTGGCCGACGCCGGCCTCGGCAAGGTGCGGGTCACCGCCCTGCCGCCGGCCCGCAAGGAAGGGCTGACGGTCAAGATCTGGACCGCCGAGCGCGACCACGAACGGCAGAGGAGCGCAGCATGAGACGTCGCAAGTCCGACTTCGGCGACCAGGTCCTGGGTCCCATCGCCCGCATCGGCGGCGATGCGCCCAAGCCCAGCGTCTCCTTTGAATTCTCGCCGCCCAAGACCCCCGAGGCGGAGGAGACGTTGTGGGAAGCGATCCGCCGGCTGGAGCCGCTCAACCCCGAATTCGTCTCGGTCACCTATGGCGCGGGCGGCTCGACGCGTGACCGCACCCACCGCACCGTGCTGCGGATGCTGAAGGAGACGACCCTTCGGCCCGCCGCGCACCTCACCTGCGTCGAGGCCAGCCGCGGCGACGTCGACGAGGTGATCCAGGACTACTGGGACGCCGGCATCCGCCATATCGTTGCGCTGCGCGGCGACCCGCCCGGCCAGATCGGCGGCACCTACACGCCGCGAACCGATGGCTACAAGAACGCCACCGAACTCACCGCCGGCATCCGCGCCATCGGAGCCTTCGAGGTGAGCGTCGGCCTCTATCCGCACGTCCACCCGGAGAGCCCGTCGATCGAGCACGACATCGACGTCCTGAAGGCCAAGATCGACGCCGGCGCGACGCGGGCCATTACCCAATTCTTCTTCGATCTCGACGGGTTCCTGCGTTTCATGGATCGCGTCAGGAAGGCCGGCGTGACGATCCCAATCTGCCCGGGGATCATGCCGGTGACGAATTTCAAGGGCCTGAAAAAGATGGCCGGGCCGATCGGGATCCAGCTGCCGGGGTGGCTGGGCAATCTGTTCGAAGGGCTGGATTCGGACCCGGACACCCGGCGCCTCCTGGCTTGCTCGGTGGCGACCGAGACCTGCGCCCGGCTGGCCGAGGAGGGCTTTTCGGACTTCCACTTCTACACGCTCAACCGCGCCGACCTGACTTACGCGATCTGCAGGGTCCTGGGCGTGCGCGAGCCCGAACCGGCGAAGGAGGCCGCGGCATGACCACCTCATCCACTACCAGGGGCGAACGCATCGCGGCGCTGAAGGCGGCTGCGAAAGAGCGCGTGCTGATCCTCGACGGATCCTGGGGCGTGATGTTCCAGAAGCGCGGACTGGGCGAAGAGGATTACCGCGGCGAGCGGTTCAAGGACCACGTCGGCCAGATGAAGGGCAACAACGACATCCTGTGCCTGACGCGGCCCGACATCGTGGGCGAGCTGCACGACGCCTACTACGCGGCCGGCGCCGACATCAGCGAGACCAACACCTTCTCGGCGACCTCGATCGGCCAGGGCGAATACGCCCAGGAGGGCGCGGTCCGCGACATCAATCTGGCCGGCGCGCGCATCGCGCGCGAGGTCGCCGACCGCTGGACTGCCAAGGAGCCGCACAAACCGCGGTTCGTGGCGGGCTCCATCGGCCCGCTGCCTGTGATGCTGTCGATGAGCTCCGACGTGAACGACCCGGGCGCGCGCAAGGTCAACTTCGAGCAGGTCTACCAGGCCTACCGCGAACAGGTGCTGGCGCTGCACGATGGCGGCGTCGACATGTTCTTGATCGAGACCATCACCGACACGCTGAACTGCAAGGCCGCGATCAAGGCGATCCTCGACCTGCAGGACGAGGGCTATGAGGCCCTGCCGATCTGGATCTCGGGCACCATCACCGACCGCTCGGGCCGCACGCTGTCGGGCCAAACGGTCGAGGCGTTCTGGAACTCGATCCGGCATGCGAAGCCGTTCGCGGTGGGGCTGAACTGCGCGCTGGGCGCCGACCTGATGCGGCCGCACATCGCCGAGCTCGCGCGGATCGCCGACACCCTGGTCTCGGCCTACCCGAACGCGGGCCTGCCCAACGCCTTCGGGGAGTACGACGAGACGCCGGACCAGACCGGCCACCAGCTTCACGACTGGGCCGAGCAGGGCATCGTCAACATCCTGGGCGGCTGCTGCGGGACGACGCCGGACCACATCAAGCACGTGGCCGACGCGGTGCGGGGGCTCAGCCCCCGGCCGGTACCCGAGCGGCCCACGGCCATGCGGCTCGCGGGGCTGGAGCCGTTCGAGCTTGCCTAATGCGCCCACTCCGGTGTCATCACGGAAGACGCGTCAGCGGCTATCCGGGGCCTATGGACACCGGGATCTCGATTTGAGCGTGGCGGTGCGGTTCAGGGTTTCCTGAGGCGACGGTGTTTATGGGGCCTGGGCAAGCGCTGCGCGCTTTCCGGGATGACAACCAAGTTTGTGAGCTGAATGCGACCTCTCTTCATCAATGTCGGCGAGCGGACCAATGTCACGGGGTCGGCGAAGTTCAGGAAGCTGATCGAGGCGGGAGAGTACTCGGAAGCTCTCAGCGTGGCGCGACAGCAGGTCGACGCCGGCGCCCAAGTCCTGGATGTCAATATGGACGCCGGCCTCCTCGACGGGAAGGCGGCCATGGTCACCTTCCTGAACCTGATCGCCGCCGAGCCCGACATCGCCCGCGTGCCGGTGATGATCGATAGCTCCAAGTGGGAGGTGATCGAGGCGGGGCTGCGCTGTGTGCAGGGCAAGGCGATCGTCAACTCGATCTCCATGAAGGAGGGCGAGGCGAAATTCGTCGAGCAGGCGCGCGCCTGCCAGCGCTATGGCGCCGCTGTCGTGGTGATGGCCTTCGACGAGGTGGGCCAGGCCGACAGCGCTGCCCGCAAGATCGAGATCTGCACGCGGGCCTACAAGATCCTCACCGAAGAGATCGGTTTTGCGGCCGAGGACATCATCTTCGACCCCAACATCTTCGCGGTCGCGACCGGGATCGACGAGCACAACAACTATGCGGTCGACTTCATCGAGGCGACGCGGGCGATCAAGCAGACTCTGCCCCACGCGCGGATCAGTGGCGGGGTCTCCAACGTCTCGTTCAGTTTCCGCGGCAACGAGCCGGTGCGGCGCGCGATCCACTCGGTCTTCCTCTACCACGCGATCGCCGCGGGCATGGACATGGGCATCGTCAACGCCGGCGAGCTGCCGGTCTATGACGAGATTCCCGAGGAGCTGCGCGAGGCCGTCGAGGACGTGATCCTCAACCGCCCACAGCGGACCAACATCAGCAATACCGAGCGGCTGGTCGAGCTCGCGCCCAAGTACAAGGGTGGCAAGTCCGAGGCCAAGGGGCCGGACCTGACCTGGCGCGAGGGGAGCGTCGAGCAGCGCCTCTCCCACGCCCTCGTCCACGGCCTGACCGACTGGATCGAGGCCGACACCGAGGAGGCCCGCGCCAAGGCCGAACGTCCGCTGCACGTCATCGAGGGCCCCTTGATGGACGGCATGAACGTGGTCGGCGACCTCTTCGGCTCGGGCAAGATGTTCCTGCCGCAGGTCGTGAAGAGCGCGCGCGAGATGAAGCGCGCCGTCGCGCATCTCATTCCGTACATCGAAGCGGAGAAGCTGAAAAACGCGGACA
>DASXKT010000319.1:0-2719 GCA_036496685.1 Phenylobacterium sp.
CATCATCAACATGTCCTCGGTGGCCGGGCTGAAGGGTTCGGCGATCCTGGCGGGCTATTGCGCCACGAAGGGCGGCGTCAGGCTCTTTACCAAGGCCGTGGCCATGGAATGCTCGAACGCGAAAGATGGCATCCGGGTCAACTCGGTCCATCCGGGGATCATCGAGACGCCGATCTGGCTCTCGATCCTGACGCCGGGAGATCCCGGCACGAACGCCCCTCCGGACCTCGACGCCATGTCGACGATGGCCGTTCCGCTCGGCGTGAAGGGCTATCCCGAGGACATCGCAAATGGGGTCCTGTGGCTGGCCTCTGACGAAAGCCGCTATGTGACCGGATCGGAGCTGGTGATCGACGGCGGACTTACGGTTCGCTAGCAAGCCGACATGGCCGCCACACTCAACGTGATCTTCGGGCCGTCCGGCTCCGGCAAGACGACCTATGCGCATGCTTTCGCCCGGCGGGAGAAAGCGGTGGCCTTCATCCTCGACGAGTGGATGGCGCGGATGTTTGGGCCAGACATGCCTGAGCCTCTGCAGTACGACTGGATGCTCGAACGGGTCCGCCGGTGCGAGGGGCAGATCTGGGCGACGGCGGCCGCTGTGCTCGCGACCGGAACCTCGGTGATCCTCGACATCGGCCTGATGCGCAAGGCCGACCGCGCGCGGGTTCGCGAGATCGCCGAGGCAACCGATCTGCCGCTGCAGTTCCACTTCGTGAATGCGCCACAGGAAGTCCGTCGTGCACGGGTCCTCGACCGCAATGTGGTACGCGGCGAGAGCTTCGCCATCGAGGTAACTCCGGACCTCTTCGAGTTCATCGAGGGCGTCTACGAACCCCCGGAACCCGGCGAATTGACCGGTGCGGTGATCAGCGAGAACGACTAGGGAGAGGCGCCCATGCGCAGGAAGTCCGGCCGGATCGTCGCTGCCGCCATGGGCCTGGGGATCGCCGCCGCAGGGTCGGCTCGGGCCGCCGAGCGCTTTCCGGCCCTGACGCCCGAGCAGATGACACCGGCCCAGCGGCATGTGGCCGACGCCATCGTGGCCGGGCCCCGCAAGAGCCTCGGCGGGCCGTTCAACGCCTGGCTGCGCAGCCCCGAACTCGCCGACAAGCTGCAGCAGGTGGGCGAGCACCTGCGCTTCCACTCCAGCGTCCCGCCCCGACTGAACGAGTTCGCCATCCTGATCACCGCTCGAGCCTGGGACGCCGACTACGAGTGGTCCGCCCACTACCCGCTGGCCAGGAAAGCTGGACTGAAGCCGGCCGTCGCCGCCGACCTCGCCGACGGCAAACGCCCGGTCGGCATGGCCGCCGACGAGGCCGCGATCTACGACTTCGTCACCGAGCTTCGGCGAACGCACCGGGTCAGCGACCCCACCTACGCGGCTGCGCATCAGGTGCTTGGCGACCAGGGGATCATCGATCTGGTGGCGTTGAGCGGTTACTACGACTTGGTCTCCATGACCCTGAACACGGCGCAGGTCGCAGCGCCGGCGGACGGCCCTGCCCTTCCCCTTTTGAAGGGGCGCTAGGCCGGCGTCGGGAACAGGTGCGCAGGCCAGGTCGCATCGGCGGCGCGCTGGAACGCCGGACGCACGGTCAGCCGGGCATTGTAGTCGAGCAGCACCGGGTCCTGTGGCAGGACCTTCTGGTAGAGCAGGCGGGAGACGGTCCCGCCCAGCACCACGTCGGCGGCGGAGAACCGGGCGCCCAGCAGGTGCTTCCGGTCCTTCAGCACCCCGGTCAGCACATGGACCATGTCGTCGAAGGCGCCAAAGCTGAAGTCATAACCCGGGAGGTCGATCTTCTGGCCGTGTAGGCTGGCGACCGGATCCACCACCGCGCTCGAATAGACCATCCATTTCAGGTACGCGCCGCGGTCGGCATCGTCGATCTTCGGCGCCAGCGTCCCGTAGCCGTAGCGGTCCGCAAGGTAGATCGCGATCGCCGGGTTCTCGCTGACCACCACCTTGCCGTCGGTGAGCGTCGGCACCTTGCCGGCCGGATTCAGCTTCAGATAGTCGGGCTTCTTCTGGTCGCCTTTGCGGATGTCGACGGTCTCGACTCCGAACGGTACGCCGAGCTCCTCCAGCATCCAGTAGGCGGTGAAGGCGCGGCTCGCCGGCGAATGGTAGAGGGTGATGTTACGCGGCGTGGCCATGGCCTGAAATCTCCTCGAAGCGGTGCCTAAGCTAGGGTGGCGCATTGTTCGTCGCCAGTTGTGGAGCGCGCCCTATGCCCGACCGTGAACGCGTCCTGGCCTTCGTCGCCCTGGTTGAGCAGGCGAAGTATGTGGAGGCTTTGGAGCAGTTCTATCACCCACGGGCGTCCATGCAGGACAACCAGCAGGAGCCGCGGATCGGTCTTGAGCGCCTGATCGGCGACGAGCGGGCGACCATGGCCCGCTTCCAGACGATGAAGACCGACGCTGTCACCGACCTCTTGATCGACGGCGACAAGGTGATGATCCGCTGGCGGTTCACCTTCACCCCCGCCGAGGGGCCACCGATGGTCATGGAGGAGCTCGCCCTGCAGCGCTGGGACGGCGACCGCATCGCCGAGGAGCGGTTCTTCTACGATCCGCGCCAGACGCGCCCGGCTCCGGCTGGTTGACCGACAGGCGGTTGACAGGTTTACGTTGGGGGAGCCCAATTCTCGGGATATCCGCACGCCGAGGGTGCGCGCCAGCCTCTGGGTCGTTTCAAAGCCAGCCTGGG
>DASXKT010000320.1:0-6476 GCA_036496685.1 Phenylobacterium sp.
TATCGTGTTATAGTGAACTACATCACCTAATCGGATGCAAGCAGTTTGTTTCAGCGGAACCGCGGGCCGCCGCCTTCGGGGTTTGCCCTGATCCCTGCGGGCGAGCGCGCTGCCTATCGTCGAAGGTCGCAAAGCGGAGACCGGAATGGCCCAGGCGCTGGACATCCGTTCAGCCGACATTGGACGCCCGCAGGCGCACGCATCCCGTTCCTGGAACTGGCTGGCGCTGCCGCTGTGGATCGCGCTCGCCGTCGCCGCCCTCGTCGGGCTCTACGCCGCAGCCGGCTTCTGGCTGGCGCCGAAGATCATCCGCGCCCAGGTGGTGAGCCAGGTCGCCGAGCGGTACCACCGCACCGCCTCGATCGGCCCCGTGACCTTCAACCCCTTCACCTTCAGGCTGCAGGCAGACCGCTTCCGTCTCCCCGACGCCGACGGCAAGCCGATGATCGGCTTCGAGCGCCTGACTGTGGCGCCGTCGATCTCGTCCCTCTGGCGAGGGGGCGTGACCTTCCGCGAGATCGCGCTGGAGGCGCCCCGCATCCGGCTGGTGCGCCGCCCCAACGGACGGTTAAACATCCAGGACCTGGTCCCGCCGAAGCACCTGCCCGAAAAGCCGCCCCCCAGCGTCTTCATCGACCACCTAACGATCAACCGCGGCGTCACCGACGTCCTCGACCTGGACCGCCCCCAGCCCTTCGCCAAGACGTTCTCGCCGGTCAGCTTCACGCTCAACAACTTCGCCACCCGCAAGCAGGGGGCGAACTACGTCCTGACCGCCACGTCCGAGCGCAACGAGGGCCTGGCGTGGCGCGGCACCTTCGGCCTCGACCCGCTGGTCTCGCGCGGAACCTTCAGCCTGGCCCGCGTGAAGGCCCCGCCGCTGGCGGAACTCGCCGGCCCCGCCCTGCCGTTCGGGGTGACCAGCGGGGATATCGACGTCGCCGGCGGCTACAACTTCGCCCTGCGCGGCCAGGACCTGACCCTGCAGGTCAACGTCGGCAGCCTGAATCTCACCAACGTCGGTCTGCGCGCTCGCGGCGCTGACGCCGATTGGATCACCCTGCCCAAGGTGGCGGCCTCCAACCTGCGCTTCGACGTCCCGGCCCGCACCGCCGCGATCGGCCGCATCGAAGCGACCGCGCCCAGCGTGACCGCCTGGACCGTGGGGACGGGGATCAACCTCGCCCGCTACGGGGGCCCGCCGCCCGGAAGCGCCCGCCCCCAAGCCGCGACGCCGCCGCCTGGCGCGGCGGGGCCGCCCTGGAAGGTCGACCTGCCCGACCTGCGCATCCGCGGCGCGAAGGTGGTCTTTGAGGAGCGCTCACTTCCGACGCCGTTGCGCGTCACCGCAACACCCCTCGACGTCACCATCTCCGACTTCGCCCTGCCCACAGTTCGGCCGATCCAGTTCGAGGCGAGCACCGGGCTGGTGGGCGGAGGGCGGCTCGCGGCCAAGGGCCCGGTGACGCTCGGCCAGGCGCTGAGCGCCGACCTTGACATCGCCGCCTCCGACATCGGCCTGCCGCGCTTCCAGCCCTACATCGAAAAGACCGCCGACCTGCGGCTGCTGTCCGGCCGGGCCTCGGCGAAGGGCCACCTGCGCTACGCGGTCAAGGGCGGCGCCAAGTACGACGGCACAGCCCGCGTCGACGCCCTCCACACCACCGACAAGGTGCTCCGTGAAGACTTCATCAACTGGCGGTCGCTGCGGCTGGAAGGCGTCAGCCTTCGCACCGAGCCGCTGTCGGTGAAGGTGCGCCACGTCGCGGCCCTCGAGCCCTACGCCCGCGTGGTCATCGGACCGAACTACGTGATGAACATCACCACCGTGCTCAACCCCAAGGCCGCCGCAGCGCAAGCTGCCGCGCGGGCGGCGCCCCCGCCGGTCGTCCAGAAGGCGAAATTCAGCCTGTTTTCGCGGGCCAAGCACGCGCCCCCCCCGCCGCCCCGGCCGGCTGAGCCGCCGCGCAAGGCGCTGCCGGTCGAGATCGCCCTGGTCACCGTCGAGAACGGCGAGATGGATTTCTCCGACCTGTCGATCCAGCCCAACTTCCGGGCCGGCATCAAGCAGCTGAACGGGACCATCAAGGGCCTCTCTGGCCGCCAGGACGCCCGCGCCGCCGTCGACATGGCCGGCCAGGTGGACGCCTTCTCGCCGGTGAAGATCGACGGCCAGGTCAACTATTTCGCCGCCCGCAGCTTCACCGACGTCAGCATGACCTTCCGCAACGTCGAGATGACCACCCTGTCGCCCTACTCCGGCAAGTTCGGCGGCTACAAGATCAACCGCGGCAAGCTCAACGTCGACCTGCACTACAACATCGACGACCAGAAGCTGCACGCGAACCACAAGGTGGTCATCAACCAGCTTCAGCTCGGCGAGAAGGTCGCCAGCGCCGACGCCGTGAAGCTGCCCGTGAAGCTGATCGTCGCCCTGCTGAAGGACAAGAACGGGGTGATCAACGTCCCGATCGAGATCCGCGGCACGCTCGATGACCCCAAGTTCCAGGTCTGGCCGGTGATCTGGCAAGTGGTCCGAAACATGATGGGAAAGATCGCCGAGGCGCCTTTCAAGCTTCTGGGCGGCCTGCTGGGCGGCGGGGGTGGCGGCGATGACCTGCAGTACATCGCGTTCGCGCCCGGGACCGCGACCCTGGATGAGGCCGGACGCCAGAAGATCGCCGCGGTCGCCAAAGCCCTGGCCGAGCGGCCCAGCGTCAACCTTGAGGCGCCGATGGCGGTGAACCCCGCGGTCGACCGTCCGGCCATGATCGAGGCCAGGCTCGACGCCAGGCTGGCCGCCGTCGCGGCCGAACACGGAGGCAAGGCGCCAGCCAAGCCGGCCGCCGAGACCGCCGCGACCGACCCAAAGGCCCGGCGCGCGGCGCTCGAAGACCTCTACCGGCGGGAGTTCGGCGCCAAGCCGGAGATCCCCAAGCCCGCGGCGGGAGCCGACAAGCCCAAGGACAAGTCCGGCGACGACAAGGCCGCCAACGCCTGGATGGAGGACAAACTACGCGCCCGCATCACCGTCACCGACGCCGACCTGCAGCAGCTCGGCCGGCAGCGCGCCCAGGCGGTCATGGCGGTCCTGGTGTCGGAAGGACAGGTCGACGCCTCGCGCGTGTTCATCACCGCCCAAGCTGCGCCAGGCAAAGCCGCACCGGAAAAGGCCTCGCCCGGGAAAGCCGCCGCTGAGGCCCCCGCTGACGCCAAGCCCGACGCCAAGTCGGTCCGTATGGAGCTCTCGCTGAGCTAGCCCCGTTGCAGGCGCACGCCGCGGCGTTGCCCCTCGGCGTCGAGGCCCAGGATGCCCTCGACCTTGTCGAGGTCGATGACCACGCCGACACCCTTCTTGTCCGGATCGGCCTTCTGTTCGAACTCGGGCGCCTGGTCGTAGACCTGGTCACGCTCCGCGCCCTCGACCACCCGCGCCCGACCGGTGAACTGCAGGATCACGCGTTGCGCCGGGTCGCGGTACATCAGGGCGACATTGGGGTTCGCGGCGATCGCCTCCATTGTCGAGCCCTCGGCGTTGCGCGCCCAGAAGCCCAGCTGATCGACGGAGAACACCTGCGTCGACCCGCGGAAGGAGAGGCGCGGCTTTCCCGCGGCGTCCACCGAGGCCAGAATCATCGGATGGCCCGCCAGCAGCGCGCCGTTGACGTGCTCGCGGATCTCGTCGGTCAGTTCAATCGACACGCCGGGTCTCCTGGCGAGGCGGCCGAAGCGCCGTCCTCGCCCGCCCAGTATCGTCTATCTGGGCGTCCGGAGTCTTCGGCTCACCTCACGCCTCGGCGCGGTCGCCGCCCCGCGACAGGCTGAAGCCAAGATAGGGCGTCAGCGTCAGGGTGAGGTTCAGCACGAGCCGCCAGGCGAAACTGGTCCAATGGGAAAACGCCGGCCCGAAGCTGGGCGACAAGCCGATCTCGCCATGCGCGGTCGCCGACGGGAGCGTCACCTGGAGCTCGACCACCGCGCCAACCGCGGCCAACACGACGATCCCGAGCACGGGCCAAAGCGCCCTCGACCGCTGGCGGATCGCCGTCGCGGCCAGGGCCCATCCGAGCAGGACCGGAAGCACGAAATTGCAGAAGCCGACGACGGCGCCCGCAAGCGACGGCGACCAGTTCGGCAGCGCTCCACCGGACCCGCCCCTCAACGAGGTGACCGTCATCACGAGGCCCGCCATGGCCAGCGCCGCGCAGGCGGCCAGGGCTACCGACGGCGCTATCACATAGGTCGCCACGGGCGCCTTGCTGCTCCAGCTATGCAACTCGCGGCGCGCGATCATGGCGCCTGCCAATACGTCGACGTTCCCAAGTCTAGCCATCGCTCTTGCCTCCGCGTGCTGCGGCCCGGTTGCCGCCTGCCGTTCCTCGGCGACGAGGTCGGCCAAATGATCCTTCAGCTCGGCGAGATATCGCCGCGCGTGGCGCGGCCGCACACCGCCCTGCAACAAGCGCTCCCTGAGGAGGTCAAACGAGCCCGGCATGGCCGTCACCTGTCAGAACCTGTTGCACCGCCCCGGTCACCCGGGACCACAGCGCCGTCAGTTCGGTCAGCCGCGACGCCCCCTTCGGCGACAAGGAGTAGTAGATGCGGCTGCGCCCATTGACGGCGCGGCGCCGCGAGGAGATCGCCCCACCTCTCTCAAGCGCGTGCAGGACGGGGTAGACCACCCCCTCGCCCAGGCTGACGACCTCGCCGGTCTCCTCGCGGATCGCCTGGACGATCTGGTAGCCGTACATCTCGCCGTTGCGCAGCAGGCGCAGAACCAGCAACTCGGGCACCCCGTTCATGAAACTCGGGTTCGTGGATCTCATAGCCTCACTCGCATACCTAGAGCTAATAGGTGTTATACCTCTAGGTTCTAGGTATGACAAGCTGTCGATGGATCGCGAGCGGCTAGATGTCCTCCACGGTCCGGCGCCCGACGGTCGCAGCCACGGCAAGACCCGCCAGCAAGGGCAGCACGATGCCCGTCACCTGCATCCAGAAAGGAAGCGCAGCCGCGGTGAGCGTCGCGTAGAAGGCCCCAGCCACCATTAAGGCGACGAAGACCGCAGGCCAGCGAGCGTCGGCAATCCAATTGCCGACCAGGCCGCCCACCGTCCCGCCGACCACGTAGCCGCCGACCACCCAGGCTTGCGCGGCGAACGTCATGTGCCCCAGCATTTCCCGCTTCAGGGGATCTGTTGGATCCTTGGTCGGAAACGGGAAGATCGCATGACCCAGCTGCTGCCAAGCGTAAACCACAGCCAGGCCAACCGCGGCTCCCGCGGCCAGACCGAGTAGAGCCCTGAACATGCGAAACCCCTCGATCGACGACATGCGCCGCTGGCTCTGCCCAGGTTCGAGGAGGCAGGGAGCCGCTAGCCGGTGAACGTCACCCCTTCTTGTGGGGACCGGCTATCCAGAGAAACCCTGACGTATCTTGGTGAAGGTTGCGAGGGCCGCGCCGAGCGCCGATAAACGAAAGGAGAACTGATACGTGGCCCGTTCAGTCGGGCTGACGCTCTCGATTTGCCCACCACACCAGCTTGTTGGCCGTCAGCAGTACAGTCAGAGTGGCCGCTGTAGCGAACAAGGCGCGCGACGAGGGGCTCTCGAAACGAGAGGACAACGCGAACAGCAGGGCCAATGGCCCGATGAACAGAAAATACCGATCAGCCAGCTGCCTCAGTCTGACTTTACTTCAGGCGTCCCCCGTGGCCGCCATGCCCGCCACCCATAGCTAGTGCTGGCTCTCGGGCATGCGCACGATCAGGCCGTCGAGCGCGTCCGTGACCTTGATCTGGCAGGAGAGCCGGCTGTTGGCTTCCACGTTCTCCGCGAAGTCGAGCATGCTCTCCTCCATGGCCGAGGAAGTTCCGGTCTTGTCGCGCCAGGCTTCGTCCACATAGACGTGGCAGGTGGCGCAGGCGCAGGCGCCGCCGCAGTCGGCGTCGATCCCCGGGACGTTGTTCTTCACCGCGCCTTCCATGACGGTCAGGCCGTTCTTCACGTCGATGACGTGCTCTGTTCCGTCGTGTTCGATGTAGGTGATCTTGGCCATAAACCCCTCGGAACCCGTCGCCGACCCTTACGCCGCGACCTCTTTCATGGAAACGGTTGGGTCCGCAAGTCTCGCCTTGGAGACTGGCTTGCGTCCCAGCATGAGCTGCTTGCCCATCATGAATTCGGGCGGCGAGTTGATCGCCTCGACCGATTGCACGAGGTCGCCCTTAAGGTGGAAGACCGCAAACTTCGCCGTGGCGGGATCGCCGCGCACGAGGATCTCGTCCACATCGAAGGCGTAGCCGGCGATCTGCAGCTTCAGATCATACTGGTCGGACCACTGCCACGGCGCCTCGCCGACCGGCGGCGGACGGCCGACAATGGCGCTAGCGGCCTGCTTGGCCCCCTCGAGCGCGTTGGGCACGCTCTCCATCCTGAACATGCGGTCGTAGATTGGCATCGGCCGGTGGGCCACA
>DASXKT010000321.1:0-1573 GCA_036496685.1 Phenylobacterium sp.
GGGCGAGACCGGCGCTCCATTTGGGGAACGATCATGAAACGACTCTTCGCAGCTCTGCTGCTTGTCTGCGCACCCGCGAGCTCCGCCTGCGCCGAAGCCTTCACGTTCGTCAACACGAACGCCGGCGCTGCCGACCAGGTCGTACTGCGCCCGGCCAACCCCGATGGCCGTCCTTCCGGCGCGACGGTCTACGCGACCCACACCGCGGCCACCTTCGCGGACGGCAAGAAGGCCGAGACCAATGCGCGCTGCGCGAACTGGGTCCTGCCGCCTGACTCCCAGTTCGGGCAAAACGGGGTGTGCGAGTACAAGGATGCGAACGGCGCCCTCTATGAGAGCCGGTTCACCTGCGCGGCCCCGGCGAAGGGCGCCAACGGCATCGACTGCTGGGGAACCCTCGTCGGGACCGGCGGGGTCTGGAAGGGGCGAACGGGCGCCTTCACCCTGCACACGGTGCAGAACGGAGCCCACGGCGAAGGTCACTGGAACGACTGAGAAAGCGGACGCTGGGCGGTCCGCCGGGCCGCCCAGGTCCCTGGGCATTAGGACGGATCCGAGCGCTGTCGCGCTGCGCCGCGCGCAAGCGCTTCGAAGGCGGCCGCGATCACCTCCTCCGTCACCTCGTCCGGCGTCCGCTCCCACTGCGCGGTGAACCCGAGCAGCAGGGCCTGAACCGCCAGTCCCATCATCCGCGGCGGCATCGCCAGCCTGTCCCCGAAGCCGGCTTCGAGCCGCCTCGCCATCTCGTCGAACTGGGCCTTCTGCTGCGCGGCCTGTTGCGCGCGCATCTCCGGGTCGGTGCGGATGTAGGCCTGCAGCTCGGCATAGAAGGCGGCTTCCGCCTCGGCCTGCGGGAACTGGGCCATCAGGGCCCGAGCCACAGCGCGCGCCGTTGCCCTCGCATCGCCCGGCGTAATGGACGCCTCCAGGTGCAGGCGGCGTCGATCGACGGCCTCCCACAGGAGCTCGGCCTTGGTCCGGAAATTCGAATAGATCGCTCCCTTGGTCACCCCCGCGCGGGCGGCGATTGCATCTAGGCTGACGGCCGCCAGGCCCCGCTCGGCGACCAGAAACGCGGTGGCCTCGATCAGCGCCGCGCGGGTGCGCTGGCGCTTCGGGCTGAGCTGCGGCTTGACCATGCTGGCGGATTATACCACGGTATAAAAAACTCCAGTACATTCCTCGAGGGGAAGGTCATGCTGACGATCCGGTCCTGCCTGACGCGCACCTCGATCGCCCTCGCCCTCCTCGCGTCATGCGGGTGGGCGAACGCCGCCCCGACGCCGGCGGCGCAACCCGCCGCCACAGCCCCATTGTCGCCAGATCAGCCGATCCCGCTCGTCGCGCTCGAGCCACTGGTGGACGCCACCGTGCGCCAGGCCATGGAGCGCGACCACATCGCCGGCGTGACGGTCGCCGTCGTCCAGGACGGCAAGGTTCTGCTCAAGAAGGGCTATGGGTTCGCGGACGTCGCCCGCCAGCGGCCGGTGGACCCTGACCGCACGCTCTTCCGCGTGGGCTCGATCAGCAAGACCTTCACCTGGCTCATGACCCTCAACGCGGTCGAGCGCGG
>DASXKT010000322.1:0-7651 GCA_036496685.1 Phenylobacterium sp.
GCCTTTACGCCGGATGGCGCGCCGAAGTCCGAGGCCATGTGGCTGGCCGGCTGGGTAGAACATCCCGGCGACAACGGCGACCTACAGCGGCGCTACCACCTCCGCTTCGTCGGCCGCCGCACCGTCGAGCCCGGCCGCTACGGCAGCCTGGGCGCCTACAAGCACACCGTCCTGATCACCAAGCTGATCTCCGCCCGGCTTCTCATCCTCCGCTAGCTTCGAAATCGCAGGATCATGCCGTTCCAGCGCTCGTTGTCCTGGTCCCGCTCCTCGACCTGCTCGCCGGCGATGTCAGCCGCCACGCCCCGCCAGAAGTGCTGAGCCCCGACGTTGCGCCGCGCGACGGCGAGTTCCCATTGTCCCCGTCGCGCGCCGATGACCGCCAGGGCGGCGGCCTTCCCCACCCGGCTGCGCCGATGTTTGCGCGCCACGAAGAATTCGGCGATCTGGAAGTCGAGCGGCAGGCCGGAATGCGAATAGTCGTTGACCAGCACGAAGCCCACCAGCCGTCCGCCGGTGCGGATCAGCATCGCCTCGTGCCGAGGCTCGGACCAGTAGTTGTCGAGGAGGGTGTACTCCTCGAGACGCCCCTCCTCGTCCAGCTCGCCCTCGGGCCTATCGAACCACTGCTCGGAGAAGTCGTGGCAATAGAGCTGGAAGAGATTGACCAGCGTCTGGCGGCGTTCCCGGCCGCACGGTTCCAGTTCGACCTTTGGCGCTGCGGTCACGAGTCCCGCCTTTCGATCCATTCTGCTCACCAATTCCGGCTGACTGCCGGGGCGTCAATGCTTCTATCGTCGGCGAAACAATAGCTGGAGGCCGGGATGCAGGTCCGCTGGAACGAGGCTGAACTCGCGTTTCGCGACGAGGTCCGGGCATTCCTCGACGCCGAACTAACGCCCGAGATGCGCCGGGACGCCAGGCGAATGACCAGCGTCTATGGCCCGCATGAACTGAGCATGACCTGGCAAGCCATCCTGCATGCGCGGGGTTGGGCGGCGCCGGCGTGGCCGGTCGAATATGGCGGCTGCGGATGGACGGCCGCGCAGCGATACATCTTCGCCAGCGAATTCGCCGCCAACGACGCACCCGCGCTCTCGCCCATGGGCATCGGCATGTGCGGTCCCGTCCTGATCGGCCATGGGACGGAGGCGCAGAAGGCGCACTACCTGCCCAAGATCCTGACCGGCGAACACTTCTGGTGCCAAGGCTATTCCGAGCCGGGTTCGGGCTCCGGCCTCGCCTCGCTGCAGATGCGCGCGGTCGATGACGGCGACGACCTGATCTGCACGGGCCACAAGCTTTGGACCACCCACGCCAACGTCGCCAACTGGATATTCTGCCTCGTCCGGACTTCGCAGGAGGCCATTCCCCAGCGCGGCATCACCTTCCTCTTGATCGACATGACCAGCCCGGGGATTGAAGTCCGCCCGATCCTCATGCTGTCGGGCGAGCACATCCAGAACGACGTCTTCTTCACCAACGTGCGGGTTCCGAAGGCCAATGTCGTCGGCCGGATCGGCGAGGGCTGGACCGTGGCCAAGTACCTGATGGAGTTCGAGCGCGGCGGTGGTGTCAGCACGCCGGGTCTGAAGGCGCGCCTCGCCCGCATCCGGACCATGGCCGCGGCCGAGTCGGACGGGTTGGGCGGGCGCCTCGCCGACAGCCCCGGCTTCATGTCGCGCCTGAACGCCCTGGCTATAGAGATCGAGGCGTTGGAGGCCGTCGAACTTCAAATCTTGGCCAGCCTCAGCCAGGGCGATTCCCCCGGCGCCAAATCCTCGATGATGAAGACGGTCGGCACCGAGCTCAGTCAGCGGCTGACGGAACTCGCCCTGGAGGCCGCGGGCGCCTACGGCGGCGCCTACCAGCCGCACGCGACCTGCCCCGGCGGTCCGACGCCGAACTTCCGACCGCCGACTGACCAGGGCTACGTCGGCCCCGATCATAGCCTGACGGCGGCGGCGAAATACCTCAACGACCGGGCGGGCTCGATCTACGCCGGAACCAACGAGATCCAGCGCAACATCATCGCCAAGGCGGTGCTCGGCCTCTAGGCGCCTCAGCCACGAAAAAGGGGAGCGGCGTTTCCGCCGCTCCCCCTGATCTCTAGCGATGAGCGCCGCGGCTTAAGCGCCGGCGGAAGAGGTATCCACCTTGAAGCCCGGGCCCATCGTCGAGGAGAGGCTGATCTTCTTGATGTAGATGCCCTTGGCGCCAGACGGCTTGGCCTTGTTCAGCGCGTCGACCAACGCCTTCACATTGGCCAACAGCGCGTCGTCGGTGAAGCTCGCCTTGCCGATGCCGGCGTGGATGATGCCGGTCTTCTCGGTGCGGAACTCGATGGCGCCGCCCTTGGCGTCCTTCACGGCTTGGCCGACGTTCGGCGTGACCGTGCCGACCCGCGGGTTCGGCATCAGGCCGCGCGGGCCTAGAACCTTACCCAGACGGCCAACCAGGGCCATCATGTCGGGCGTCGCGATGACGCGGTCGAAGTCCATGAAGCCGCCCTGGATCCGTTCCACCAGGTCTTCGGCGCCGACGATGTCGGCCCCGGCGGCGGTGGCCTCGGCAGCCTTGGCGTCCTTGGCGATGACGGCGACGCGGACGTCACGGCCGGTGCCCGAGGGCAGCGAGACCACGCCGCGGACCTGCTGGTCGGCGTGACGCGGGTCGACGCCCAGGTTGACGGCGATCTCGACGCTCTCGTCGAACTTGGCCTTGGCGTTCGCCTTGACCAGCTTGACGGCCTCTTCGACCGGATGGGAGACCGTGCGATCGCCGGTCCAGGCCTTGATGCGCTTGGAAGTAGCCATGTCCTAGCGCTCCACGATCTCAAGACCCATCGAACGGGCGGAGCCCTCGATGATCTTAGCGGCGGCCTCGACGTCGTTCGCGTTGAGGTCCTTCATTTTCTTCTCGGCGATGTCACGCAGCTGCGTGCGGGTGATCTTGCCCGCGACGGAACGGCCCGGCTCCTTGGAGCCCGACTTCAGACCGACCGCCTGCTTGATGTAGTAGCTGGCGGGCGGGGTCTTGGTGACGAAGGTGAACGACTTGTCCTGGTAGACGGTGATCACCGTCGGCAGGGGCGTACCCTTCTGTTCCTTCTCGGTGCGGGCGTTGAATTCCTTGCAGAAGCCCATGATGTTGACGCCGCGCTGACCCAGCGCCGGCCCGATGGGCGGCGAAGGCGTCGCGGAGCCCGCGGGCACCTGCAGTTTGATATAGCCCAAGATTTTCTTGGCCATGCCTGTCTCCAATGCGGCGGCTAGCTAAAGCCACCTATGCGGCCGTGGTTCGGGCAGCCCCTCCCACGGATTTAAGTTCGCAGCGAACCGCGAAGCCGGCGGCATTATCAGTCAGAGCCGGCAATCGCAACCCGTCGGGACCGAAAACCGAAATGGTCCACGCACCACACGAACCTCACGAACGGGCTTTTGCCGCAGAGACTCGCGGGTCGGATTAGGGCGCGCTTCGCGCGCGATCCTTCCTAGCCCAGCCCATGAAGCTGCTGTTCGTGGAGTTCGTGTGGTTCGTGGACAAACCTGATCCCGCGTTTGCGGGGCCAAGAAGGTCAGGCGGTCTTTTCGACCTGGTTGTATTCGAGCTCGACCGGGGTCGCGCGGCCGAAGATGGAGACGGTGACGCGCAGGCGGGCGCGTTCCTCGTCGACCTGCTCCACCGAGCCGTTGAAGCTCGCGAACGGGCCGTCGGTGACGCGCACCTGCTCGCCGATCTCGAACTGGATGGTGGGCTTCGGCCGTTCGACGCCTTCTTCGATCGCGCCGATAATGCGGGCGACTTCCTTCTCGGAGACCGGCATCGGCTTGGAGCCCGAGCCCAGGAAGCCGGTCACCTTCGGGGTGTTCTTGATGAGGTGGTAAGCCTCGTCGGTCAGCTCCATCTTGACCAGCACATAGCCGGGGAAGAACTTGCGCTCGGCGTTGACCTTGCGGCCGCGGCGGATCTCAACGACGTCCTCGGTCGGCACCAGGATGTCGGAGAAGTTTTCGTCGAGGCCTTGCGTCTTGGCCTGCTCGCGGATGCTTTCGGCCACCTTCTTCTCGAAGTTCGAGTAGGCGTGGACGATGTACCACTTGTGGCGCGGGTTCGACGGGGCGGTGGTTTCAGCGGCTTCGGACATGGCGATAACTTAACCCCCGCTAGCCAGCTTGAGAATCTGATTGATGCTGAAGCTGACGCCAGCATCCACCAGCCAGAAGAAGATCATCGCGACGACCACCATGATGGCGACCATCACCGAGGTGATCCAGGTCTCGCGGCGGGTCGTCCAGGTGATCTTGCGGGCTTCGGAGCGGACCTCGCGGGCGAACTGCGCCAGCGTCGTCTTCTTCTTGGCGGGGGCGAGCGTCGAAGCCGACGGCCCGGCCATGACCGCGGCGGTCTTGGCGGCGCGATTTCGGATTGCTGACGGGTTGGTGCCCGGTTTCCTGGCCATGTCGGCTTCTTCGAACTCTCGTTGTGGGGCTGCGGACGTCGCGCCCTAGTTTGGCATATATAGGGTGGCAGGAGTGGAGGGACTCGAACCCCCGGCCCTCGGTTTTGGAGACCGATGCTCTACCAGCTGAGCTACACTCCTATGCGCCACCAGACTGGCGGCCTCCAATGACAAAATAGCAGCGTGCTATGCAGCGCGCCGCTCGCTTCATCGCCGGAGCCGGGTCGTTTAGCAGTGGCCCTCCGGAGGAGCAAGGCCCGCCCAGTCTTGTCACGACCTCGAAGGTTTCTAGAGTGGCGTCTCCTAGGGGGAGGCCAAGGGTCATGAAGCGCGTCCTAGTCGTAGTCGCCGCCATCACAGCGTTGTCGTCCGGAGCCAGCGTGGCGCAGCCGCGCGGCGGATCGCCGCCTCCGGGCAGCTACTGGCAGAGCTGCCGCAATGTCTCCACGATCGACCGTGGCCCCGACGCGACGGTCACCGCCGAATGCCGCGACGAACGCGGCCGGTGGCGCCAGACCAGCCTGCGCTTCGCCGGCTGCCGCGAGATCTACAACCGCGACGGAGAGCTGACCTGTCGCGACAACTATGGTCCGCCGCCCGGCCAAGGCTATCCGGGTGGTCGCTATCCCAACGGCGAATATCCGAACGCCGCCTATCCCGCCGGCGGCTACCCGGGCGGCGGACGTCAGGGTGGCGGCTATCCTGGCGGCCACGGCGCCCTCACGCTGTTCAGCGGGCCGGACTTCTCCGGTCAGCCGTTCACCACCACGAGCGAAATCACCAACCTGCCCCGGCAATTCAACGACCGCGCGATGAGCTTGCGGATCGACGGCCGGGGGGCGTGGCAGATCTGCAGTGACAGCGACTTCCGCGGCCGCTGCCAGGTCTTCGACCGCGATGTCGGCGATCTGGGCCGGTTCGGCCTGGCTGGCCAGGTGAGCTCCATGCGCCAGGTGCGGTGATGACGACAGCGTCGATCGGCCGCCGTCGCTTCCTGGGCCTCGCCGCGGCGATCGGCGCTTCGGCCGCCTGGGGCGGCGTCCGGGCGACGCCTTCGAAGCTCAAGTGGGCCGAGCGGCGGGATCTCTTCCCGGAAGGCGTGGCCTCCGGTGATCCGCAGGCCGACAGCGTGATCCTCTGGACGCGGCGGCCGCCGGCCGACGGCAAGGCAGCCCCTCGCCTCACCGCTGAGGTGGCGGAGGACCGCGAGTTCCAGAGCGTCGTCGCCTCCGCCCCCGCGGCCGCCAGTGCGGCCAGCGATTGGACCAGCCGCGTCCTGGTCGGCGGTCTCAAGCCCTCCCGCGAATACTGGTACCGCTTCGTGGGCGAAGATGGTTTCGGCAGCCGGATCGGGCGGACGACCACTGCGCCGGCGCTCGACGATCCGCGCGAGGTCCGCTTCGCCTTCGTCTCCTGCCAGAACGCCAACCAGGGCGCCATGAACGCCTACCGGCGGATGATCTTCGAGGACGAGCACGCGTCGCCCGACCGCCGCCTCGACTTCGTGATGCACCTCGGCGACTTCATCTACGAGATCGTCTGGTATCCCGAGGACCGACCCCAGGGGATGTACGACCGGCGGCTGCGCGACATCGTCCGCTACGAGCACGGCGCCAAGTTCCAGGACATGCACCTGCCGACGACGCTGGACGACTACCGCGCCGTCTATCGCGCCTATCTGCGCGACCCCGACCTGCAGGACGCTCGCGCCCACTTCGCCTTCGTCAACATGTGGGACAATCACGAGTTCTCCTGGCGCGGCTATCAGGGCGTCGAGAAATTCGGTGGCGACACAGTCTGGGCCCAGACTCGTAAGGTCGCCGCCAACCAGGCCTGGTTCGAGTTCCAGCCGGCGCGGGTGAAGCAGGCCGGCACGCTGGAGGCCTTCGCCGCCCCCAAGGTCGTGGACGCCCCGATCACCCACTATGACGAGCACGGCATGGGCCAGGAGCCCAACAACCTCGCCGCCGTCGACAGCCTGACCGGCTACCGCAACCTGCGCTTCGGCCGGAACGTCGAGATCATCCTCACCGACCAGCACAGCTATCGCTCGGTCGACCCGTCGGAATTGCCGGAAGCCGCCGCCTTCGCCACGCCCGACTTCCCGGTGCTGGAACCGGAAGAGGTCACAGAAATCCTCGACGCCGGGCGCACCTACAACGGCGGACAGGCGCCGGCGACGATCAAGCTCGGCGGCAAGGACCTGCCGAACTTCCGCAAGGACGCCCCGCCGGTCACCATGCTGGGCCAAAAGCAGAAGGCCTGGTTCTTCGAGACCCTGAAGGCCTCGAAAGCCACATGGAAGGTCTGGGGCGCCACGAACGGCACGCTCGACATGCGCGCCGATTTCCAGAACCTGCCGGCTGGCATGACCAAACCCTGGCCCGGCGCGGGCTATGCCGGCGGCGGCGGGGGCGACTGGTCGGGCTGCATCGCCGAGCGCGCCGAGGTCTATGACTTCGTCCGCGACCACAAGATCACCGGCTTCGCCACGGTCTCGGGCGATCGGCACAGTTTCTGGGCAGGCCTGGCGGCCAAGGCCCTGCCACCCAAGGCGTTCGAGCCCGTGGGCGTGGCCTTCATCACCGGCTCGATCTCCGCGCCGGGGCTGGCGGAATCGCTGACCTACAATCTGAAGAAGGATCATCCGATTCGGTCGCTCTACGTGGCGGACCACCCAGGCGGCCCAGGCGAGCCTGCGATCAACATGCTGCTTCGCCACGGGGTGCGGTCCTGCCTGGAGTATGCCCGGTCCGGCGACGTCGCTAAGGCGCGGGCGCTGTCTAACCCGGACCTGTCGCCGCACCTGTCCTTTGTCGACATGGGCGGCCACGGCTATGCGGTCGTGCGCGCCTCGGCGAACGCCTTCGAGACCGAGTTCGTGGCGATCCCGCGCCCGCTGGAGCGGAACCCGGCGCCCGACGGCGGGCCCCTTGTCTACCGCGTCACCCACCGCGCCAAACTCTGGAAGGCGGGCGAGCGGCCGAAGCTGGAGCAACGGGTGCTCGAGGGCGATCCGAAGCTGTCGATCTGAGCCCACCACCGCCCAAGCAAAAGGCCGCCGGGTCGCCCCGACGGCCTTCGCTTAGGTCTGTGAGGCTTTGGGGCCTACTTGAGGATCTTGGAAACCACGCCGGAGCCGACCGTGCGGCCGCCTTCGCGGATCGCGAAGCGCAGGCCCTGGTCCAT
>DASXKT010000323.1:0-19224 GCA_036496685.1 Phenylobacterium sp.
CTGGTGCTCTACGGGCTCACGACCCTGCAGCAGGGCATGGGCGGCCTCGCCGAGAGCCTGCATCCGTCCGACCTGCCCGCGGTGCTGGGCGCGCCGGGTGTCGGCTGGAGCGCCGGCGCCGTCGGTCTGCTGACCCTGATCGTCGTCGGCCTGGTGATGACCGCGGTCATGCAATCGTCGACGGCCGCGATCGCCGTCACCATTTCCGCGTACTTCGCCGGCGCCGTGGGCCTCGAGCAGGGCGCGGCGCTGATCATCGGCCAGAATATCGGCACGGCGAGCAGCTCGGCATTGGCCGCGATCGGCGCCGGCGTCACCGCCAAACGCCTCGCCCTCGCCTATGTGCTGTTCAAGGTCATAGCGGCGCTGATCGCGGTGATCGCCTTTCCGTTCACGGCAGCTCTGATGAGAACCCTCCTCGCCTCGGTGGATGGGGTGACGCTGCTGGCCGCCTACCACACGGCCTACAATGTGGTGGGCGTTGCGGTGCTCCTCCCGGCGACCCAGTGGTTCACCCGTACGGTGGAGCGGATCCTGCCCTCCAAGCAGACAGCGCTCCAGCGCGCGCTCGACCCCAGCGCGCTGGCCACTCCGGTGATCGCGGTCGAGGCCGCGCGGCGCGTCATAGCGCACGTTCTTACAACAACCGCCACCGCGGCCTGCGCGGTGCTATCGAACGAGCGTCAACCCGCGGCGCCTGATACAGCCGAGTCGGCTTCCGCGCTCGAGGGGGTTTGGGATTTCCTGTCCGAACTAAAGGAACCTCCCGGGACCGAGGTCGAGCGGCTTCATCAGACAAGTACGTTGCATGCTCTCGATCATGCCTCGCGCCTCGCCGAAGTGCTGGCGGACGGCGGGCTTCCGGCGGCGACCGGCGTTCCCTCCGATCTTCGCGCCGTCGAGCTGGGCGCGCGCGCCATGCGCGCAGCGCAGGTGGTTGGCGGCTCGATCACCTCGGAGTCCGCCCTCAGTCCGAGGGCCACTTCCATCGGCTGGAGTGTTTCATCTGAGGTCGCCGCGGCGCTCGCCGAGCTCGAGCGGGCAGCCACAGAACTCAACGCCCACGAACGGGACTCTCGCGCTAGGACCCTCGCATCGGTCGCGCCGGGAACGCAGACCGCGGCCGACGCTCTCGCACAGATCGACGCCGTTCGTCGGCTCGACCGCATTGCGCACCATGCCTGGCGTTCAGCGGCGCATCTTGTCGGCGCGCGCCAGGATCTGGGCCGCGAGATCGCAGCAGGAACCAGCGCGTCAGGCTGAGATCATGATCACCCAGCGCGCGCCGTCGATGACGTCTATCGCCTTGCTGTGCAGCTTGAAGTCCGCCTGGAATGGCTTCGACGGCGCTCCCATGACGAGGAGATCGGCGGCCTTCTCGTCCATGAACTGCGCGATCCGCCCGCCCACCGGCTGACCCGCCGCCGGCACGGAGTTGATGTCGGCGCTGACGCCTCTGCTCTTCAGGTACTGCACCGCTTCCATCGCTCTGGCTGGGTCGAACTCGGTTGCATCCTCCCGGATAGCAAGCACCGAGACCGCCTTCGCCTTGAGCAGCAGCGGGACGGCGTCCTTCATGGCCCGCGCGGCCTGGCCGCTGGGCGTCCACGCCACGACGGCCCGCTCCCAGCGCGGAGCAGGCGGCGAGGGCAGGCTGTCCGGGGTGAGGACCACGGCGCGGCCGGCGCGATAGAGCAGCGCGGCGAGGATATCCAGCTCGTCCTCGACGGTGTCGCCGACCGGCAGAACGCAATAGTCGTGGGAGCGCGCGAGCGTGGCCAGGGCCTCGATCGGATCGTCGTTCAGATCGATTTCGCTGATTTGCAGCGCGAGGCCCGCTTGGGCCGCCGCCGAGGCGCAGACCTCAGCCAACTGCTCAGCTTCCGCATCGTAGGTCCGCTGAAGCGTTTGGACGCGTTGGTCCATGTCCTGGAGGAGCTGACCGACCTCACTCGTCCAGATGCGTCGGCGGAAAATCACCGCCGTGACGTCGTGCGCCAGCTGGTCGGCGACGCTGACCAGGCGCTTCACGACAGCCGGGGACGTGACCAACGGAGAGGTTTGCACCACCATCAGGACATGGCCAGGCATCGATCACGCCTCCGAGCTTCCTGAAGAAACCCGATCGCACGCTCCAGGTTGCGTCGGCCGTCGGCAAAGGCCGGTCGGCCTGATGACAGGCCCCTGTTGCACAAGGCCGCGCCAGTGGTCGAAAGAGGCGCCGCGGCCGGATAGGTTCGCCGAGTTTCCTTCTATGATCTGGAGTGTCCGATGCCCGAGCTTGCCGACCCGTTCCGCCGCCGCATGCTGGGTGCGGCTGTGATGGTGGCCGCTGTCGCCGACGTTTCAGTCGGGTCAGCCCAGGCCGTGGCCGCGCCGCGCGCTGCCGTCGCGCTTCCGACGCTCCGGCGCGTTAAAGCCGACGTGGTGGAGGTCGCCTACGCCGAGTTCGGGCCGTCGAATGGGCCGGTCGTGATCCTGCTCCATGGTTGGCCCTACGATATTCACGCGTTCGCCGAGGTCGCGCCACAGCTCGCCGGCAAGGGCTTCCGGGTGATCGTCCCGCACCTGCGCGGCTACGGCGAGACCCGCTTCCTGGCGGCCGAGACGATGCGAAACGGCCAGCCGGCCGCGGTCGCGCGCGACACCGTGGCGATGATGGACGCGCTCGGCATCGATAAGGCGATCCTGGCCGGCTTCGACTGGGGCGCGCGCAGCGCCAACATCATCGCGGCGTTGCATCCGGAGCGTTGCAAGGCCCTGGTCTCGGTCAGCGGCTATCTGATCGGAAGTCAGGCTGCCGGCCGCAACCCCCTGCCGCCGGAGGCGGAATTCCAGTGGTGGTACCAGTTCTACTTCGCCACCGAGCGTGGCCGCATCGGCTACGAGAAGAACCGTCATGACTTCGCCAAGCTGATCTGGCGCCTGGCCTCGCCCAAGTGGACCTTCGACGATGCCACCTTCGACCGCTCCGCGACGGCGTTCGACAATCCCGATCACGTGGCGATCGTCATTCACAACTATCGCTGGCGGCTCGGGCTGGCCGAGGGTGAGGCGCGATACGACGCAGATGAGCAGCGCCTGGCCGCCGCCCCCACGATCGGGGTTGCGACCATCACGATGGAGGGCGACGCGAATGGCGCGCCGCATCCCGAGCCCGCGGCCTACCGCGCGAAGTTCACGGGCCCCTATGCCCACAGGACGATTAGCGGCGGCATTGGCCACAACCTGCCGCAGGAGGCGCCGGACGCCTTCGTCAAAGCCGTCCTCGACGTCGCCCACCTGTAGGCGCGGCGCGCTTAGCGCCCTCAGCTAGTGCGACGGTGACGCCGCCGACTGCGGCGTCGTGGCGGCTGCGGCATTGGGCGGCCGCAGCATGATCGGCGTCGAGGCCCAACCCGGCGGATATTTCTGCCAGGGGAAGCCCTTGGCGGCCATCGACTCGCCGGTTGCGAACAGCGGCCGCATGAAATCCGGGTCGAAGTCCCGCTTGTGAGGCACCGTGAAGGTGGCCGGGATGAACGCCAGATTGTAGTCGATGCCGTCGCGCTGCGTGGTCGCGAAGATCCGATAGAGGTCGCCGACCCCTTGCGTCTGCATGAGCGACAGGATCGCCCGCCCGGCGATGGGAAGGGTCCGGCGCTGCACGCTCATCCAGTCCGAATCCAGCCGCGCATTGCGGATGATGTAGAGCTTGCGTTCGCGCTCGGCGACGCCCTCGGCCGCCGACATTTCAGCGACGTTCAGGGAGGGCGGGTAGAGGAACACCTGGGTGATGGTGCCGCCATCCACGTGCATTTCCTGATAGTGCACGCCGTCGACCGTCTGATCGATCATGACCGGCGGGAATGCTCCCGGGATCGAGGCTGATGCGAGCATGACCCGGCGAAACAACTGCAGCGCCTGCGGGTCCTTGCTGGCCGCGATCGCCGTCATGTTCCAGATCACCGGCTCGAGGGTGTCGAGGTTGGTGGTGCCGATCAGCAGGACGCGGCCCTTGGCGTATTCGGCGGCGATCTGGTCGAGAAGGGGCTGGTCGACGAAGCGCGAGACGGTCTTGTAGAGGGGCGTCGTATCCGCCAGCGCATCGCCGAAGAAGGCGGCGATTATGTTTCGCGGCCGGATGATCTCATCCGCTGGGGTCTGCGTGTAGAACTGTTCCAGCAGGTGGTCGTAGCGGCTCCCCAGGAAGGCGAACGGCGCGATAAGGGCCCCAGTGCTGATCCCGGTCACGACCCTGAATTCCGGACGGGTTCCTGACTGGCTCCAGCCCTTCAGGAGGCCCGCGCCGAAGGCTCCGCTGTCGCCCCCGCCGGAGATCGCCAGAAGGTTGACCCGTGGCGTCTCACCCTGGCGGCCTTGACTGGCCAGCCATGCCCGTTCCTTCGCCAATGAGCGCCTGGCCTCGTCGGCGAAGTCGTCGGTGCCCCGGAACACAAGGAACCGGACGTGCTCCGAGCCGGGCAGGACATTCACGCTGGCGGTCGGCGGCACAGCTTCCTGTCGAACCGGCGTGGCGCACCCGGCGGCCGCCAGTTGCAGCGCGAGCACGACCGCAGCCAAGCGCGGCGCCGTCGTTGCGCGCCCGATCCTTCGGAATTTGCGCAACATGTCTCGTACGCTCATGCCGGTGTCCGCCCGGTTGCCGCCCGAGTGCTGCGGTCACGCCAACCTTGGGGCCACGCTATCTCTTCGCCTGGGCGGGCCGTATCGGGTGGCGACCTGATATCGCCGGGGCGCCACTCCGCATGTCCGCGCGCGTCGCTAGGACGGCGGATCCGGTCGCACGTAGACATAGGCGATGCGCCCATCGGTCGCCTGCAGGCAGCGGGTGATCTCGAAGATCGCGGTGTTCACCGCCTCGGTCGTGGACTTCGGCCTGAAGGCCAGTGTCAGGGCCACCAGGATCGCGCCCGGCCCCAGGTGCAGGGTCGCGATCTCCTTCAGTTCAGTGATGCAGTTGATCTTGCCCAGCGTCTCCTCCAGCCGCTCCATGACGATCGGCGCCACCGACTCGCCGGCGATGAGGCTGCGGGTTTCGTTGGCCAGGACGAACGCGACGCAGGCCAGCAGCATGCCGATCGCCACCGAGGCGGCCCCATCCGCCCAGGCGAGGCCCAGGAAGGTGGCGCCGATCACGCCGGCGGCGGCCAGGCCGATGCCGATCAGGGCCGCGGAATCCTCCAGCAGGACGGAGACCAGGCTCACGTCCTTCGAGACCCGGATGAACTCCCAGAGTCGGACGGGTCGTCCGCGCACCACGCGGCGGTACTCGCGATAGCCGATACGGAACGAGGCGCCCTCGAAGATCGCGGCGATCGCCAGGACCCCCAGGCTAATCCATGGCGAGATCACCGGCTCCGGGTGAAGGATGTGCCGCACGCCCTCGTAGATCGACAGCACCCCGCCCAGCAGGAAGACCATCAGGGCGACGACGAACGACCAGAAGTAGGTCTCCATGCCGTAGCCCAGCGGGTGGGTCGCGTCGGCCTCCCGCGAGCCACGCTTCTGCCCGACCAGCAGCAGGATCTGGTCGCCCGTGTCGACCAGCGAGTGGACCGCCTCGGTGAGCATGGCCGTCGAGCCGGAGAGGCCCGCAGCCACGAACTTGGCGACCGCGATCACCCCGTTGCCGGCCAGGGCGGCGAGGACGACCCGTGTTGACCCGTCGGCCATAAACTTTCCCCAGCGGCGCGTGGCCGATCACGACCTGTCGATGGTCAGGCGTCAACGTTACGTCTGGCGCGGCCGCGCTGCTCCTTGGTAGGGCCCGCCGGGCTAGCCCGGATAGTCCGTGTGGAAATCGTTGGGCCACCGGAAGTTGGTGTGGGTGATCGTCACGCTGAAATCGAGCGAGGTGACCTGGTGCCACCAGCCCAGCGGGACGAACAGCGCATCGCCCGGATTGAGCATAACGCGATGGATCCGAATCCCTTCGAGCTTGGGAAACTGCGAAAGGATGTCGGGCTCGGCCAGGTTGCGGATGCGGCTGTAGACGCCGAGGTCGTTGTAGAGCTTCGGCGTCTCTCCCGGCGCGGCCATCAACACGACCTTGCGGCCCACGAGCTGCAGTATGAGGTTGTTGGTCAGGTCGTGGTGCAGCGGCGTGAAGGTGCCCGCCGGGCCGATCCACATCATGCCGTGCGGGTTGGCGTCTTGGCGCGTGAGATAGGCGTCCAGGAACCCCAGGTCGCCGTGCAGCACCGACAGCGCTTCTGCGTTGGCGGCCGAGTTGGAGGCGGTCAGGTAGGTGTCATTGCCTGCGTCGGGCTTGCTTATCCGGTCGATGAAGGCGTCGAACGCCAGGGTTTCCGTGTGGGCGGCCATGTTGCGTTCGTAGTCGGCGTCCGCTCCGCGGTTGGCCTGCACCTGCACCGAACGCGAGCCCACCGCCGTCTTCAGATAGTCGGGCGTCCAGCGCGTCCGCGCAGGCCAGGCTTCCACGGCGCCGGCCAGCAGGACCGGCCAGTTGGGGGCGTAGTGCGCGTCGAGGAACTCTTGTGTACCGACCCCGGCCTTGCGCTGAACGACGCTGCCCGCCGACATCGCCCGTAGCCGCTCGAAAGAGCCCAATAGCCACTCGAGCTTTTCCGCAGACGCGCTGTCGCCTCGGGACGGGCTCGCCGGGCCGGCTGGGCAGGCCGGCAGTGGGCGGGCTTCCCGATGGAAGTCCGCGGCCCCTTCAAATTCCGCCAGCCGCAGCTTGGCGCGGTGGTCAGCCGGCCCGGGCTTCCCGTCGGCGTCGACGCCCCGGTAGTAGAGTTTCTGCCATTTCTCCGCCGGCGTGGCGGGCGGATTGGCTTCCACCTCGGCCCGGAAGTGGTCGCGCGAGGCGCTCCACTGCTCGAACTGCCGCTTGAGCTCAGGGGCTTCCTCGATCGGGGCGATCCGCGGCTTCACGGTTTCAACCAGACGGCGCTCCACCGGGAAGAGGAAGCAGAACGGCTCGTTCTCCTCGAAGCGGATGACCTGGCCGGGCCGCGTGAAACGCCAGTTCATGGTGAAGCTGTACGGCGACCAGTCGGTCTCGATGATCCCGCCCAGGGGTGCGATCCCGTCCTTGCCGGCATTGGGCGGGCCGCCGACCCAGAGGTTGTAGCCCGCCGGCGTGCGGAACAGACCGTCGACATGGAAGGTCAGGACGCCCTGGCCGAACAGCGCCACCGGCGGCTGCCCGGACGCCCCCGGGTCGGTGCGGATCACCACGTCGTCCACCGCGGTCCCGCCGTTCCACTCGGCGTCGAAGCCGCAAGGGCTGAGCAGCTCCCAGCCATGCGCATTTGCGATGTTCAGCGGCAGGCAGCGATAGGCGAACGACTCAGGCGTGCCGTCCATCCACGCGCGGCGCTGTGACGCCGCCCGGATCCGCGGGCGCCAGCCGGAATAGATGTAGCAGGTGAGGTCGATTCCACCTTCGCCGCTCACCAGTTGATCCTGATCCCGAGCTTTCCGGTTCAGGCGTGGGTGTCCTTGTCGAGATGCCATTGGTAGCCAACGTTGGCGATGAGGGCGGAAGCGCGGCTCATCTGGTGGGTCAGGCCGACGTTGGCCTCCGCCCAGTATGAGCCGAGGTCGGTCTGGAAGACCACCGGCCCGTTCTCCGAGGAAAAGGTGGTCGAGGGCTGGTCCATGAACTCGTGGCTGAGGTTTAGCCTGAGCCAACCGGTGGTCAGCTCGGGGCCCTCGTCGGCGGGGCGGCTCCAGGTGCGGGCCAGCCGTAGGCCTAAGCGGCCGACGGAGACGGTGCTTCCGGGCGTCACGGCGCAGGTCGCCGCCGCCCCTGAGACGTTGACCTCATTGCTGCCGTTGACCGGACAGGCCGCCCGCGCCGAAACGCCCACCAGCGCGCCCACCGGCGCGAGGGTCGAGAGCAGGAGCGAACGCAGCTTCATGTGCGTCGCTCGCAGACCGACCCGATCCTCCGTAGCATGAGCATTTGAACGGGCCTCCTCCGCGCCCGAACGTTCATGCAAGGCGCGCCGACCTGGGGGTCCAATCGGGAAAAACCCGCGAGGCGTTATCTGAGGAACACCGACGTTCCGACCACCCCAAGGTGCATCGGCGCGTGGTAGCCGCGAGACGTGCCCCGGGCTCGTCACGGACAGCACGGAACAGCCGCGCCTTGACCCCCGGATTTCCTCGGCTGCAAGCTCGCCGTCTTGAGGGAGCCTCCATGGCCGGTCGCCTGTTTGCGCTGTCGTTAGGCCTGCTCGCCGCCGCCCTGTCGTCGCGGGCCGCCGCCGCGCCCGCGCCCCGCGCCGAGGTGCCGATCCAGCAGTCGCAGCTCAGCAACGGCGCGCGCCGCTACGCGGTGCCGATCCAGGTGGGCGCGGTGGCCATGTTGGCCAGCCTCGACACCGGTTCGACGGGCCTTCGTATCCTGCCCGGCGTCTTGGGGCAGGCGGATGCACAAGCCACCACTGAGGCCGAAAGCTACGGCTACGCCTCGGGCTCGAAGTACGAGGGTGTGACGGGCGAGGCGCGGGTGGTGATGGGCGGCGTCGAGGGGCGCCCGGCGGTCCATCTGATCAAAACCATCGGCTGCTACGCCTATCTGCCGCGGTGCCCCGCCTCGCGCACAACGCTGGAGAAATACGGCATCGCCAGCGACGGCCTGCCAGGCGAGGGCTTCAAGGCCATCATCGGGATCGACATGGCGCCGGGCCGGGTCGGAAATCCGCTCAGGTCGATGGGCGTGCGGCGCTGGATCGTCGAGCTGCCGAGGCCAGGGGAGGGCGACGGCCGCCTCGTCCTCAATCCCACGGAGGCGGAGACCGAGGACTACGTCATGGTCCCGCTCGCCGCGCCTTATGCCCACCAGCGGGGCGGCGGGCTCCACGACGCTGTCCCGGGCTGCCTCGTGAACGGCTCTACCCGCACGCGGGCCTGCGGCGTGGTGTTGCTGGACACCGGCGGCCCCGCGCTCGCGGTGGCCAATGGTCGGCTGGAGGCGGCCGCCTGGCCGGATGGGACGCCAGCCGCGCTTGAACTCTTCGACGCGAACGGTGGGATTGCGGCCCGGGCGGCGCTGACTACCGGCCTGCGCGATCAGGGCACCCGTCTGAGCTTTCGCCAGGATCCCCGGGTGCTGGGAGTGGTGATCTACGCCGGCGTCGCGCCCTACTACGCCTACTCAGTGCTCTACGACTCGCGTCGGCAGATGATCGGCCTCAAGCCGCGGCCGCCGGGCCCAGCTGCCGACGGGCCGCGCGCCCTGGCGCTTGCCACCGCCCAGCCTGCCCCCTGAACATGACGCGCGAGACCAGCGCCGGCGTACTGGCCTACCGCAAGCGCGCGACAGGCCCGGAGTTCCTGCTGGTGCATCCCGGCGGCCCTTACTGGGCCCGAAAGGACGAGGCCGCCTGGTCGATCCCCAAGGGTTTGGTGGAGGCAGGCGAAGAGACCTGGGCGGCGGCGCGACGGGAGTTCGCCGAGGAACTCGGCATGGCCATCGTTGGCGAGCCGCTGGCCCTGACGCCGTGTCCGACGTCAGGCGGCAAGTTGATCCTCGCCTGGTTGGTCGAAGCCGATATCGACCTCACGGACCTCCGCAGCAACGCCTTCGAAATGGAATGGCCGCCGCGCTCTGGGCTCCGCGCCAGTTTTCCGGAGGTCGACCGGGCGGACTATTTCGATCCCGCCGCCGCGCTCTGGAAGATTCACAAGGGCCAGCGGCCGATCCTGGCTGAAGCCATTTCGCGAATTACCGATTGAGCCAATTCCGAGATCAGGAGAAATGCATTCTCTGAAGATCTCGAGCGGTAGGAGGAAATTCTACTTCGGCCCGCTGCGGACGTCGAACGCGATAGGGATTTTCTCAAGATCTCCGCCATCATGATCGCGCAGTGCTTCAAGGGGACCGACGGCCATGTTTCGCTCGTTCACGCACCATCCGGAGGCGGTTGGCGAGACCTATATCGAGCACCTCGGCTCGGCCTGGGGCTTCGCCTTCACGATGCTCGTGGGAGCGGCGGCCTGCTTGCTGCACGGCCTCTTCCCCTTCGCCTTCCAAAAGAGCGGCAGCCGCCGGATCGTGGCCCTTCACCAGCGCATGCTGACGAACCGCCATCGCGGACAGAGGGAGACCGGGTTCCTGGGCGTGGCCGAGGGGATCTAGGACCTCCCTCCCCGCGAGGGGGAGGGAAGGCGCGTCGCGCTATTTCACCCAGATATGCACGCGATCGTCCGGCGCAACGTAGAGCTTGTCGCCGGGTTGGACGTCGAATGCCGAATACCAGCCGGCGATGTTGCGGATCGTCCCGTTCACCCGGTAGACCGCCGGGGAGTGCGGATCGACGACCAGGCGCTGGCGCAGCGTCTCGTCACGGATCTTCTCGCGCCACACCTGCGCCCAGCCGAGGAACACCCGCTGGTCGCCGGTCAAGCCGTCGATCACCGGCGCAGGCTTGCCGTGCAACGAGGCGTGGTAGGCGTCGAGCGCCAGTGACAATCCGCCCATGTCGCCGATGTTCTCACCCATGGTCAGCTGCCCGATCACGTGAGCGCCTGGGAGCGGCGAAAATGCCGAATACTGGGCGTCCAGCCGGTCGGTCTGCACCTTGAACTTGGCCGCATCCTCGGCGGTCCACCAGTCGGTCAGCACACCGTCGCCGTCGGACTTGCGGCCCTGGTCGTCGAAGCCGTGGCTGATCTCGTGGCCGATCACGCCGCCGATGCCGCCGTAGTTGATCGCCGGGTCGCCGTTGGGATCGAAGAACGGCGGGGCCAGGATCGCGGCTGGGAACACCACCTCGTTGTTCACCGAGTTGTAGTAGGCGTTCACCGTCTGAGGCGTCATGCCCCACTCGGACTTGTCGGCGGGGCCGTTCAGGCGCGCAACCTCGCGCCGCCACTCGTAGGCGCCGGACCGCTGGGCGTTGCCGTAGAGGTCGTCGGCCTTCAGCGCCAGCTTGGAGTAGTCGCGCCACTTGGCGGTGTAGCCGATCTTCACCGTGAACTTGGAGAGCTTCTCCAGCGCCTTGGCCTTGGTAGCGTCGCCCATCCAGTCCAGCTTCTCAATGCGGGCCTGGAGCGCGGTGTGGATGTCGCCGACCAGGGCGTCCATCTTGGCCTTGGCTTCCGGCGGGAAGTAGCGGGCGACATAGACCCGTCCCACGGACTCACCGATCGTGTCGTTGGTGAAGGCCACCGCACGCTTCCAGCGCGGCTGCTGCTCCGGCTGACCGGCCAGTTCCTTGTTACGGAACTGGAAGCGCGCCTCGACGAAGGGCTTCGAGAGATAAGGCGCGGCGCCATCGGTCAGGTGAAACGCCTGCCAGGCCTTCAACGTCTCGAGCGGGGTCTCGGCATAGACCTTGGCGAACTTCGGGAAGGCGGTGTTGGTGGTCACCACCACGCGCTGCACGCCCGGCAGTTCCTGCGCGGCGAGATAGCGGTTCCAGTCGAGGCCCGGCGTCATGGCGTTGAGCTCGGCCGGGGTCGCCGGATTATAGGTCTTGTCGCGATCGCGCCGCTGCACGCGGGTCCACGAGGCTTCCGCCAGCTTGGTCTCGAAGTCGACGATCGCCTTGGCGTTCTCCGCCGGCTTCTCCCAGCCCGCCAGGGTCAGCATCTGCTGCACGTAGGCCTGGTACTTGGCCTTCTTCTCCGCGAAAGAGGCCTGCAGGTAGTAGTCGCGGTCGGGGAGGCCCAGGCCGCCGGTGCCGGCCATCACCGCGTATTTCTGCGGGCTCTTGGCGTCCAGCGAGATGCCGACCGGGAAGATTGTCGTGAAGCCCGTGACGTTGGCCTTGCCCATCAGGCCCGTAAGGTCGTCCTTGGTCTTCACCGCCCGCAGCTGCGCCAGTTCCGGTTGCAGGGGCTTCGCGCCCAGTTTGTCGGCCAGGGCCTCGTTCATGAACGAGGCGTAGGCCGCGCCGATCTTGGCTCCGTCGGGGTCCGTCAGCCGGCCAGCGGCGGCGTCCATGTCGATGGCGTGGGCGCGGCTCTCCGAGAGCACCGAAAGCTTGTCGAAGTTGCCGAACCGGGTGCGGTCGGAGGGGATCTCAGTGCGATGCGCCCACTTGCCGTTCGCATAGGCGAAGAAGTCGTCGCCGGGCTTCACGGAAGTGTCCATGCCGGAGAGGTCGAAGCCCCAGGTCCCGTACTTCGGCGAGGCGAGATCAGCGGCCGGAACCGCCGCTTCGGCGGCGGGGCCCGCGGGCCCCGCCTTCGGGGCCTTAGGCGCGCCGAACGCCGGGGCCGCGCCCAGCGCGGTCAGGGCGGCAGCAGCCAGCAAGATGTGTCGGCGAACGGGGGTCATCTGGATTTCTCGTGATGCGCAAATATTGAGGCGCAGGTTCAATCCTGCTTGCGGCTGAACAAGCGGGATTTTCGCCCCTGCGCAAGGGGGCTCGGCGACACACAAGGGTGGAGGGGGAGCCTACTCCTCCGGCAGCAGCCGCTCGTAGGTCCGACGGATCACGCCGTAGCACTCACAGGCGAGCTGCTCGAGCACGGTGCGGTCGATGATGTCGACGATGCCCCTACGATAGCGGATGGCGCCCTTTTCCTGCAGCGCCCTGGCCACCGCGGTCACGGTCGTTCGCTGCACGCCCAGCATGTCGGCCAGGAATTCCTGGGTCAGGGCCACGGTGTCGGTGGAGATACGGTCGTGGCAGGTCAGGAGCCAGCGGCAGAAGCGGGCCTCGACCGAATGCAGCGCGTTGCACGCCACAGACTGGATGGCGTGGCCGAACAGCGCCTCGCTATGGCGGTCCACAAGGTCGCGAATCCGTGGGCTCTTCGACCAGGCCTCGTGCAGCTGGCTCGCGCTGATGCGGGACGCCCGGGTAGGCGTCTGGACAATAGCGCGGGACAGCGACTGACGCGGCGCCACCGCCGCCATCAGGCCCAAGGCGCCCTCACGGCCGATGGTTGCGCTCTCGATCGCCGCGCCGTTCTCCATCAGAGTCATCAGCGAGATCACGCCGTCATGGGGAAAGTAGACGACATCGATCATGTCGCCGGGGTCGTAGAGCAGCCGTCCACGCTGGAGGTCGATCAGCGTCAGCTGCGACGCGATCAGCCCCAGATCCTCGCCGGACAGCGCCTCGATCCGTCGGTTCTGCACAGTGGGAAAGGGTTTTTGCATCGGGGACCGAAACGCAGCGATACGGTATAGGTTTCAAGTTATCGATGCCGCGTTCTGGTGATTGTCGAGTACTCGACATTTCCGACTGGAGAGATCGAAATAGGCAGAAATATTGAAAGACAGCCAAGCTGCTTGCGGCGATCGCCAGCGACATGACTGTCGGGTTGTCGACGTTTTTATATCTGGGCTCGACTGTAGTGGCCCGGCCGCAGGCGCGCACTGCTTCCAGGTGCGGCTAGGCGCGCGCCGAATCACTGCTCAGGATCCTTCTCCCCTTGTGGAGAAGGTGTCGCTCGAAGGGGGACCGGATGTGGGGTTTTGCTCCGCCATCGGCGCGAGCCCGCCGAGCGGGGTGCGCCGAGGGTTCTGAGAGACCCCACTTCCGACCTGCTCCGCAGGCCACCTTCTCCGATAGGGGGAGAAGGGATCTGCAGGCCTAGTGCGTGCTGATCATCGCTGACGAAATCCAGCCGCGGTTGCCGTTCTCGTCGTCGACTTCCCACCAGATGCCGTTCTTCTGGCCGGTGGGATAGACCATGTCGCCAGGGTTGAAGCTGCGAACCAGCTGCGCCTGAGGCGAGGGAGATTTGCGCAAGGCGACCGACTGCTTGACCGAGTAAGCCTGGACCCCGGCCGCCTGGCTCGCCTGCTGGCCCGTGGGCGCGCCGCGCTGCATGTAGCCGATCAGGTCGACGAAGGCGTTGAAGTAGGCCGCGGTCACCACCTTGCCGATATCGGTGTTGGCGTAGCCGCCGCCGGCTGCCGCGGCGAAGCCGCTCCAGCCATAGCCGCCGCCCCCCGCGCCGAACGACACGTCGGTCTTCTGCGACACGCCCTCGGCGACATAGAGTTGCTCGGTGGTGCGCGCGTCGACGAGGGTGATCAGCGCCTGGGCTTCCGATTTCTTGGTGTGGAGGCTGCCGGCCAGGGCGCCCAGCCCGCCGAGCCGCGACCCGAAGGCGCCGGCGACCGCGCCGATGCTATTGCCGCCGGAGTTGCTGTTGCTGTTCGCCAGGTCCGGCACGATGAAGAAGTCGGCGCCGGCCACCTGGCCCTTGCCGATGTTGGAGCCCCGGCGCAGGTCGCCCGAGGCGCCGAGCGCCGCCTCCTCGTTGCGCATAGCCAACCCGCCGTTGCGGTCGACGATCCGCAGGCAGTTAGAGCGCGAGGCGAACAGCTTGATCAGCGTCTCCGGATTGGAGAGGCCAAGGCCCGTCCACCAGTCCCTTTGCGGCTCGCGGATCGCAGCGCGGCCCAGCGGCTGCGCGCACTGCGGCAGCTCCGGGGTGGCGGCGTTCTTCGGCCCCTTCTTGTCCATTCCGTACTGGGCGAACGCCGGCTGGGCGGCGAGGACGGCGGTCAGCCCGATGGCGACGGCTGAGGAGAGTTTGCGCATGCTTGCCCCCGTGCAAGTGACTGGAAATATCGGCGGTAGCCTAACCTTGCTATGCCAATGCTTCAATTCCGGTCACGAGGGGGTGACCGGCGTCACTGGGCAGGCCTCACTGGGCCGGAGCCACCGTGGTTCGACCAAGCCAGAGCTCGCAGATCAGGCCCTCGGGAGCCCATTCGACCCGCGTGCGGCCGCCCACCGCGCCCAGGAGCGCCCGTTCCAGCACGCTCATGCCGAGCCCACGCCGCGCCGGTTCGCGCACCGGCGGGCCGCCGGCCTCGCGCCAGGTGATCACAGCGGGCGCCACTTCGGTGGCCTGGGTCCAGGACACCGCCACCCGGCCGCTCAGCGTCGATAGCGCCCCATGCTTCACAGCGTTGGTGGCGAGCTCGTGGATCGCCATCGCCACCCCTTGGGCGGCGGCTGGCGACAGGGCGAAGGGCTCTCCCTCGATGGTCACGCGGCCGTCGCCATCACTGGCGAAGGCATAGAGCTCCTCCTCCACGAGCCGGCGTAGGTCAGCCCCTACCCAGCGGCCACCCGCCAACAACTGGTGCGCCCGGGCGAGCGCCGACACGCGGCCGAGCAGGACCTCTTTCAGAGCGGCGGGCGTCGCGGCGTTGGACAGCGAGATCGCGCCCTGCACCACCGCCAGCAGGTTGTTCGCCCGATGGTCGACCTCGCGCGCGAGCAGCTTCAGGCGTTCCTCGCTCTCCCGCGCCTCGGTGATGTCGCGCACCATGCTGAACCAGCGGCCGTCGGCGAGCACATGGGCGCTGATCTCGACGTCGACCCAGCTGCCGTCGCGACGCCTGAGCCGCCATTCGCCGCGTTGCGGCGTGGTCGGCTGACTGGCGCGCCAGGCCTCCACACGCGCGACTTCGTCGGCGTGGATCACCTCGACGACGGAGCGTCCGATCAGCTCTTCGTTGGCAAAGCCCAGCAAGGCGGCGCCCGCCGGATTCACATAGACGTACCGGCCCTGGGGATCGGACACGAAAACACCGTCCCGCGAACTGTGGAAAAGCTCGCGCAATGGCTCATCGACCGAGTTTGCCTCAGTGAGCGCCGACATGCCCCCCTCCGACCCCCGATGTGGTCAGCCTGGTCACCCATCATGGCCGGAATCGACGGGCGGCTCAACGCGGGCGACCTGGAAGAACGCGGATCGCGTTCGAAGATTTCCAGATAGCCTAGCTTGGAATTCTGGCGCGACATCCTTTCCAGGCGCTGACCATTTGGGCAGATTCTCAAACTGGAAGACCCGATGATCCGTCGCGCCGCTTCAATCCTGCTGATGCTTCTCCTTGCAGCGCCCACCGTGGCCGCCTCGGCGCCTGCGCCAAAGGTAGGCATCGCCAGCTTCGCCGAGTTGCAAACGCCCTTGCCCTATCCCTACGACGAGGCGGCCAACGCCGACGCGCAGGTCGCCAAGGCGAAGGCCCGCGCCAAGGCGTCGGGCAAGCTCCTGCTCATCGACCTCGGCGGCAATTGGTGCGGCGATTGCCGGATACTCAGCGCCACCATGGAACGCTCCGACGTGAAGCCCTTCGTGGATCGCCACTATGAGACCGTGCTCGTCGACGTCGGCCGCTTCGACAAGAACCTGCAGATTCCCGCCCACTACGGCATCACCGAGCGCCTTGCGGGCGTCCCGGCCCTATTGGTCGTCGACCCCAAGACCGACAAGCTCCTCGATGGCGGCCGCGTGTCCGCCCTGGAAGACGCCCGCCACATGACCCCGCAGGCCTTGGCCGACTGGCTGGCCCAGTGGACCCGATAAGGATACCCCCACTTCCCCGCACGGCCGCCCCGGCTTAAGCTCTACTTACCTGTTGGCGACGCCACGGAGGGGCTGTGAGGGTCAGGGCCGCGCTGGTCGCGATCATCGCCTTGGCGGCTGCGTCAGGCAGTGCGCGAGCTGAAGACACAACTCGCGACCGGGTCCACACCACCATGGACACCGTGTTCGGCGCTCAGAACTGGCGCGAGACCGGCGGCTATCGCACCCCCGAGCGCGAGAACGAACTTCGCGCCCAGGGCGCGCTCACTGTTCCGCCCGGCGTCCTTTCGCATCACTCCATGGGAAAGCCCGGCGACGCCGGCGCCTACGACCTGGTGGTCAACGGTCTCAGCCCCACGGAGGCGGCCGAAAAGCTGCGTCGCGCCGGCGCGCCCTTCAAGCTACTCGCCGAGGGCGCCCACGGCGGGCAGGGAGCCCATCTCCACCTTGAGATTCCCACCGACGCCCAGCGCGCGGCCCGGCGTCCGCCCGGCCTCGAGTGGCTCGTCGCCGACCCGACGCCGGCCCAGCTTGCGGTCACACAGCTTCGCCGCGAGGCCGAACAGGGCCGGGCAGACGCGCAACTGCGGCTCGGCCAGGTCTACGCGGAAGGGCGGAGTGCGCCCAAGGACCCAGTCGGCGCCTACGTCTGGACCGCGCTCGCCGCGTCCAACCCCGCCGCCGACCAGGTCACGCGCGGCGACGCGGAGCGCGCCCTTGCGACGCTCGCCAGAACCATGCGCCCGCAGGACATCGCCCAAGCCCGGCGCTTCGTGGCCTCGCCCGGCGCCAGCGCCGCCGACTGCGAGGCGACGCCCGTGGGCGGCCCCGTCCTGCTCATCGGCCCGCTCGGACCGCGGGCGCCGTGCGCGGGATCCGGCGCCGGCGCGCTGCGGGTGACGGCGGGCTAGCTCATCAGCCAGCGGCGGGGGTGGCGCCAGCCGAGTTCGCGGACTTCCCCCTGCCCGAGGCCCATGGTCTTCATCCGCGCGGGGGTAAGCGCCCGGATCGCTTCAACCGGCTCCTGGCCGCCGATCGGGCTCGACGCCACGCGGCCGGCTCGCCCGGCGTAATCCACGGCGGTCCACTCGGACTTCGCCTGGTCCTCGTGGCCGACGGCGAAGTAGTGGCGCAGGGGCGCGGGCTCGCCGGCGATCTCCAGCAACACGCCGATCAGCCACCCTCCGGCCATCCAGGACTCCTCCACGCCAAACGCCGCGGGAGGATTAGCGGTCCTACGGCGCCACCACCAGCGTCGCCGTCATGCCCGAGTGGTAGCGGCACGAGAAAGGAAAGGTCCCCGCCTTGTGGAACGTCGTCCACATATGCGCCTTGGGCTTCAGCTCGACATCGAAGCTCCTGTCCGCGGCGGTGGCCGAGTGCAGGAAGATGTCGTCATTCGCCCACTCGATGGTGTCGCCCACCCGCACGTGCGGGGGCATTGGGCCGAACTTCATGTCCTGCAGCGTCACCACGTGCACGACCGGCGGCTTGGCCGAGGCCTTGTAGACAGCATTGGCCGCAGCCGTGACCGGCAGGGCGATCAACGCCGCTGCGGCCAACCGCGCGAACCAGAGGCGTGGGACCTTCACCGCGGCGTCCTACTTCAGCTTCATCGCCAACTGTTCGGCGTGGGCCTGATGCTCGCTGAACAGCTTATGCCCGGTCTGCAGAAGGGTCTTCAGTTCCGGATTCTTGGCGTTCGGGATCAGCGTCGTGGACAGCGCGCTGTTGACCGTCTTGTGGTAGGCGACCTCGTTGTCGACGTAGGCCTTGTCGAAGGCCCTGCCGCTCAGCTTCGAGTAGCTAGCGAGCTTGGCGGCGCCGTCCTTCGACAAAGACTGGCTGGTCGGGTTGTCCTGCGGCGTGACGCCCAGCTTCTTGACCAGCGCCAGGGCCTGGTCGTTCACCGCGGTGTGGTCGCGGACCATTTCCTGGGCGAAGTCGCGCACCGCCTTGTCCTGCGACTTGGCGAGCGCCTGCTGGCCGGCGGCGACGTCGATCTTGCCGGCGGTGTAGGCGATGTGGGCGATCTGGGCGTCATTGGGCGCCTGCGCATAGGCGCCGGACGCGGCGAGGGTCAGGGCGGTGGCAAATCCAAGGGCCTTCAGCATGTTCGGTCTCCCAACTGTCCCGCCAGGTGCGGCGGTCCATGGGATTTGATGGGGCGGGCATGCGAAGGTTCCCGGGAACTTCTGTCGGCCTCCAGGCATCCAAGCGGTAATTGAGGAGCCGCCATGCGCGCCATTCACGCCCTGGACTACGCCGGCCTCGCCGAGCCCGATCTCGTCGCCCGCGCCCGCGCCGGCGATCGGGACGCGTTCCGGGCGATCATGACCCGCTGCAACCAGCGCCTGTTCCGTATCGCGCGCGCCATCGTCCGCGACGAGGCCGAGGCCGAGGACGTGCTGCAGGAGGCCTACGTCCGCGCCTTCGGCGCCCTGGAAGGCTTCCGCGGCGAAGCCGGTATCGCAACCTGGCTCACCCGCATCGTGCTCAACGAGGCCCATGGGCGCCTGCGCCGGCGCAGGGTCACCGTCGATCTGGACGAGCTGGAAGCCGCGCAGGAGAGCGCCCAGGTGCTGAATTTTCCCGGTATCGCCCGGACCGACGGGCCCGAGGCGGACGCCGCCCGCGCCCAGATCCGCCGCCTGCTCGAACATGCGGTCGACGCCCTGCCCGAACCCTTCCGGCTGGTGTTCATCCTGCGCGAGATCGAGGAGCTCAGCGCCGAGGAGACCGCGAGCCATCTGGGCCTGAAGGTGGAGACCGTGAAGACCCGCCTGCACCGCGCCAGGAGGCGCTTGCGCGAGGCGCTGGACGCCCAGCTCGCCGACGTGATGGTCGGCGCCTACCCTTTCCTCGGCGCCCGCTGCGAACGGATCACAGAGGCGGTTCTTCGACGTCTTTCTTAGCGATTCCCTAGAGATCAATGACTCGCGAGCGTTGAATGTG